>NZ_JBEPAP010000024.1:45296-118989 GCF_040298665.1 Streptomyces sp. NPDC001508
TCCGTCACTCCTCCCCCCCCCCTCACCCCCACCTACCCTCACCCTCTTTAGCCCCTGGTACACCGGGAGGGCCGGCAGGGGTGGGGGGGCGCCCCGTCCGTGCGGCAGCGGGCTCAGTGACCGCCCTGCTCCTTGGCGCGCTTGTAGGACCGCTCGATCTCCGCCTCGGCGTCCGTACGACCCACCCAGTTGGCACCCTCGACCGACTTGCCGGGCTCCAGGTCCTTGTAGACCTCGAAGAAGTGCTGGATCTCCAGGCGGTCGAACTCGGAGACGTGGTGGATGTCGCGCAGGTGCTCCACCCGCGGGTCGGTGGCCGGGACGCACAGCAGCTTGTCGTCGCCGCCCGCCTCGTCCGTCATGCGGAACATGCCGATCGCCCGGCAGCGGATCAGGCAGCCCGGGAACGTCGGCTCGTCCAGGATGACCAGCGCGTCCAACGGGTCGCCGTCCTCGCCGAGGGTGTTCTCGACGAAGCCGTAGTCGGTCGGGTAGGCGGTCGAGGTGAAGAGACGACGGTCCAGGCGGATACGACCGGTCTCGTGGTCCACCTCGTACTTGTTCCGCGAACCCTTCGGAATCTCGATCGTGACGTCGAACTCCACCGGTGGCTCCTCCATGATCAGCACATAGTTCTGGTGGTTAAGTGTCCCTCACGCAGGTGTGTGATCGCGAAAGGGGCTGGTGGTCATGCCAGAGCTGAGGCCGTGGCGCGCCGCGAGACCGCACGTGATGCGGATCGTGAACGCCGTACTACCACGTCTGGCAGGGGGCGCGGCGACCGTCCGGCCACGGGTCGCGCGGCTCGTACGGGCCGTGAAACCGCAGCTCGCGCGGCTCCCCGGGCCCGGGACAGCGCGGACCTGGCAGGTCACCGCGGGTGCCGCCACCGCCGGGCTGGCGCTGGCCGCCGGGGTGGTGACCGCCGCCGGTCCCTGGGACGCCAACGGTCAGCGTACGGCCGAGCGGGACCGGGCCGCCGCCCTGGAGCGGGCAGGTGGCGCAGATCACGGCGGCGACTCCGGTACGGCCTCCGAAGACCTGCGGCCGGCCCCGAGCGCGGCGCCTGTGCTGACCGGTCTCGGCGGCACCGCGAGCGCCGCGGACACCAAGGACACCAGCGACTCCACGGGCGCCAAGGGCACCGGGAAAGCCCTCGCGGACGTCCTCGGGCCGCTCCTGGACGCCCCGGCACTGGGCGGTTCCCACACGGCCGTGGTGGTGGACGCGGCGACCGGTAAACGGCTGTACGGCACCGGAGCCGACAAGGCGCTGACCCCCGCCTCCACCACGAAGATCGCCACCGCGGTCGCCGCGCTCTCCACTCTCGGCCCCGACCACCGCCTCACCACCCGCGCCGTCCTGGAACCCGGCAGCAGGAAACTCGTGCTCGTCGGCGGCGGCGACCCCACCCTCACCGCCCGGAAGAACCCCGACGGCTGGGCCGGCCTGCGCACCCTCGCCGCCGACACCGCGAAGGCGCTGCGCGCCCGCGGCGTCCACGAGGTCACCCTCTCCTACGACACCAGCCTGTACTCGGGCCCCGACCTGCACCCCATCGGCGTGAACGACAACCTCGCCCGGGTCAGCGCCCTGATGGCCGACGAGGGCCGCGCCGACGCCACCACGAGCGGCCCCGCGCCCCGGGTGCCCGACCCGGCGGCGGGCGCGGCCCGCACCTTCGCCGACCTCCTCGGAAAGGCCGGCGTCAAGACGACGGCTCCCGGCCCCGCCAAGGCCACCGGACGCGCCGCCGCCCTCGCCTCCGTCGCCTCGCCCCCGCTGTCCGCCCTGGTCGAACGCATGCTGACCGACAGCGACAACGACATCGCCGAGGCGCTGGCCCGGCAGACCGCCGTCGCGACCGGCGGGCGGGCCGACTTCGACGGCGGCGCCCGGGCCATCGCCGCCCAGCTGACGAAGCTGGGCCTGCCGACGGCCGGGTCCGTCTTCCACGACGGCAGCGGCCTGAACCGCGACGACCGGCTGACGGCGAACCTGCTCACCGCCCTCCTGGCCAAGGCCGCCTCGCCCGGCCGGCCCGATCTGCGTCCGGTCCTCACCGGCCTCCCGGTGGCCGGCTTCACCGGCACCCTCAGCGACCGCTACGCGAACGGCGCGGCGGGCGTCGTACGGGCCAAGACCGGCACCCTCACGGGGGTCAACTCGCTGGCCGGCACCGTGGCCGACCGGGACGGCCGGCTGCTGGCCTTCGCCTTCCTGGCGTCCGACACGACGAACGCCGTCGAGGCCCAGGCGGCGCTGGACGCCACCGCTACGGCGCTGGCGGACTGCGGCTGCTGACCGCTCCACCGGACGCTCCGCCGGACGCTTTGCCGGGTGGGGCCGAAAGGGGGGCGTCCTTCGGGTGCGGGTGCGCTGTGGTTGCTCGCGCAGTTCCCCGCGCCCCTTCGCGGCGTAGGTCGTGCAGTTGCCTGCGGTCCTTGGGGGCGCGGGTGCTTGGACTGCCTCAAGGCGGGGTGCTCACGTACCGTTGACGCATGACGAGCATCGGCGGTGCCGCTTCTTCTGGGTTGGTCGACTGGAATCTCGCGGTCGCGACCGCGACCCGGCTCGTACGGCCGGGCCCCGAGGCGAGCCGCGACGAGGCCAGGGCCGTCGTCGCGGAGCTGCGCCGGCACGCGAAGTCCTCGGAGGCGCACGTCCGGGGCTTCACCCGATTGGGTACCGAGGACATCCACGACACCCCGGTCCTCGTCGTCGACCGCCCCGGCTGGATCCGGGCGAACGTGGCCGGGTTCCGGGAGGTCCTCAAACCGCTGCTCGACAAGATGCAGGAGCGGCGCGGCGGCACCCCGGGCGGCGCGGTCCTTGGCACGGTCGGCGGCAAGGTCACCGGCGTCGAACTCGGCATGCTGCTGTCCTTCCTGGCCTCCCGCGTCCTCGGCCAGTACGAGACCTTCGCCCCCGCCACCCGGGACCTGCCGGCGGGCCGGAACGGCGGCGGCCGGCTGCTGCTGGTCGCGCCGAACATCGTCCACGTGGAGCGGGAACTCGACGTCCGGCCGCACGACTTCAGGCTGTGGGTGTGCCTGCACGAGGAGACCCACCGCACCCAGTTCTCGGCGGTGCCCTGGCTGCGCGACCACCTGGAGGGCGAGATCCAGTCGTTCCTCGCGGAGACCGACGTCGACCCCATGACCGTCCTGGAGCGCATCCGCGAGGCCGCCCAGTCGCTGGCCGGCGGACGGCCCGAGGCCGAGGAGGACGACGGCGGGCGGTCCTTCGTGGACCTCGTGCAGACTCCGGCGCAGCGGGAGATCCTGGGCCGGCTCACCGCCGTGATGTCCCTGCTGGAGGGACACGCCGACTTCGTGATGGACGGAGTCGGCCCGGATGTCGTGCCGACCGTCGCCGAGATCCGCGAGAAGTTCCAGCAGCGCCGCGCCAAGGGCGCCTCCCGGCTGGACATGGCCCTGCGCAAGCTGCTCGGTCTGGATGCCAAACTCAGGCAGTACCGGGACGGCGAACGCTTTGTGCGAGCCGTCGTCGACCAGGTCGGCATGGACGGCTTCAACCGGGTGTGGACCTCCCCGAACACCCTGCCGACCAAGGCGGAGATCGCCAAACCGGCGGACTGGATCGCGCGGGTGCATCGCAAGCCGGAGTCGTGAACGGCATGCGGTCGTCGTGAACGGAATCCGGCCTACGGCAGGCGAACGCCCCTTCAATCACTCGTCCGAGGGACCGTGTGCCAGGGGTAGGCGTGCAATGCTCGGGGAACGGCCCGTTTCTGTCACCATCTACACACTCTGAGTGACCGAACCTCGGGTTCACCCCCGAAGACTTCATGAAGGGAACCGGACATGGGTCCCCATCCTGCGGTCGCGGCGATACGCCTGGCGGTCCGCCGCGTCCTCCACGACATCCTCACCGACCACACTTCCGCGACCCCGCAGGCCGCTCCCCGGCGCGCGGGCCCGCGCACCGGCGGTCGCGGCGCCGGGCACGAGCGTTCCCCCTCCCCGCTCGTACTCGTGGCGTGCTCCGGCGGCGCCGACTCCATGGGCCTCGCCTCCGCCCTCGCCTTCGAAGCCCCCAAACTCGGCATCCGCGCCGGCGGCATCACCGTCGACCACGGCCTCCAGCCCGGCTCCGGCGCCCGTGCCGAGGAGGTCGTGCTGCGGCTGCGTGAGCTGGGCCTGGACCCCGTGGAGTGCGTCGCGGTGAGCGTCGGCCGCGCGGGCGGACCCGAGGCGGCCGCCCGCGATGCCCGCTACGCCGCCCTCGACGCCGCCGCCGACCGGCACGGCGCCTCCGCGATCCTGCTCGGCCACACCCGTGACGACCAGGCAGAAACCGTCCTGCTCGGGCTCGCCCGGGGGTCCGGCATCCGCTCCCTGTCCGGAATGGCCGCGGTCTCGGGGGCCGGCGGCCGTTACCGGCGTCCCTTCCTGCGGCTCGACCGGCAGACCGTCCGCAAGGCCTGCATGGTCCAGTCCCTGCCGGTCTGGGACGACCCGCACAACACGGACCCGGCGTACACCCGCTCCCGGCTGCGCCACGAGGGCCTGCCCGCCCTGGAGAAGGCCCTCGGCAAGGGCGTCGTCGAAGCCCTCGCCCGCACCGCGCGGCTGTCCCGCGACGACGCCGACGCCCTCGACGCCTGGGCCGTCCAGGCCGCGACCGCCGTGCGTGACGCCGCCGGGGTCCTGGAGTGCGCCAAGCTCTACGCGCTGCCGCCCGCCGTGCGCCGCCGAGTGCTGCGCCGCGCCGCCATCGAGGCCGGCGCCCCGGCCGGCTCGCTTTTCGCCCGCCATATCGAGGAAGTCGACCGCCTGATCACGGGCTGGCGCGGCCAGGGAGCCATCAACCTCCCGGGCAAAGTCGTCGCCCAGCGCCAGGGTGGCAGACTGGTGATCCGGCAGGGCTGAATCTCACTCCTCCGTGCGGGGGGCCGGACGGGCCGGTGCCGTAACTGCGGGACGACCGAAAGTGATGCGGGTGGACGCGAAAGACATGGGTGCCGACCTCCAGCAGGTGCTCATCACCAAGGAAGAGATCGACGCGAAGCTGGCCGAGCTGGCCGCGAAGATCGACGCGGAGTACGCGGGCAAGGACCTGTTGATCGTCGGTGTCCTCAAGGGCGCCGTGATGGTCATGGCGGACCTCGCCCGGGCACTGTCCACCCCCGTCACCATGGACTGGATGGCCGTGTCCTCCTACGGCGCGGGCACCCAGTCCTCCGGTGTCGTGCGGATCCTCAAGGACCTCGACACCGACATCAAGGGCAAGCACGTGCTCGTCGTCGAGGACATCATCGACTCCGGGCTGACCCTGTCCTGGCTGATCTCCAACCTGGGCTCCCGGGAGCCGGCCACCCTCAAGGTGTGCACGCTGCTGCGCAAGCCCGAGGCCGCCAAGGTCGCCATCGACGTGGAGTGGGTCGGCTTCGACATCCCCAACGAGTTCGTCGTCGGCTACGGGCTCGACTACGCCGAGAAGTACCGCAACCTCCCGTTCGTCGGTACGCTCGCGCCTCACGTCTACGGCGGCTGAGCCCCAGCGGGGCCATTCTCGTAAGACGATCGGGAACCCCAGCGGGTTTCGCGCCGTTGGAGCATGCAGAGACGGGAATGCCAGCCGTCCGTGCCACTTCGGGCAACAATGCTGGGGTACCGTCAGAAGAACTGTCTTATCAAACTCACTATGGCAGGAGGGACGGGGCGGCACCGCTCCGTATGGATGGACGTGAAGCGATACTTCCGTGGGCCGGTCATGTGGATCGTGCTGGCCGTCCTTGCCGTGGTCGTGTTGATGCAGGTCGTCGGCTCGTCCGGCGGCTACAAGACGGTGGACACCGGCCAGGTCGTGGCAGCGATCAACGACAACCGGGTGCAGTCGGCCAAGCTCACCACCGGTGACGAGCAGAGCATCAAGGTCACGCTGAAGGACGGCCAGAAGGTCGACGGCAGCTCGAAGATCCAGGCGAGCTACATCGGCGACCAGGGCGTGGCCATTGCCAGCACCCTGCAGACCAAGTACCAGGACAAGCAGATCACCGACGGCTACACCGTGTCGCCGTCCAAGCAGAACCCGTTCGTGGGCGTGCTGCTCTCGCTGCTGCCCTTCGTCCTGATCGTGGTCGTCTTCCTGTTCCTGATGAACCAGATGCAGGGCGGCGGCTCCCGGGTCATGAACTTCGGGAAGTCCAAGGCCAAGCTCATCACCAAGGACACCCCGAAGACGACGTTCGCCGATGTCGCGGGTTCGGACGAGGCGGTCGAGGAACTCCACGAGATCAAGGAGTTCCTCCAGGAGCCGGCCAAGTTCCAGGCCGTCGGCGCCAAGATCCCCAAGGGCGTGCTGCTCTACGGCCCGCCCGGCACCGGCAAGACGCTGCTCGCGCGTGCCGTGGCCGGCGAGGCAGGGGTCCCCTTCTACTCGATCTCCGGTTCCGACTTCGTCGAGATGTTCGTCGGTGTCGGTGCCTCCCGGGTCCGTGACCTGTTCGAGCAGGCCAAGGCCAACGCGCCCGCGATCGTCTTCGTCGACGAGATCGACGCGGTCGGCCGCCACCGCGGCGCCGGCCTCGGCGGCGGTCACGACGAGCGCGAGCAGACGCTGAACCAGCTGCTGGTCGAGATGGACGGCTTTGACGTCAAGGGCGGTGTGATCCTCATCGCCGCGACGAACCGTCCGGACATCCTCGACCCGGCCCTGCTGCGCCCCGGCCGCTTCGACCGCCAGATCGCGGTCGACCGCCCGGACATGCAGGGCCGCCTGGAGATCCTCAAGGTCCACCAGAAGGGCAAGCCGGTCGCCCCGGACGTCGACCTCTCGGCCGTCGCCCGCCGCACCCCCGGCTTCACCGGCGCCGACCTGTCGAACGTGCTGAACGAGGCGGCGCTGCTCACGGCCCGCAGCGACAGGAAGCTGATCGACAACCAGATGCTGGACGAGGCGATCGACCGTGTGGTCGCGGGCCCGCAGAAGCGGACCCGGATCATGTCGGACAAGGAGAAGAAGATCACCGCGTACCACGAGGGCGGACACGCCCTGGTCGCGGCGGCCTCCCCGAACTCCGACCCGGTCCACAAGATCACCATCCTGTCCCGCGGCCGGGCGCTCGGCTACACCATGGTGCTCCCGGACGAGGACAAGTACTCCACGACCCGCAACGAGATGCTGGACCAGCTCGCCTACATGCTGGGCGGTCGCGCGGCCGAGGAACTGGTCTTCCACGACCCGACCACGGGCGCCGCGAACGACATCGAGAAGGCCACCGCCACGGCCCGCGCGATGGTCACCCAGTACGGCATGACCGAGCGGCTGGGCGCGATCAAGTTCGGCGGCGACAACACCGAGCCGTTCCTCGGACGTGAGATGGCCCACCAGCGCGACTACTCGGAAGAGGTCGCCGCCCTGGTGGACGAGGAAGTCAAGAAGCTCATCGAGACCGCGCACAACGAGGCCTGGGAGATCCTGGTCGAGAACCGCGACGTCCTCGACAACCTGGTGCTGGCCCTCCTGGAGAAGGAGACGCTGGGCAAGGAGGAGATCGCCGAGGTCTTCGCGCCGATCGTCAAGCGGCCGCCGCGGCCCGCCTGGACCGGCTCCTCCCGGCGTACGCCCTCCACCCGCCCGCCGGTGCTCTCCCCCAAGGAGCTGGCACTGACCAACGGGGCGAACGGTGCGACGCCGGCGATCACCACGGCCAAGTCGACGGCGGCGGAGTCCGCTCCGGTGGCCGAGCCGACCCCGGAGGACCGCCCGGAGAGCTGACCCCGCCGACGGTGTGGCCGTCGGCGGTGTGGCCCCGGTGGCCACACCAACCCCGGAATGAATGCCGCGCCCCCCAGGGTTCTAGCCTTGGGGGCGCGGCATTCACGCATGTCCGCACATGAGCGACAGGAACGAGGCACCCCATGACCGACCCCGTGACCTTGGACGTCGAGGGCACCATCGGCGAGTTCGACGAGAAGCGCGCCGAGAACGCCGTACGCGAACTCCTCATCGCGGTCGGCGAGGACCCCGACCGCGAGGGCCTGAGGGAGACACCGGCACGGGTGGCACGGGCGTACCGCGAACTGCTGGCGGGGCTGCGGCAGGAGCCCGAGGACGTTCTGACGACGACGTTCGATCTGGGCCATGACGAGATGGTCCTGGTGAAGGACATCGAGATCGTGTCGCTCTGCGAACATCATCTGCTGCCGTTTCACGGCGTGGCGCACGTCGGGTACATTCCGGCCGAAAGCGGCAAGATCACCGGTTTGTCGAAGCTGGCTCGCCTCGTGGAGGTGTTCGCCCGTCGTCTGCAGGTGCAGGAACGACTCACCACGCAGATCGCCGACTCCCTCGTGCGGATCCTTGAGGCCCGGGGTGTGATCGTCGTCATCGAGGCGGAGCATATGTGCATGTCCGTGCGCGGCATCCGCAAGCCCGGTGCCAAGACGACGACTTCGGCCGTGCGCGGCCAACTCAGGGACGCCACGACCCGCGCCGAGGCCATGAGCCTGATACTGGCGCGCTGAACGGCCCGCCCCGTCCGGGGACAGTCGCGTCAGGACACCGGTTCCGCGCCCGAGTTGTCGTGGTCGTCGTCTTCGGGGAGTTTGCAGACACGTTCCAGGAAGAGGGCCGCCGCTATGACGGCGATGCCGGCCAGGACGCAGAAGCCCGCGTAGAAGGCCTGGTCGCGGCGGGCGGGGATGTCGAGTAGCTCCAGCAGGAAGACGCCCGTGCCGCCGTACATCCCGGCGACGAGGGCGGCGACCAGGGCGCTGGCCTGGCCGAAGACGACCGCGCGGGCGGCCATCAGCGGGTCGACACCCTTGGCGCCGGGACGCCGTTCCCGCTGGGCCTTGAGGCGGGCGCGCAGCGACAGCGCCGTGGACAGCAGGACCGCCGCGATCAGGGCGAGGACGATGGGGGCGGCCAGCGGCACGCTGGGCAGCGTCCCCACCGAGTTCCACAGGCGGGCGCCCGCCCAGGACAGCACTCCGGCGACGACGAACACGCCGACCAGCACCCTGATGTGCAGCTCTCTCACGGTGTTTGTTCAGCTCCCCCGGACGTGGTCGTGGGCGGCCCACCTCGGTGTGTCCGTCCCGTGGTCGTCTCGACCTTAACGACTACTCGGGCAGTCGGAGTTCCAGGTCCGTGCGCGCTTCGACGCCGTTGCGGGTGACGGTGCCGAGGAGGCCGGCGACGGTGCCGCGGCCGGGGAGCTTGGCGTCGGGGTCCAGATCATGCCAGGGCGCCAGCACGAAGGCGCGTTCATGGGCGCGCGGGTGGGGCAGGGTGAGCTGCGGGTCGTCGGAGACGATGTCGGCGTACGCCACGATGTCCACATCGAGGGTCCGCGGACCCCAGTGCTCGTCCCGCACCCGGTGGAAGGCCTCCTCGACCGCGTGCGCCCGCTCCAGCAGGGAGGACGGCGGGAGGGTGGTCTTGAGCACCACCACCGCGTTGAAGTACGAGGGCTGGCTGCCCGGCTTCACACCCCACGGCTGCGTCTCGTACACCGGCGAGACCGCCTTGATGCGGACGCCCGGGGTGTCCTCCAGGGCGTCGACGGCGCCCTGAAGGGTCTCCAGGCGGTTGCCGAGGTTGGAGCCGAGGGAGATCACCGCGCGTTTGGGGTTCTGCAGGGTGGTGTCGGCGGCGTCGACCTGCTCGACGACGGAGGCGGGCACCGGCTGTACGGTCGGGTCGCTCGGACCGTGTGTGAAGAATGCGGTCATACTCGGCTCCGGGTGATGGTGACGGTCACGTCGTCGAAGGGAACCGTGATCGGCGCGTCCGGTTTGTGGACGCAGACCTCGATCTCCTCGACCCCTTCGTGCTTCAGGCAGCTCTGCGCGATGCGCTCGGCCAGGGTCTCGATCAGGTTCACCGGTTCGCCCTCGACCACGGCCACGACCTCCTCGGCCACGATGCCGTAGTGCACGGTCTTCGCCAGGTCGTCGTCGGCGGCGGCCGGCCGGGTGTCCAGGCCGAGGACCAGGTCCACGATGAAGGTCTGGCCCTCCTCGCGTTCCTTGGGGAACACACCGTGGTGCCCGCGGGCCTTCAGGCCGCGCAACGCGACACGATCCACGCGAATCACTCCTGCAATCGTCGGTGACGGCCGGTTCGTACCGAGTGCGGGCGGCACTCCGGCCTCACACGAATCTACCTGCGGGCACTGACAGCACCGGGCCACGGGGGTGTGCGCCCGGCCGGGGACCGGGAGGTTTCACCGCCTGTTTCCCGTGGGGAACCCGGCGGCTCACGGGTCGGTGGCCCGACCTGCCCGCCGGTTCGTGATTCCGGCCACTTCTCGATCCCTGGCAGGGCCCCTACCCGCTCAGGCCGGTGAGGCGTCGTCCTCGTCCTCGTCGTTTTCGGCCAGAACCGGTGAGGCGTGGTGTGACCAGAGCTTCCATCCGTCGGATGTGCGCCGGAACACATTCGTGGCGACGACGAGCTGCCCGACCAGGGGGCCGAGTTCCGCGCCGGACTCGGGTGCGGGGCCGCCGCTGAGGATGTTCTCGGTGCAGGTGACCAGGGCGGTGTCGCCGGTGACGGAGACATGCACGTCCGTGAGGAAGAACTGGATGTAGTCGGTGTTCGCCATGATCAGCGCGTACGACCTGAGGACCTCGCCGCGGCCGGTGAGCACCGGCCAGCCCGGGTGCACGCAGGAGACCACGCCGGTGTCCGCCGGGTCGTGGTACTCCTCGTCGACCCCCAGGTCGGACGGGGCGAGCCAGAGCGAGGACAGCTCTTCGAAGTCGCCCCGTTCCAGCGCTTCGTAGAAGGCTGCGTTGGCCTGTTCGACGTGTTCGACGTCCGTGTGGGCGGCGCTCACCGGGCGTCACCGGCGCCGTGCGCGTCGTTCGCGCCCGGCGTGCTTCCCGTCGGGTTCGCCGGCGTGCGCGCTTTCTCCACGGCGCGCGCCACTCTTACGGCGTCCGCCGTGGCGCGTACCTCGTGGACGCGCACGGCCCAGGCGCCGGCCTGTGCGGCGAGTGCGGAGACGGCGGCCGTGGCCGCGTCGCGCTCCCGGGCGGGCGGCGGCGCCCCGTCCGGGCCGGCCAGGACCCGGCCGAGGAACCGCTTGCGGGAGGCGGCGACGAGCAGCGGGTGGCCAAGGGCGCGCAGACGGTCGAGGTGGGCGAGGAGCATGAGGTCGTGCTCGGCCTCCTTGGAGAAGCCGAGGCCCGGATCCACCACGATGCGGTCGGCGGCGATGCCGCCCGCCAGGACGGCCTCCACGCGCGCGTGCAGCTCGTCGACGACTTCGGTGACGACGTCGTCGTACCCGCCGGGGACGTTGCCGCCGTGCAGGAAGCCGCGCCAGTGCATGACGACGAAGGGGGCGCCCGCCGCGGCCACCACCGGGATCATCGCGGGGTCGGCGAGCCCGCCGCTGACGTCGTTGACGAGCGTGGCGCCGACCGCGAGGGACTGTTCGGCGACCGAGGCGCGCATGGTGTCGACGGAGACGGTGACGCCCTCGGCGGCGAGGCCGCGCACGACAGGGGTGACCCGCCTCAGCTCCTCGGCACGGTCGACGCGGGTGGCGCCCGGGCGGGTGGACTCGCCGCCGACGTCGATCAGGTCGGCCCCCTCGGCGACCAGGTCGAGGCCGTGTTTGACGGCGGCGGTCGTGTCGAAGTAGCGGCCGCCGTCGGAGAAGGAGTCGGGGGTCACGTTCACGACGCCCATGACCGCGCAGCGGTCCCATGCCGGAAGGCCCGCCACTCGGCCGCGTCCGCTCTGGTTGCTCATACGTTCAGCGTAGGCCCCGGGCGGGACGGTCCGGCCCGTCGGACCGGGCGACGCGGCCGGGCCGGCGGGCCCCGGCCGGAGCCGGCCCCCGGGCCATGGAGGTCGGGTGCCGGTGCCGGTCAGGCGGCTCGTACGTCGCGTTCCGCGAGGCCGTGGGCGCACGGGCGGGCGGCGGGCGAGCGGCGTCGCAGGAAACGGGGCAGCGGCAGGGCGAGGTTGACGAAGCCCTCCGCCTGCATGGCGGCGAAGCCGATGCGCGGCAGGTCCCCGGAGGCGCGGTAGACGACGAACCGCGGCTCCCAGCGGGGCCGGAACTTGGCGTTGAACTTGTACAGCGACTCGATCTGGAACCAGCGCGAGAGGAAGACCAGCAGCCCGCGCCAGGCGCGCAGCACCGGGCCCGCGCCGATCTTCTCGCCGCGGGCCAGGGCCGAGCGGAACATCGCGAAGTTGAGCGAGATCCGGGTGATGCCGAGCTTCGGCGCCGCCTGGAGCGCGGCGACGATCAGCAGTTCGTTCATGCCGGGATCGGCGGTGCGGTCGCGGCGCATCAGGTCCAGGGACACACCGTCGTCGCCCCAGGGCACGAAGTGCAGGATGGCCTTCAAGTCGCCGTAAGGGCCGGGCTGGTCCTCGGCCCGGCCGTCGCCCGGGGCGGGCGCCGCCGCCCCGTCGACCCGGTGGGCGGTGGCGATCAGGCAGTCGCCGTCGGCCGGGTCGCCGATGCGGCCGAGCGCCATGGAGAAGCCGCGCTCGGTGTCGGTGCCGCGCCAGTCCTCCGCGGCCCGCCGGATGCGTTCGAGTTCCCCTTCGCCGAGGTCACGGATGCGCCGTACCCGGGTTTCGTAACCGGCTCGTTCGATGCGCTTGACCATTTGCCGGACGTTGCGCATCGCGCGTCCGGCGAGCGAGAAATCCGCGACGTCCACCACCGCCTCGTCGCCGAGTTCGAGCGCGTCCAGACCGGTCTCCCGGGTCCAGACCTCGCCGCCGGTCTCCGAGCAGCCCATCACGGCGGGCGTCCAGGAGTGCGCCCTGGCCTCGTCCATGAAGCGCTCGATGGCGCCCGGCCAGGCCTCGACGTCGCCGATCGGGTCGCCGCTGGCGAGCATCACGCCGGAGACGACGCGGTAGGTCACGGCCGCCTTGCCGCTGGGCGAGAACACGACGGCCTTGTCGCGGCGCAGTGCGAAGTGCCCGAGGGAGTCGCGCCCGCCGTGCTGGGCGAGCAGGGCGCGCAGCCGGGCCTCGTCCTCCTCGGTCAGCCGGGCCGCCGGGTGTTCGGGACGGAAGGCGAGGTAGATGGTGGTGACCGCGGTGAGCAGGCCGAGGGCGCCGAGCGAGAAGGCGACCGTCCAGGAGGTGCTGCCCCGGTAGTTCACCGGTCCCTCGATGCCGAACAGGCCGTACAGCACGTGGGTGAGACGGTCGGCCACGCTCGGGTCGCCGATCGTGCGCTTCGGGTGGACGCTGACGATGACCAGCCCGAGGGCGAGCGAACCGGCGCCCATGAGGACGAAGTTGGCGAGCGCCCGCCACCGGCTGCGCGGATCGGGCAGGGCCGCGAACTCGCCGCGGTGGCGCAGCAGCAGTACGAGCAGGGCCAGCGAGATGAGCGCCCCGATGACCGAGTGCCGGTACGTGAACTGGGCGACCGCGCCGGCCGGCAGCAGGGCGACCGCGGCCCGCCAGGCCCGTCGCTTGCGCCGTTTGAGGCCGTGCGCGAGCAGCAGCAACAGCACACCGGTGCTGAGCGAGAGGGCGGCGGCGAACGGGCCGAGCGCGCCGGGCAGCACCTCGGCGAGCGCGTGCATACGGCTGTGTCTGAAGCGCGGGAAGACGCTCGCGGCGATGTCCAGGATGCCCACGAGAGCGCTCGCCCGGCCGGTCAGGGCGGGGACGGCCTCGGGGCGAGGGCCGCGGAGTATGCGGCGCGCCACGTTTGCTCGACTCGGAACCTTGCCCGACATATCCCCATCTATCCTGACAGACACATCGCATCCCGTAGTTCTGCGAGAGACCTTCGACCCGGTGCCGATTCGGGCATCCGGCGACATTGCGCCCTCTAGGACGGTGTCTCGGGGGGAGAGGTTCATTGCTCACCGGAAAGCCGGTTCAAAGGCCACGGAAAGCTCAGGGCAAGTCCACGCGACGAACGCGTCGACGGGCCGTGGGCGGAAAGCGCAGGCAGGAAACAACCCATGGGTCTCACTAGCGACAAGGTGCTGGCGCTGGCGGTGGGGTTCGCCGTCCTCCTGTTCGCCGGCACGGTGTGGGTGTGGCCGCGGCTGGCCCGCACGACCTGGCGGGCCGTCAGCGGACGGATCGCCCTTCTCCTGGCGACCCAGGTGGCGCTGTTCGCCTCCCTGGGCGTCGCCGCCAACCAGGCGTTCGGCTTCTACGCCGGCTGGGCGGACCTGTTCGGTCAGGAGACCGAACAGGGCGTCGTCGTCGACCACGCGGCCGGCGGCCACGCGGGCCCGCTCCGGGTGGTCGGCACCGCGCGCGTGCCGGGGGTCAGCGGCTCGCTGCCGCAGACCGCCGGGGAGGTGCAGCGGGTCTCCGTCGTGGGGCGTACGACCCACCTCGCCACGCCCGCGTACGTGTATCTGCCGCCCGAGTACTTCCAGCCGCGCTACCGCACGCGTACGTTCCCGGCGGTCGTCGTCCTCACCGGTTACCCCGGTACGGCGCGCTCCCTGGTGGACAAGCTGCACTACCCGCGGACCGCACAGCAACTCGCCGAGGACGGGCGCGCGCAGCCGATGATCCTGGTGATGCTGCGGCCGACGGTGGCGCCGCCGCGGGACACGGAGTGCGTGGACGTCCCGGGCGGCCCGCGCGCCGAGACGTTCTTCGCCCGGGACCTGCCCGATGCCGTGCGCGCCCACTACCGGGTGGGCCAAAAGCCTGACAGCTGGGGAATCGTCGGTGATTCCACCGGCGGTTACTGCGCCTTGAAGCTCGCAATGCACCATCCGGATGTGTACGCGGCGGGCGCGGGCCTGTCGCCGTACTACAAGGCGCCGGTCGATCCCACCACCGGCGATCTCTTCCACGGCGACAAGGAGCTGCGCAATCGCGCCGATCTGCGCTGGTTCCTCGCTCACGAGCCCGCGCCGGACACCTCACTGCTCGTCAGCAGCAGCAAGGTCGGCGAGACCAACTACAAGGCCACGCGGGAATTCATCAGGCGGGTGGTGGCCACGCGCCTGACCCGGATCTCGTCGATCATCCTCGACAGCGGCGGGCACAACTTCAACACCTGGCGGCGCGAGATCCCCGGTACGTTGCAGTGGCTGAGCCGGAGATTGGCCGACCACTGAAAACGATCTTGATGAATTCGGCGGCGCGGTTCGCCGATGCCGTTCCCTATGTTGCGAGAAGGCTTCGGTATGGCTGTGTTTTTACGGGCCGGGTCACCACGATTCGCGTACGCGCGGTAAGTTTCTGGCCATGCCACGTGGACGTCACCGCCATTCCCCCTCTTTGCACAGGCTGTTGCCGCCCTCGGCGATCGCCGGCGTCTCCCTCGTCTGCGCGCTGGGCCCCTGGGTGTCCTCCGATCCGATGGCGCTCCGACTGGTCGCCGCGGTCGCCGCGGCGACCGCGTTCGTGGGCGCGGCCGTGATGCGACGCTGGGACGCGCAGGCGGGCAAGCAGGTCGCCGACCTCACGCGCGCGCGTGCCGGTGACGAGTGGCGCCACGAGGAGCGGGTCGCGGAGCTGGAGACCGACCTGGAGGAGTCGCGCGAACTGCGCGTCAAGCTGGAACAGCGGCTGCGCGCCAAGCGAGCCGAACTGGCGGGGCTGCGCAACGAGCACGCCGCGCTGCTGCGGCGCTACGCCACGGCGGAGACCGAGCGCGCCACCGCCCTGGAGGGCCGCCGGCTGCTGGAGATCGAGGCCGCGCCCTCGCCCGCGCCGCCGCCCGCGCCGACCGGGGCGCAGCCGGAGCCCGCACGGGCGGACGCCGGCAGGGCGGCCGGTGAACGCGGGGTCCGCGGAGCGTTGGAGGCGAACTCGGCTGACGGGGACTTCGAGAAGAACGAGGCCGTCGAGGGGAAGCAGGCGGCTGCCGGGGTGTTCTCGCCCGAGGGCGCCCAACTGTTCCTGCGGGCCGGGGTGGCGCTGGCCCGCTTGGCCGGCGGTGGCGGTGCGGTCGCGGCCGATGAGGTGTCTGGGGCTGACGAGGCCGACGAGGTGCTTGGGGCTGACGAGGCCGACGAGGTGCTTGGGGCTGACGAGGCCGCGGCTGAGGAGGCCGCCGTGGCCGACGTGGCGTCCGTGGGCGGATCCGCCGCCGAGTCCGTTCCGGAGCCCGCCGCCGGACCGGGGTCCGGTTCCGACCCCGAGGCCGCCACGGAGTCCGCGTCGCCCGCCGCGCCGGCACCGCGGCAGGCCCCGGAGTCCGCTCCCAAAGGAGGGAAGCAGCGGCGCGCGGGCGTGACGAACACGGGCGTGACGGACAGGGGCGTGACGGTCGAGGCCGAGGCCGCCGAGGCGCGGCCGAGCGGCGGCGACGCGGAGCACGTCAGGGAGCGCGCCGCGGGGCCCGTCCCGGAGGATGAGGACCAGGGGCAGTCCGAGGCGGTCGCCGGGCCCGAGCACGCGACCGCCGTCAACACCTCTGCGCCCGCCGGGTCCGCCACGCCCGAGCGGCAGCCCTCGGGGCACTTCACCGTGCCGACCGCGGTGGCCGTCGTACCGGCCACGCCCGCGCGCCGGCCGGCGGTCGAGGGCGGGTTCGACTTCTTCGGCACCCAGGAGGACGCGCTGTCGGCCCCCTTGGACGCCGTGCAGAACGAGGACCTGGCCGATGTGGTCGGTCAGGAGGCGCTCGCGCTCCACAAGGCCGAGTCCGAGGGCGGGTTCAAGCCCGCGGACAAGAAAGCGGACGACGCCGGCGAGGTCATCGACCTGACGGCGCACGACGAGACGGAACAGCTCGACCTGCACGGGCTGCACAGCGCGGCCTCCTGAGCCCGGCGGGCGCGCTCGGACCGGCAAGCGGCGCGCGTCCGCCCGGCGCGTCCGGGCCGGCCACCGGGCGGTGCCCATGGTCGCGCGCGGCGGCCCGGTCCGGCCCTGCCGTCGGCCGGTGCCCGTGGCCGCGTGCGGGGGCGCGCGTCTGGGCCGCCCGCCGATCCGGTGGGGCGCGTTCGGCCGGCTCCTGATCTGCGAGCGGTCGTTCCGTCGTCGCCGTCAACCGGGCGTGTTCGGGGCAACGACGCGGTCCTCCGGGCGTGTTGAGGTCATTCACCGGTCCGGTGGGGCCGTTCGGGCCGAGATTGATCTGCGGCGCGTGTTCGGGCAACGCTGTGGTGTGCCAGGCGCGTGGAGGTCATTCACCGGTCAGGTGGGGCGTGTTCGGCCGGCTCCTGATCTGCGAGCGGTCGTTCCGTCGTTGCCGTCAACCGGGCGTGTTCGGGGCAACGCCGTGGTCTGTCGGGCGCGTTGAGGTCATTCACCGGTCAGGTGGGGTGCGTTCGGGCCGATTTCTGATCTGCCGGGCGTGTTCGGGGCAACTCCGGGGGCTGCCGGGTGTGTTGAGGTCATCCATCGGTCCGGTGGGGCGTCTCTGCGGCTTGTTCGGGATCGCTCGGCCTGGGCGTGCAGTAGTTCCGTCGCCTCCCGGGCGTCCCGCAGACGGGCCGTGACGGTCCCGTCGGCCCCGGTGTCCACATGGACGTCCGCGAGGCGCCACAGGCGCCCCCAGGGGCCCTGCGTGAGCCGTACGCTCTGGACCTTGGCGTGCGGCACCAGCGACAGGCTCCGGCGCAGCAGCCCGTGCCGGGCGGCGAACACCGTGTCGGTGACCGCGATGCCGTGCCCGCGCCACCACACCGGCAGGCACCACCGGGCGCGCCGCGGCGGGCGCTCCACCGACCGCGGCACGGCCACGCCGGGCAGCACGCGCGCGATGACCGACTCGGCGGCCTGGCGCGGGGCGACCGGCACCAGCACCGAGTTCGACGACCCGGCGACGTCCAGTTCCACCCGCACCCAGCCGCGCCGGCGCCACAGCAGCGGCTCCACGATCCGCACCGTCTGCACCCGCCCCGGCGGCACCGTCTCGTGCGCGCGGTCGAGCAGCCCGTGGTCGATCCGCAGCCCGTCCGGGGACTCGGCCACCGTCCAGTCGTACTCGGCGACGAACCGGCCCACGCTGCTCGCGCCTGCCGCGCCGAGCAGCGGCAGCCCGGTGGCGAGGACCGTCCACACGCTGTGGGTGGCCAGCCACAGCACGGGCGGCACGACGAGCGCGGCCACCAGAGAGCCCCAGGTGGCGCCCGTCAGCACCAGGGAGACCGCGAGATCCCGCGCGGGCAGCCGCAGCAGTTCGTGCGCCGGGGCCTCGCCGACCTCGTGCGCCGTCTCGGGCGCGAAACCGGCGGCGCGCGCGAGCAGTTCCGCGCGCAGGGCGCGCGCCTCGTCCTCGCCCAGGAAGGCGAGTTCGTCCTTCTTGTCGGCCCCGACGACGTCGATCCGCAGCTTGGCGACGCCCGCCACGCGCGCGAGGAGGGGACGCGTCACGTCGACGGCCTGGATGCGCTCCAGCCGGATGTGCGCCGTGCGCCGGAACAACAGGCCGGTGCGTATGCGCAGTTCGCTGTCGGTCACCGAGAAGTGGGTGAACCACCAGGACAGGAAGCCGTAGAGGGCGGCGGCCGGTACCAGCACGGCGAGCCCGGTCAGCAGCCATGCCGTGGTCAGCCTGGTCAGCTGCTCCTGCGCCTGGTTCGGGTCGTGCATCGCCCATCCGGCGAGCACGGCGACCGGCGCCCACGCCCGCCGGAACGGCGTCACCGGGTGCAGCCGCCGCTCGGTCACGGCCCGCCGCGGTCGTACGCCGTCCTCGACGCCCGGCGCGGTCACAGGCCGGCCGATCGGGCCTCGCCCAGCTCGGTGAGCCGGTCGCGCAGCCGCTCCGCCTCGGCCGGATCGAGGCCCGGGATGGTGGCGTCGGTGGCCGCGGCCGCGGTGTGCAGCTGGACGCTGGCCAGCCCGAAGTGCCGCTCCACCGGCCCGGATGTCACCTCGACGAGTTGCATGCGCCCGTAGGGCACGACGGTCTCCTCGCGCCACAGGACGCCGCGGCTGATCAGCAGGTCGTCGGCGCGCTCGGCGTACCGCCAGGAGCGCCAGTTGCGGCCCAGTATCACCCAGCCCCATGCCAGCAGGGCGAGCGGCGGCAGCGCGAACGCGGCCCAGGGCGGCCCGGCGAGCAGGCCGGGCAGCAGACCCGCGGCAAGGGCGACCAGCCCCAGCCACACCGACAGCAGCAGTCGCCGCATCCGCAGCAGCCCCGGCGGCAGCCCGGTCCACACCGGCTCGGTCCCCGCCGTCCCCGTCGCGCCCGCCGTCTCCGTTGCGTCCGCCGTCTCCGTTGCGTCCGCCGTCCCCGTTCCCTCGGCGCTCCCCTCCGCTCCCGCCTCGCGCGGGCTCCCCGTCTCCATACGGCCAGCCTACGTAGGGGAGACTGGGTGCATGACTCCTACGACGGAGACCACGGTCGGGATCGGCGGCGCGGCGGAGAGCACCGACATGGTGCTCAACATCGGCCCGCAGCACCCTTCCACACACGGCGTGCTGCGGCTGCGGCTCGTGCTGGACGGCGAGCGCATCCTGCACGCCGAACCCGTGATCGGCTACATGCACCGGGGGGCGGAGAAGCTCTTCGAGGCGCGCGACTACCGCCAGATCATCATGCTCGCCAACCGCCACGACTGGCTGTCGGCGTTCTCCAACGAGCTGGGCGTGGTGCTCGCCGTGGAGCGGATGCTCGGCATGGAGGTCCCCACGCGCGCGGTGTGGACGCGCACGCTGCTCGCCGAGCTGAACCGGGTGCTCAACCACCTGATGTTCCTCGGCTCCTACCCGCTGGAGCTGGGCGGCATCACCCCCGTGTTCTACGCGTTCCGGGAGCGTGAGGTGCTGCAGAACGTCATGGAGGAGGTCTCCGGCGGGCGCATGCACTACATGTTCAACCGGGTCGGCGGCCTCAAGGAGGACCTGCCGGCCGGCTGGACGGCACGCGCGCGTGCCGCCGTCGCCGCGGTGCGCTCGCGCATGGACGTCTTCGACGACCTGGTCCTCGGCAACGAGATCTTCCGCGGACGCACCCGCGGCGTCGGGACGCTCGCGCCGCAGGCCGTGCACGCGTACGGCGTGAGCGGGCCCATCGCCCGGGCGGCCGGCGTCGACTTCGATCTGCGGCGCGACGAGCCGTACCTGGCGTACGGGGAGCTGCGGGACACCCTGCGGGTGGTGACCCGGCAGGAGGGCGACTGCCTCGCCCGCTTCGAGTGCCTGCTGGAGCAGACGCACAACGCCCTGGCGCTGGCCGACGCCTGTCTCGACCGGCTCGCTGAGCTGCCGCCCGGCCCGATCAACCAGCGGCTGCCGAAGGTCCTGAAGGCACCCGAGGGGCACACGTACGCGTGGACCGAGAACCCGCTCGGGATCAACGGCTACTACCTGGTCAGCAAGGGGGAGAAGACCCCGTACCGGCTCAAGCTGCGCTCCGCCTCGTACAACAACATCCAGGCGCTCACCGAGCTGCTTCCGGGGACGCTGGTCGCGGACATGGTGGCGATCCTTGGGTCGATGTTCTTCGTGGTCGGGGACATCGACAAGTAACCGGCCTCCGGCCGGCCGGAAGCCGAGGAGCGGCCCGGGTGGCGCCTCAGGCGCGGGCGGGGGCCGGGGCGAGCGGGTGCGGGATGCCGACCGGCTGGAGCAGCCAGCCGAAGTCGCCCAGGCCGCCGGCCTCGGTGAGTTCCGCGGCCTCGCCGGCGCCCGCGAGGGCGCGTAGGTACGCCTGGGGGTCCGTGGCGGCGAGCGCGAGCGGGGGGCGTGTGCCGGCGAGGCCCAGGGCGTGCAGCGCATCGCGTTGGGTGAGCAGGCGCGCGGCCGGGAGCGCCCGCGCCGCGCGGAAGGGTGTACCGGCGCCCGGCCCGGCGCGCACGCCCGCGGCTGCCTCGGCATCCGAGGCCCCGGAGGCCGGCATCGTATCGGCGGTACGCGCCCTGTCGGCGCCCGGCGGCCCATCGGCACCCGCAGCCGACGTACCCCCCGCGCGCGCTTCCCGCGCCGCCGACGCCTCCGGCGCCGCTGATGCTTCCCGCGCCGCCGATGCCTCCGGCGCAGCCGACGCTTCCCGCGCCGCCGAGGCACCTGGCGCGGCGAACGGGGCCAGTGCCGCCGATGGGTCCAGCGCCGCGCACGCGTCCAGTGCGACGTGCGCCGTGATGTCGCACGACCCGTCCGGCACGGGCGCCGTCTCGCGGCCCTCCCGGAACCCGGTGAGCGTCCCGAACGGGGGCCGTGACCGTGCCGTGTGCGCATAGTCGACGGCCACCGCGAGCCCCCGCTCGACGCAGGCGACGGCGGACGCCCACGCGGCGTCCCGCGGCAGCCCGATCTCCGCGCGCAGCCCCTCCTCGGGCGGCAGCGGCCACCAGCGCGCCAGCCACGCCGCCTCCGGCCCCGTCACGGGCTCCCCGAGCCGTTCGGCGCCGTCCGGCCGTACGAGCACCCGCCGGGGCACGCCCGCGTGGTCCACCTCGGCGACGTCCAGCGGCACGTTGTCCAGCCACTCGTTGGCGAACAGCAGCCCGGTGATCCCGGCAGGGGGCTCGCTCAGCCAGGTGATCCGCTCGTCCAGCCCCGCCGGACGGGCGGCGATCTCCACGGCGTACCCGCGCGCGCGTGCGGCCACCTCTGCGGGCAGCGCGGCGAGCACGCCGGTGACCAGTTCGCCCCGCCCGGCTGCCATGTCCACGAAATCCAGCGTCCCGGGTCGTCCGAGCGCGTCGTCGACCCGGCACAGCAGCCTCGCCACGGCCGCGGCGAACAGCGGCGAGGCGTGCACGGACGTACGGAAGTGCCCGGCGGGGCCCTCGGGACGGCGGTAGAAGCCGCCGGGCCCGTAGAGCGCCGCCTCGGTGGCGGCACGCCAGCCGCGCCACGCGCCCGGCGCCGCATTCCGCTCCGCGCCGCCCGTTTCACCTGCGGACCCGCCCGTGGATCCGCTCGTGGTTCCGCGCGTCGTTCCATCCGTCATCGGACCAGACTAGGCGCACAGATGATCACAGTCTCCACCTTGCGGAGTATGTGCGTCAGCCGCGGATCGGCCCTCCGGTTGACCCCTGCACACATCACACTTCCCTACTCTGGGTTACGTGCAGCGCCTCTACGACTTCCTTCGCAGACACCCGACGTGGGTCGACAGCTTCTGGGCCGTCGTCCTGTTCGGGATCTCCTGCGTGGGGGTCGTCAGCGTCCACCGGGCGTCGGGCCACCACGGATCGGTCGCCTCGGGGCTGGCCGTGTCCGCCGTGCTGTGCATCGTCACCGCGCTGCGCCGCCGGCTGCCGGAGCCGATGCTGCTGGTGACGGCCGCGACCGGTGTGGCCCAGCTCGCCCTGGACATCGAGACGACCGCCGCCGACTTCGCCATGCTGGTGATCATCTACACGGTCGCCGCGACCGGCGTGCGCTGGGCCTCCAGGTTCGCCCTGGTCACCGGCCTGTGCGCGGCGACCCTCGCGGAGATCCGCTGGCCGACCGAGCAGGCGGGCTTCGCGGGGCAGATCGGGATAGCGGTCTTCCAGACGGTGCCGTTCGCCCTCGCGTGGGTGCTCGGCGACTCCATGCGCACACGCCGCGCCTACTTCGCCCAGCTGGAGGAGCGGGCCGCCCGCCTGGAGAAGGAACGGGAGGCGCAGGCCAAGGTGGCGGTCGCCGCCGAGCGCGCCCGGATCGCGCGCGAGCTGCACGACGTCGTCGCGCACAACGTGTCGGTGATGGTGGTGCAGGCGGACGGCGCCGCCTACGTCCTCGACGCCGCGCCCGACCAGGCGAAGAAGGCCCTGGAGACGATCTCCTCCACCGGCCGCCAGGCGCTCGCCGAGATGCGCCGCCTGCTCGGCGTGCTGCGCACCGGCGAGCACAAGGAAGCCGGCGAGTACGTCCCGCAGCCCGACGTGGAGCAGATCGACGAGCTGATCGAGCAGTGCCGCAGCTCCGGACTGCCCGTCGACTTCAAGGTCGAGGGCACCCCGCGCCCGCTGCCCAGCGGTGTCGAGCTGACCGCGTACCGCATCGTGCAGGAGGCCCTGACCAACACCCGCAAGCACGGCGGGCCGAACGCGGGCGCCAGCGTGCGCCTCGTCTACTTCGACGACGGGCTCGGCCTGCTCGTCGAGGACGACGGCAAGGGCGCCCCGCACGAGCTGTACGAGGAGGGCGGCGCCGACGGCGGCGGCCACGGCCTGATCGGCATGCGCGAGCGGGTCGGCATGGTCGGCGGCACTCTCGACGCGGGCCCCCGTCCGGGCGGAGGATTCCGCATCAGTGCCCTGCTCCCGCTCAAACCAGCGCTTTGACGCCGACGCACGCTCCCTGTTGACATCTGTCACGCCCCGCGGCAGACCCGAGAGCCGAATTGAGGACCCGATGACGATCCGCGTGATGCTCGTCGATGACCAGGTGCTGCTGCGCACCGGCTTCCGGATGGTGCTGGCCGCCCAGCCGGACATGGAGGTCGTCGCGGAGGCGGGTGACGGCGTCGAGGCCCTTCAGGTGCTGCGCTCCACCGCCGTCGACGTCGTCCTGATGGACGTCCGCATGCCGAAGCTGGACGGTGTGGAGGCCACCCGCCGCATCTGCTCGGAGCCCGACCCGCCGAAGGTGCTGATCCTGACCACCTTCGACCTGGACGAGTACGCCTTCTCCGGGCTGAAGGCGGGCGCATCCGGCTTCATGCTGAAGGACGTGCCGCCCGCCGAACTGCTGGCCGCCATCCGCTCCGTGCACAGCGGCGACGCCGTCGTCGCCCCCTCCACCACCCGGCGCCTGCTCGACCGCTTCGCGCCGATGCTGCCCGCCGCAGGCCGGGAGCCGCAGCACAAGGAGCTGGACCGGCTCACGGACCGCGAGCGCGAGGTCATGGTGCTGGTGGCCCAGGGACTGTCGAACGGCGAGATCGCGGCCCGGCTGGTGCTGTCCGAGGCGACGGTCAAGACCCACGTCGGCCGCATCCTGACCAAGCTCGGGCTGCGGGACCGGGTGCAGGTGGTGGTCCTCGCGTACGAGAAGGGTCTGGTGCGGGCGGGCGGACACGGCTGACCCCGGCGCGGGGCATCGATAGGGTCTGCGCATGCTCCTGTGGATCAACGGCCCCTTCGGGGGCGGCAAGACACAGACCGCGCACGAGATCCAGCGCCGCCTGCCCGGCAGCGTGATCTGCGACCCCGAGCACCCCGGCTTCGGGCTGAGCCGCATGCTCCCGCCCGAACTGCGCGGAGACTTCCAGGACTTGACGTCCTGGCGGCAGGGCGTCGTCGAGGTGCTCGATCTCGCCCTGGCCCGGCACGACGGCGTGGTGATCGCGCCGATGACGGTCACCGACACGGGCCACTTCGCCGAGACCGTCGGCCGGCTGCGTGAACTCGGCCACGACGTACAGCACTTCACGCTTCTCGCCGAGCGCGAGACGGTGCTGCGGCGGCTGCGCGAGCGGGGCCTCGGGCAGCTGCTGCGGCTTTCCGGCGGCAAGAAGACGGTTCCGCGCAGGGAGAGCTGGGCCGTCCAGCAGCTCGACCGCTGCCTGGAGCGGCTGCGCGAGCCGGAGTTCGCCGAGCATCTGTGGACCGACCACTCGACCGTGCCGAAGACGGCGGACCGGATCGCGGTGCTGGCCGGGCTGACGCTGCTGTCCAACACCGAGGGCGCGCTGCGCACACGGATCAGACAGGTCGGCGTCGGGCTGCGGCACATCCGTCTCGACTGACCCCGCCCGCGCACGCCCGGGCCGACCGGGTCCGGCAGCGCCCCGAAGGGGGCGCGAGGCTTTATCGCCATGTGGCTCCGCCGCGATGGGGTGCGGGGCTGTATCGCCTGAGGCTCCGCTGCGATGAGGTCCCCCCTGTTCGAGCGAAGCCGAGCACGTGGGGAGCGACCCGCCACGATGCCGCCGCAGCCGACGGACGGCGCATCACGGCCCTGCCCCCCGGAGCGCTCAGCGCAGCAGCCCCTCCAGGAGGTCGCCGCCCAGCCGGGCGACGACCGTCACGTCCAGTTGGTGCAGCACATAGCGGCCGCGGCGGCGGGTGGTGACCAGGCCCGCCTTCTTCAGCACGCCCAGGTGCCGGGACACCTCGGGTGCGGTCAGGCCGTGCACCTGGGCCAGCTCGCTCGTGGTGTACGCGCTGCGCGCCAGATGGCGGCATATTCGCATACGGACCGGGTGGGACAGCGCGGTCATCCGCAGCGTGAGCTGCTCCACCGACGGGGGCGAGGCCGGCTCGGGGGAGGCGACCGGGTAGTGCAGGGCGGGCTGCCACCCGTAGCGGTGCAGCACGCTCAGATGCGGCCGGCCCAGGTTCGTCGGTATCAGGAGCAGGCCGCCGCCCGCGGTGACCGTGCGGCCCTCGGTGAGCTTGTCCACGGTGATCCGCGCGGCGGACTCGTCCAGCGTCACGGCCGGGGAGACGGCGGCCAGCGCCTCGGCCAGCCCCTTGCGGCGCAGCAACTCGCCCTTGTGCCGGGCGTCCGCCGTGAGCTGGTGGCGCAGCCGGTCCCAGGTGTCGGCGAAGAACGCCTCGTCGCAGTCTTCCAGGAACCGCCGCAGCCAGGCCCGGACGCTCGGCGGATCGTCCAGCAGCCGCTGGGTGAACCGCACCTGCCGCGGCCCGCGCGAGGCGGCCGCCTCCAGCGCGCGGCGGCGTACGCCGGCGTTCGACAGGATGTCCGGGGCCTGGGTGTCGTACGTGAGCAGGCACGTGAACTCCAGGGCCGCGTCCACGAAGTCCTCGTCCGCCAGCTTGTCCAGCAGGTCCATGTCCTCGGCGAGGGTGGTGCCCGGGACCGCGCCGGACAGGCCCGCGAACGGCATGAACAGGTCCGAGAACGTCGTCCGCCACAGGAAGTCCGCGTCGCACATCCGGTCGGCGAGGTGCGCGTCCAGCCGCGCGGTCACGTCCGCCGCCCAGCCGCGCAGGCCCGGATGGTGCCCGGGCTCGGACAGCGCGTGCAGCGCCATGCCCAGCTCGGCCAGGGGCGAGGGCACGACGACGACCCGCTCCGGCCGCAGCCCCGCGATGTCGATGCGCACGCTCATGCCCCCATGGTGCACGGCGCCACTGACAACGGCCGTCTCGTTTGACGGCGGCCGTCAAACGACGGGACTTCCCGGTGCGATCGGCGCAACCTGGGACCACCGGGGCAGCCGCGGAGCCCGACACCACGATCCGAGTACGTCCTGAGCAGGTCTGAGCACGTCCGAGGACGTCTTGAGCACGTTTTGAGCACGCCTGAGGACGTCCGAGCGCGTTCCGGGAGGGCGAACGGCCATGAGCGTCACCCAGCAGTACTTCCTCGACATCCACCGTGCCCGGCAGCACGGCGAGCCCGCACCACCCGCGCCCGGTACGGGTGACGTACGTCTCGTGCGCGAGCTGCGCGACCTGCGGCGTTTCCGCGCGGTCGTCGCGGGCCGCCCGGCCCGGGGCCGGCTGCGGCACGCCCTGGGCCGGTGGCTGCGCGCCGGGCCCCTGTAGCGCGCCGCGCGTGGGAGCGGTCCCGCGCCGCGCGGGGAACGGGCCGGGAGCAGCCCGAGCGGGGCGGGAGCGGCCGGTGGTGGCTACGGCTTCTCCGGCAGCCGGGCGGTGAACTCGGCCACGGCCGCCCTCACGTCCTGCGCCGTCCACTCCAGGCCGGCCGCCCCGACGGTGACCTCCGTCATGGCGAGGCCGGGGCCGCCGGACTGCCAGGCGCCCGCGAAGAGGGCAACGGAGGTCTCCTCGGCCTGGCGCACCGCCGCCTCCGCGGCCACGTCCGGCTCGTACGGCAGCCAGACCTGGAACTGGTGGGTGTGCGGCTCCTCGGGGTGCACGCTCGCCCACGGCAGCCCGGCCGCGGTGAACCCCTCGCGCAGCGCGCAGGCCACCACGCGCGCGTGCCGCACGTACTCCGGCAGCCGGGGCAGTTCGTGCTCCAGTCCGACGAGCGCCGACAGCGCGGCCGGGAACTCCTGGAACAGCGTGCCGCCGTACCGGTGCCGCCAGACCTTGGCGTCCTCCACCAGCCCCCTGCCGCCGGCGAGCGCGGCGCCGCTCAGGCCGTCGAGGGACTTGTAGAACGACACGTAGACGCTGTCGGCCAGGCCAGCGATCTCGTCCAGGGAGCGGCCGAGACGGACGGTCGACTCCCACAGCCGGGCCCCGTCGAAGTGCACCACGGCGTCCCGTTCCCGGGCGGCCGCCACGACCTCGGTCAGCTCCTGCCAGGTGGGCAGCACGAAACCGGCGTCCCGGAGGGGCAGTTCCAGCATCAGGGTGCCGAAGGGCTCCGCGAGGGCGTGTATCTCCGCGGCCGTGGGGAGCCGGGTCGCGGTGGTCACATGGACCGGGCGCAGGCCGCTGACCTGGCTGAGCGCATGCCGCTCGTGCACCTCGGGGTGCGACAGCGGGTGCAGCGCGACCGATGTGTTGCCGGTGCGGGCCGCCCAGCAGCGCAGGGCCACCTGCTGGGCCATCGTGCCCGTCGGGAAGAACGCGGCGGCCTCCGTGCCGAGCAGCGCGGCGACCCGGTCCTCCAAGGCCGCCACGATCCGGTCGCCGTACATGTCCGCCGGTTCGTCCAGGTCGTACACCCGGGATCCGGCATCCCGCAGCAGGTCCAGCCGTTCGCGGAGCGTGGCCCGCATGCCGGGACGGGCCAGTACGTGCCGCGCCTTCCGGTGCGCCGCCGCCCGCCGCTCCCGCAGCCGCTCCGACGGCTCTTCGCCTTGCTCAGCCTTGTCGCTCATGCCCCGGATCATGCCGCGCCGACCTCCCCGAAGGCAGCCCCATTTCCGAGAGCCGGCACCCCGGGCGACCCACGGGCGACGCACAACGGCACGGTGGACCACGCGCGCGTGAAGCGGGGCGGTGCGTGGGCGCGGCGCGCGTGAAGCGGGGCGGTGCGTGGGCGCGGCGCGCGTGAAGCTGGGCGGCACGGTGGACCACGCGCGCGTGAAGCGGGGCGGTGCGTGGTTCGTGCGTGAAGTGGGGCTGTGCGGGGTGGGGCGGTTCGCGCGTGAAGCAGCGGGCCGGGCGGAGTGATGGCATGCGATGCGGGTGCTGTGCCGTGGGCTGTGCGGGGGTTGCGCTCTGACGCGGGTCGCGGGCGGTGGTGGGGCGCGGCGGCGCTGCGGGTGTAAGCGGGGCGAGAGCGCCGTAGTGGGGCGTGTGGGGAGCGCCCACGGTGTGGCGGGTGCTTGCGGGGCGTGAGCGGGTGGGGCGTATGGGGGGTTGGGTGAGCGGTGCGGTGGACCGCACGCGGACGGTGTGCCTGCGGGGCTGTGCGGTGCGCCGGGGCGGCGGCCATCGGGGCGTTGGGCCCTGTGCGGGGCGAACGGAAGCAGTGGTGGTGTCGCGCACCGCTCAACCCGCGTGCGCACGTGCCCTCGTGGCGCACCCCCTGGGTGTTACCCGCGCACGGCTGGTTGGCCCGTGCGCCCGTGCCTCGCGGCGTACCACTCTGGGAGTCCCCCCGCGCATGGCCGGCCCGTGCGCCCGTGCCTCGCGGCGTACCACTCTGGGAGTCCCCCCGCGCACGGCTGGTTGGCCCGTGCGCCCGTGCCTCGCGGCGTACCACTCTGGGAGTCCCCCCGCGCACGGCTGGTTGGCCCGTGCGCCCGTGCCTCGCGGCGTACCACCCTGGGAGTCCCCCCGCGCACGGCCGACCCGCGCGCCCGCGCCTCGCGGCGCACCACCCCGGGCGTCACCCGCGCACGGCCCCGCGGTGCCCGCGCCCCCGCCCCCGCTGCCCCGACGGCGCTCGCGCCGCGCCCCCGCTCCACATGGCCCCGCTCCACACTGCCGCCCGAACCTCAGGCCCCCCGAACCTCAGGCCCCCCTGATCACAGGCCCCCCGAACCACAGGCCCCCCTGATCACAGGCCGCCCGAACCACAGGCCCCCTGACCGCAGGGTCCGAGTCGGGTTCGAGGGGGCCCACAGGGTGTGGACAAGCGGCCGGGCTCTGGGCCGATCGCGTTAACATGACGAGAAATCGTCCGGTACCCGGAGCGGACTGGAACGGGAAGGCCACCGTCGCGTGAGTACAGACCAACAGCCAGACCTCAAGGACCGCCCCGCGCGGCTCACCGTGGGCGTCGTCGGCGCCGGCCGGGTGGGCCCCGCCCTGGCCGCGTCCCTGCGGCTCGCCGGGCACCACCCGGTGGCCGTCTCCGCGGTCTCCGACGCCTCCAGGAGGCGGGCCGAACTGCTGCTGCCGGACGTACCGGTCGTGCCGCCCGCCGAGGTCCTCCAGCGGGCCGACCTGGTCCTGCTCACCGTCCCGGACGACACCCTGCCGGACCTGGTGACGGGCCTCGCCGAGACCAGCGCCGTACGGCCGGGTCAGCTGCTCGTGCACACCTCGGGACGCTACGGCGCCCGGGTCCTGGACCCGGCGCTGCGCGCGGGCGCGCTGCCGCTCGCGCTGCACCCCGTGATGACCTTCACCGGCACCCCCGTGGACGTCCAGCGGCTGGCCGGCTGCTCCTTCGGCGTCACCGCCCCCGACGAGCTGCGGCTGGCCGCCGAGGCGCTGGTCATCGAGATGGGCGGCGAACCCGAGTGGATCGACGAGGAGAGCCGCCCGCTGTACCACGCGGCCCTCGCCCTGGGCTCCAACCACCTGGTGACCCTGGTCGCGCAGTCCATGGAGCTGCTGCGCGCGGCCGGCGTCGCCGCGCCCGACCGGATGCTCGGCCCGCTGCTCGGCGCCGCCCTGGACAACGCCCTGCGCTCCGGTGACGCGGCGCTGACCGGGCCGGTCGCGCGCGGGGACGCGGGCACGGTCGCGGCGCACGTCACCGAGTTGCGCAAGCACGCCCCGCAGAGCGTCGCCGGCTATCTGGCGATGGCCCGCGCGACCGCCGACCGGGCGCTGGCGCACGGACTGCTGAAGCCGGAACTGGCCGAGGACCTGCTCGGAGTGCTCGCCACGGGGACGGACCTGCCCGAGAACGGGGAAGACCGATGAGCCGCCGCCGCTTCGAACCGGTCCCCACGGCCGAGGACCTGACGCACCTGCGCGAGCGTTTCGCGGCACCGGGACGCACCGCCGTCGTCATGACCATGGGCGCCCTGCACGAAGGCCACGCCACCTTGGTGCGGGCCGCGCGCGAGCGCGTCGGCGACGCCGGGTTCGTGATCGTCACCGTCTTCGTCAACCCGCTCCAGTTCGGCGCGGGCGAGGACCTCGACCGCTATCCGCGCACCCTCGAAGCCGACCTGAAGATCGCCGAACAGTCCGGCGCCGACGCGGTGTTCGCGCCGTCGGTGGACGAGGTCTACCCCGGCGGCCGGCCCCAGGTGCGCATCTCCGCGGGCCCCATGGGGGAGCGCCTGGAGGGCGCCGCGCGCCCCGGGCACTTCGACGGCGTGCTCACGATCGTCGGCAAGATGTTCCACCTCACCCGCCCCGACCTGGCCCTGTTCGGGCAGAAGGACGCCCAGCAGCTGGCCCTGATCCGGCGCATGGTGCGGGACCTGAACTTCGGCGTCGACATCGTCGCCGTGCCGACCGTGCGCGAACCCGACGGCCTGGCCCTGTCCAGCCGCAACCGCTATCTCTCGCCCGCCGAGCGGCGCACCGCGCTCGCCCTGTCCCGGGCCCTGTTCGCGGGCCACGACCGGCACGCCGCCCAGGAGGCACTGCGCGCGCGTGCCCTCGAAGTGCCCTCCACGCGTGCGCGTGCCGAGGCGCTGAGCGCGATCGGCGAGTCCCGGGCGGCGGCCGACGCGCATGCCGTCGCCAAGGCCGTGCCGGGAGCCGCGGCGGCCGTCCGCGCCGCCGCCCGCACCGTCCTGGACGAGGCGGCGCGCTACGACCCGCCGTTGGAGCTTGACTACGTCGCCCTCGTCGACCCGGCGGACTTCACCGAGATCGACGACGACTTCACCGGCGAGGCCGTCCTCGCGGTGGCCGCCCGGGTCGGGACGACCCGGCTGATCGACAATCTCCCCCTCACCTTCGGAACCCTCGGAGCCGCCTCGTGACCAGCACAGGCATACGACTGCACGCGCCCGCTCCCGGGTGGTCCATCGACGCGGACGTGGTCGTCGTCGGCTCCGGCGTGGCCGGACTGACCGCGGCCCTGCGCTGCGAGGCGGCCGGCCTGCGCACCGTCGTCGTCACCAAGGCCCGCCTCGACGACGGCTCCACCCGCTGGGCGCAGGGCGGCATCGCGGCGGCCCTGGGCGAGGGCGACAGCCCCGAGCAGCACCTGGACGACACCCTGGTGGCGGGCGCGGGCCTGTGCGACGAGGAGGCCGTACGCATCCTCGTCACCGAGGGCCCCGACGCGGTACGGCGGCTGATCTCCACCGGCGCCCACTTCGACACCGACGACGAGGGCGACATCGAGCTGGCCCGGGAGGGCGGCCACCACCGCCGTCGGATCGCGCACGCCGGCGGCGACGCCACCGGCGCGGAGGTCTCCCGGGCACTCGTGGAGGCCGTACACGCGCGTGGACTGCGCACCGTCGAGAACGCGCTCGTGCTCGACCTGCTGACGGGCCCGGACGGCCGGACCGCGGGCGTCACCCTGCATGTCATGGGCGAGGGCCAGCACGACGGCGTGGGCGCCGTGCACGCGCCCGCCGTGGTGCTGGCGACCGGCGGCATGGGCCAGGTGTTCTCGGCGACCACCAACCCGTCGGTGTCGACGGGCGACGGCGTCGCACTCGCCCTGCGCGCGGGCGCGGAGGTCTCCGACCTGGAGTTCGTGCAGTTCCATCCGACCGTGCTGTTCCTCGGCGCGGACGCGGAGGGCCAGCAGCCGCTGGTCTCCGAGGCGGTGCGCGGCGAGGGCGCCCACCTGGTCGACGGCGACGGCGTGCGCTTCATGCTCGGGCAGCACGAACTGGCCGAGCTGGCACCCCGGGACATCGTCGCCAAGGGCATCATGCGGCGGATGCAGGAACAGGACGCCGGGCACATGTTCCTGGACGCCCGGCACTTCGGCGCCGCCATGTGGGAGCGCCGCTTCCCGACGATCCTGGCCGCCTGCCGCGCGCACGGCATCGACCCGGTCGAGGAGCCCATCCCGATCGCCCCGGCCGCCCACTACGCCTCCGGCGGCGTCCGCACCGACTCCCTGGGCCGTACGACGGTCCCCGGGCTGTACGCGTGCGGCGAGGTCGCCTGCACCGGCGTGCACGGCGCCAACCGGCTCGCCTCCAACTCCCTCCTGGAGGGCCTGGTCTACGCCGAGCGGATCGCCGCCGACATCGCGGCGAGCCGGGCGCGGGACGGCCTGCCCGCCGGCGAGCCGGACCCGGTCGGGCGGCCGGGCCGGCCCGCGCACCCGCTGCTCGGCCCCGAGGCCCGGTTCGCGATCCAGCGGATCATGACCGACGGCGCGGGCGTTCTGCGCTCGGAGGAGTCCCTGGCCAAGGCCGCCGACCAGCTTCAGCGGCTGGACACCGAGGCCCGTGACGCCCTCGAAGAGAACGGCAAGACCGCCGAGCCGGGCGTGGACACCTGGGAGGCCACCAACCTCCTGTGCGTGGCCCGCGTCCTGGTCGCCGCCGCCCGGCTGCGCGAGGAGACCCGCGGCTGCCACTGGCGCGAGGACCGGCCCGCCCGCGACGACGCGGCCTGGCGGCGCCACATCGTCGTACGGCTGAATCCGGACCGCACGCTGGCCGTGCGTACCACGGACACCGCAGACTTCCCCCCGACCCGGCAGCACCGTCCCCAGGAGCAGTGACACAAGTGAGCACCCCCGACCTTCCCCTCGCCTCGACCGGTTGCTGCGGCGACGGCTGCGCCTGCGGTGCCGAGGGCGACGAGGCATACCTGGAGTGCGGGCTCGACCCCGCGCTCGCCCAGCTCCTGGCCGACGCCGGGCTCGACCCCATGGAGATCGAGGACATCGCGAACGTCGCCGTCCAGGAGGACCTGGCGGGCGGCGTGGACGTGACGACCGTGGCGACCATCGCCGAGGAGGCCGTGGCCACCGGCGACTTCACCGCGCGCGAGGCGGGCGTGGTGGCGGGCCTGCGGGTCGCCGAGGCGGTGCTCTCGGTGGTCTGCACGGACGAGTTCGAGGTCGAGCGGCACGTGGCGGACGGCGACCGGGTGGCGGCGGGGCAGCGGCTGCTGTCGGTCACCACGCGCACGCGTGACCTGCTGACGGCCGAGCGCAGCGCGCTGAACCTGCTGTGCCGCCTGTCGGGCATCGCGACGGCCACGCGCGCGTGGGCGGACGCCCTCGGGGACACCGGCACGAAGGTCCGTGACACCCGCAAGACGACACCGGGCCTCAGGTCGCTGGAGAAGTACGCGGTGCGCTGCGGCGGCGGGGTCAACCACCGCATGTCGCTGTCGGACGCGGCGCTGGTCAAGGACAACCACGTGGTCGCCGCGGGCGGCGTCGCCCTGGCCTTCGAGTCGGTGCGGGCGGCGTTCCCCGATGTGCCGATCGAGGTCGAGGTCGACACCCTGCACCAGCTGCGCGAGGTCGTCGACGCGGGCGCCGACCTGGTCCTGCTGGACAACTTCACGCCCGGGGAGTGCGAGGAGGCGGTGGCCGTCGTGCACGGGCGGGCGCTGCTGGAGGCGTCGGGCCGGCTGACGCTGGAGAACGCCAGGGCCTACGCGGACACCGGCGTGGACTTCCTTGCCGTCGGTGCCCTCACCCACTCGTCGCCGATCCTGGACATCGGCCTGGACCTGCGTGAGGCGGAGTAGGGCCATGCTCCTCACGATCGATGTGGGCAACACGCACACCGTGCTGGGTCTGTTCGACGGTGACGACATCGTCGAGCACTGGCGCATCTCCACGGACGCCCGGCGCACGGCGGACGAGCTGGCGGTGCTGCTGCAGGGGCTGATGGGCATGCACCCGCTGCTCGGCGAGGAACTCGGGGACGGCATCGACGGCATCGCGATCTGCGCGACCGTGCCGTCGGTGCTGCACGAGCTGCGGGAGGTGACGCGGCGGTACTACGGGGACGTGCCCGCGGTGCTGGTGGAGCCCGGGGTGAAGACCGGCGTGCCGATCCTGACCGACCACCCCAAGGAGGTCGGCGCGGACCGGATCATCAACTCGGTCGCGGCCGTCGAGCTGTACGGGGGCCCGGCGATCGTCGTGGACTTCGGCACGGCGACCACGTTCGACGCGGTCAGCGCGCGCGGGGAGTACATCGGCGGGGTCATCGCGCCGGGCATCGAGATCTCGGTCGACGCGCTCGGGGTCAAGGGCGCGCAGCTGCGGAAGATCGAGGTGGCCCGGCCGCGCAGCGTCATCGGCAAGAACACCGTGGAGGCGATGCAGGCGGGGATCGTGTACGGGTTCGCCGGCCAGGTCGACGGCGTGGTGACCCGGATGGCCCGGGAGCTGGCCGACGACCCGGACGACGTGACGGTGATCGCCACGGGTGGGCTGGCGCCGATGGTCCTGGGCGAGTCGTCGGTCATCGACGAGCACGAGCCGTGGCTGACGCTGATCGGGCTGCGCCTGGTGTACGAGCGGAACATGTCCCGTCTCTGAGCCTGGCCTGTCGCTGGCCCTGCCCCTTGCCTGCTGACTCTGGCCTGTTTTCGACCCGGCGCGGGGCGGGGCGCGGAGGTCCAGGCGGGTGGGCCGCGCACGCCACGCGCGCCCCTTGTGTCGAGTTTGTCTGATTAGTGCGTATCGTCGGTGCATGCCCACGCCATACGGATCCCGCGGCGGCATGGCGTTCGGTGCGGAGGAGCTGCGTGTGCTCCGCCGTGCTCTCGCCCTCGCCCTTCACCCCTGCCCCGCTTCGGCCGAGGACGTCCAGGACTGTCTCCGGCTCGCCGAGTCGCTCGACGAGGCGATGCGCGAGGGGGCCCGGTTGCGCGCCTTCCTGGTGGCGGACCTCGCCCGGTACCGCGCCGCCCTGCCCGGCACCGTCGTCGGCTATCTCGCGCTCCTGGAGGAAACGCTGGCCGCCGGGTACCGGCCGTCGGACGACGATCTCGCCGCGCTGCGGGCGCTGCGCGGCAATCCGGTCGCGGCGGCGCTGCTGCACCGCTGCACGGGCGGAGGGGGCGCCGGTGTGCGGAGTGTGCCCGCCTCCCGCCGGAGCACCCGGCTGCTGGCCCTGCCGGGAGGAGCGGGCGAGGAACAGGGCAAGAAGCCCGCGGAGCGCCCGAAGGAGCGTCCGGGCGAGCGGCCCGGGCAGCGGCCGGCCCCGGCCCCGTCGAAGCCGTCACGGCCCATTCCGACGCCCGGCGAGGTCTTTCCCCGCCGCAAGCCGCCCACGCCTCCCGCCGACCCCGGCCCCCCTCAGCAGCGGCTCGCCGCCGGCTGAGGGGCGGTCCGCCGGCGGCACGGGTCCGTGGCTACCCTGAGGGCATGGAATACGTCTCCGCGCTCGTGCCCCCCGTCGTCATGGCGGTGTTCTTCATCGGTGTGGTCAGGGTGATCGTGAAGACCCAGGGCGGCGCCGCCAAGACCAAGGAAGACGCCGCCGTCGAAGCCGCCCTGACCCGCCAACAGCCCCCCGCCAACTCCGACGCCTGAGCCTTCCGCCGGTGCACGCCCCCTGCCCGCGCCTGCGCCGCCCATCCTGACCCACGGCACCCGCGCGGCACAGCCGTGCATGCTCGCGCCCGAGGCGCCTCCCGGACCTCGATGCCAGTCCGCGCCCCGGGCGCCCGGCTGAGCCCTTACTCCGGCCCACGGCGCCCACTGCGACCCGCGGTAACTGCCTCGCCGCCTGAGATCCCGCCCCGACCCACGGCGTCTGCCCGCTCCTGAAGCGCCTGTCCCGGCTCGCGTTCCTGCTCGTGCCCGTGGCGCGTCCCGGCCCACGGCACCCGCCCCCGTGAGGCGCGCCCCGCACCACGGCACCCGCCTAGGCCCACGGCGCCCGTCCCGGACCGCAGCGCCTGCGCCCGACGGCGGCGCCCGTCTCGGACCGCGGCGCCCGCCCGCGCCTGCGGCGCCCGCCTCGGACCGCGGCGCCCGCCATGAGGGGTGCGGTGATCGTCTGTGTGGGGTGGGCGGCGGCTAGGTGGGGTCCTTTTTGGGTGGGTTGTTGGGGTTGGGGGCGCTCGGGGGGCCGTTGGTCGGGTCTCCTACTATTGTTCTGAGTTGTGCCTCGCCCATTGGGAGAACTCGAAGACGCGGTCATGACGCGGGTGTGGAAGTGGAACCGCCCGGTGACCGTTCGAGAAGTCCTGGAAGACCTTCAGCGGGAACGGTCGATCGCGTACACCACGGTCATGACCGTATTGGACAATCTCCATCAGAAGGGCTGGGTGCGCCGCGAGGCCGAGGGTCGGGCCTATCGATATGCGGCCGTCTCCACCAGGGCCGCCTACGCCGCCGCCCTGATGAACGACGCGTGGTCGCACAGTGACAACCCGGCGGCCGCTCTGGTCGCCTTCTTCGGCATGATGAGCGACGAACAGCGCCGGGCCCTCAGGGACGCCGTCCGCATCGTCCAGGGCCCGGAAACCTCCGATACGGTCCCCGATACCGGCGCCGAGAACCCCGGCTCCGCACAGGACGGCGGCGGGCGATAGCGTCCGCTCATGTCAGCAGAGCGCCCCGAAGTCACCGCAAAAGCCATCACCGTCCGGCGGGCCCGGACCGGCGATGTCCCGGCCGTGCGCCGTCTCCTTGACGTGTACGTCCGTGAGCGCATCCTGCTGGACAAAGCGACCGTCACGCTTTACGAGGACATCCAGGAGTTCTGGGTCGCCGAACGCGACGACAACGCCGAGGTGGTCGGCTGCGGCGCGCTGCACGTCATGTGGGAAGACCTCGCGGAAGTGCGCACTCTCGCGGTCAAACCCGGACTGAAGGGCGCCGGCGTCGGCCACCAGTTGCTGGAGAAGTTGCTGCACACCGCCCGTTGGCTCGGTGTTCGACGCGTTTTCTGCCTGACCTTCGAAGTGGACTTCTTCGGGAAGCACGGCTTCGTGGAGATCGGCGAGACACCCGTCGACACCGATGTCTACACGGAGCTGTTGCGTTCCTATGACGAGGGCGTCGCCGAGTTCCTGGGTCTCGAACGAGTGAAACCGAACACCTTGGGCAACAGCCGGATGCTTCTGCATCTGTGATCGCCGGGGCTTGACCCGGTATTCCGGCCGCCGACCCTGCCCACGTTCCCTATGTCCGAAACGCGCATGTTTCCGGACTGGTGCGCCCCCAGAGTCTCTCCCGGGGGTTTGTGTTTTTCCGGCAAAGGCGGTTTGCTTTCCGACGTACTGCAGTACTGCATATAACAGGGGGCGGCGAAACGGCGGACGCCGCGGGCTCCGAGCCCTCAAGTTATCGATGAAAGGAAATCCGGTGGCACAGAAGGTTCAGGTCCTTCTTGTCGACGACCTCGACGGTGGCGAGGCGGACGAGACCGTGACGTTCGCGCTGGACGGCAAGACGTACGAGATCGACCTCACGACCGCCAACGCGGACAAGCTGCGTGGACTTCTCGACCCTTATGTGAAGGGCGGTCGTCGTACCGGTGGCCGTGCTTCGGGCGGACGCGGAAAGACCCGCGTCACCTCCGGCGGCAGCCAGGACACCGCGCAGATCCGCGCCTGGGCGAAGGAGAACGGTTACGAGGTCAACGACCGTGGCCGTGTTCCCGCGTCCATCCGCGAGGCCTACGAGAAGGCCAACGGCTGACCGGCCGACGGCCCGGCGCACGCGCGCCGCAGCCGGATCCGGTGGCAGCACGTCGCCACCGTGTCCACCAGCCGTACGAGATCGGGGGCGCCCCCACCGCCCCCCACGGCCGACAGGGTCGGCAGCGAGGCCTCGACCTCGCGCCCCGGCTCGGGGGGCCGCAGCCACACGGCGGCCCCCTGCGCGGGATGAGCAGAACGCACGGACCGCGGGGAACGCGGCGCAGGGACCGCGCGCGCGTGCAGCGCGGGACCGGAGCGGCCCGGGAGCGGCGGCCGCGGCCCGTCGGCGCCGGGACCCGGAGGCACCGGCGCGGCCAGCCACCCGCCCGCGCCCAGAGCGATCAGATCGAGCGGCAGCGAGCCCCACTCCAGCCAGTCAAGCAGCGCCGGCAGTTCCTCCGCGCTGCCCGCGGCCACCAGAAGCCGCACCCGGTCGCCCCGCAGCGCCACCGGAGAGCCCGGCGCCAGATGCCGGAGCGCCGCGGCGCCCGCCGCGGCCGGGACGTCCAGGACGTCGAAGCGCACCCCCGTGAGAAGCCGCAGCGGATCCCCGGGTGCCGTGGCCCAGCCCAGCTCGTTCTCGTACCAGTCGAGGGCTCGTGCGTCCGGCGCGACAGGCCGACGGGGGAGCGGGATCCTGGGGACGGTGCCAACCATGCAAGGCGCAACAGCGGAACCTCGCCGAGAGTTACGCTTGGTATGGCAATGACTGCGCAGAGTGCTGGACGAGGGGGCGCCAGGGGGCCCGAGCAGGCGCAAGGTTGTTCGCCCATAGCGGAGGGAACCGGGGCGCCCGGCATGGAGTGTCAGTCCGTACGGGTAAGACATCCCTAGTGGGAGGGGGCGACACGCAGAACAGACCGTCTCACGTTCGCCATCGGCGTACTGATGGTGGGGGTAACTGTCTGGCCTGCGGGAACATCGTCTCGCACCATCGGGTTGGAGCACATGTCGGCGTTCGGGGTCAGGAGGCAGCAGCTTGTCTCCGCGAGAGCGGAGGTGATCCGGACGGTGTCGGCAGTTGGAATGAGCGGTCCCCGCTTGCGGGACTAAGCTGCGGAAGGACAGAGAGGGGAGCGTCCCCTTACTGCCTGACCGCTCTGAGGAGCGATTAACGATGTTCGAGAGGTTCACCGACCGCGCGCGGCGGGTTGTCGTCCTGGCTCAGGAAGAAGCCCGGATGCTCAACCACAACTACATCGGCACCGAGCACATCCTCCTGGGCCTGATCCACGAGGGTGAGGGTGTCGCCGCCAAGGCCCTGGAGAGCCTCGGCATTTCGCTTGAGGCGGTCCGCCAGCAGGTGGAGGAGATCATCGGCCAGGGCCAGCAGGCCCCGTCCGGGCACATCCCCTTCACCCCCCGTGCCAAGAAGGTCCTGGAGCTGTCGCTTCGCGAGGCCCTTCAGCTGGGCCACAACTACATCGGTACGGAGCACATCCTGCTCGGTCTGATCCGTGAGGGCGAGGGCGTCGCCGCCCAGGTCCTGGTCAAGCTGGGCGCCGATCTCAACCGTGTCCGCCAGCAGGTCATCCAGCTGCTGTCGGGCTACCAGGGCAAGGAGACCGCCACCGCCGGCGGCCCTGCCGAGGGCACTCCCTCGACGTCCCTGGTCCTCGACCAGTTCGGCCGGAACCTCACCCAGGCCGCTCGCGAGTCCAAGCTCGACCCGGTCATCGGGCGCGAGAAGGAGATCGAGCGGGTCATGCAGGTGCTGTCCCGCCGTACCAAGAACAACCCGGTCCTCATCGGTGAGCCCGGCGTCGGCAAGACCGCCGTCGTCGAGGGCCTGGCCCAGGCCATCGTCAAGGGCGAGGTGCCCGAGACGCTCAAGGACAAGCACCTCTACACGCTGGACCTCGGCGCGCTGGTCGCAGGCTCCCGCTACCGCGGTGACTTCGAGGAGCGCCTGAAGAAGGTGCTCAAGGAGATCCGCACCCGCGGCGACATCATCCTGTTCATCGACGAGCTGCACACGCTGGTCGGTGCGGGTGCCGCCGAGGGCGCCATCGACGCCGCTTCGATCCTGAAGCCGATGCTGGCCCGCGGTGAGCTGCAGACCATCGGTGCGACCACGCTGGACGAGTACCGCAAGCACCTGGAGAAGGACGCGGCCCTGGAGCGCCGCTTCCAGCCGATCCAGGTCGCCGAGCCGTCCCTGCCGCACACGATCGAGATCCTCAAGGGCCTGCGCGACCGCTACGAGGCCCACCACCGGGTCTCCATCACGGACGAGGCGCTGGTCCAGGCCGCCACCCTGGCCGACCGCTACATCTCGGACCGCTTCCTGCCGGACAAGGCGATCGACCTGATCGACGAGGCCGGTTCCCGGATGCGCATCCGCCGGATGACGGCTCCGCCGGACCTGCGCGAGTTCGACGAGAAGATCGCCGGGGTGCGCCGGGACAAGGAGTCCGCGATCGACTCGCAGGACTTCGAGAAGGCCGCCTCCCTGCGTGACAAGGAGAAGCAGCTCCTGGCCGCCAAGGCCAAGCGGGAGAAGGAGTGGAAGGCCGGCGACATGGACGTCGTCGCCGAGGTCGACGGCGAGCTGATCGCCGAGGTCCTCGCCACGGCCACCGGCATCCCGGTCTTCAAGCTGACCGAGGAGGAGTCCAGCCGTCTGCTCCGCATGGAGGACGAGCTGCACAAGCGGGTCATCGGCCAGGTCGACGCCGTCAAGGCGCTGTCGAAGGCGATCCGCCGTACGCGCGCGGGTCTGAAGGACCCCAAGCGTCCGGGTGGCTCGTTCATCTTCGCCGGCCCGTCCGGTGTCGGTAAGACCGAGCTGTCCAAGGCGCTGGCGGAGTTCCTGTTCGGCGACGAGGACGCGCTGATCTCCCTCGACATGTCGGAGTTCAGCGAGAAGCACACGGTCTCGCGTCTCTTCGGTTCGCCCCCCGGCTACGTGGGCTACGAGGAGGGCGGTCAGCTGACCGAGAAGGTCCGCCGCAAGCCGTTCTCCGTCGTCCTGTTCGACGAGGTCGAGAAGGCCCACCCGGACATCTTCAACTCGCTGCTGCAGATCCTGGAGGACGGTCGGCTGACCGACTCCCAGGGCCGGGTCGTGGACTTCAAGAACACGGTCATCATCATGACGACCAACCTCGGCACCCGGGACATCTCCAAGGGCTTCAACCTGGGCTTCGCGGCCTCGGGCGACACGAAGACCAACTACGAGCGCATGAAGAACAAGGTCTCGGACGAGCTGAAGCAGCACTTCCGGCCCGAGTTCCTCAACCGCGTCGACGACGTGGTCGTCTTCCCGCAGCTGACGCAGGAGGACATCCTGCGGATCGTCGACCTGATGATCAGCAAGGTGGACGAGCGCCTGAAGGACCGGGACATGGGCATCGAGCTGTCCCAGTCCGCCAAGGAGCTGCTGGCCAAGAAGGGCTACGACCCGGTGCTGGGCGCCCGGCCGCTGCGCCGCACGATCCAGCGCGAGATCGAGGACACACTCTCGGAGAAGATCCTCTTCGGTGAGCTGCGCCCCGGTCACATCGTGGTCGTGGACACCGAGGGCGAGGGCGAGACCAAGACCTTCACCTTCCGGGGCGAGGAGAAGTCCGCACTGCCGGACGCCCCGCCGATCGAGCAGGCGGCCGGCGGAGCCGGCCCGAACCTGAGCAAGGAGGCGTAAGCCTCCGGCCCACTGGCCGAGCCGAGTGGGCCGGTGCCTTGCGGGCACCGGCCCCTCGGGCGTTCTCAGCGCGGCTCCAGGCTCGTTTCCGCGCCGGGGAAGAGACCCGCGAAGCGGGAGACGGCAACGGAGTGCCCCGGCCGGTTGGCCAGGGTCACCGAACGCACTCCGGGCAGCCGGGGCACCAGAGGGGCGAGATCCTCCTCGCCCGTCATCGAGGCGACCCGCAGCACCTCGATGCCCGGCAGCTCCGGCATCCGTGCGATGGATTGCGGGAACCCCTGGATGAACCGCGCGTTCAGACAGAGCTGGGTCAGCTCCGGCAGTTCGGTGACCGCCCGCCAGTCGGTGGCCGTCACTTCCGTGGTCAGCGGCCCGAGGCTGAGCGTCTTCAGGCCGCTCCAGTGCTGCACCCCGCGCAGCCCCGTGCCGTCGGTGCTGTGTGCGCCGAGGAACAGGAACTCCAACGGCGCGTCGAGCGGCAGGGTGTCGGTGAGGTCGGTGCCCGGCAGCCGCTGGCCCAGGGTGATCCTGGTCAGTGACCGCAGGGCCCGCAGCCCCGTCATGTCGCCGATTCCGGAGCAGCCGAAGAACCTGAGCGGCAGCGCGGAGAGGCGGTCAAGGGCGCCCGCCGCCGGGCAGTCGTCGATCCACAGCCTGTGGAGGGAGCCGAACGGCAGCAGGGACCCGAGATCGGTGAGACGGGGGTTGTCCGACACCCGGAGCGATGCCACCGCGTCGGCGGTCGGCACGGCGGCCAGGATGTCCGCCATCCGGTGCTCGCCCTCGAAGGAGAGTTCGTACCAGGGCCGCATCCCGGCCAGTGCCGCGAGCTGTCCGGCCGACCCGCAGGACAGATGCAGCTCCGTACGGTCCAGCTGGTCCAGTACCTCGGCCGCGTACTCGACGGTGTCGAACCGGCCCCAGGTTCCCACCAGTTGACGCCGTACGCCCAGGTCCGGGTGGTTCCGGAACCGGCGCAGCACCGCCAGTGCCCCGTCCGGCTCCTCGTCCCCGAGGAGTGAGGCCGTGACCGTCACGCCCCGCGCCTCCTCGTCCGTCAGCCCCTCGGGACCCGGCAGCAGCTCCAGCACCAGCGGCCCCGCCTCGGCCAGCGTCCGCGCGTCCTGCGTGCTCCGCGGGGGAATCAGCGCCGCGGCACGCTCCTCCACCTCCGCCCGCACCGCCGGATCCACGGCCGTCGCCTGCTCCAGGCAGGCCAGCGCCAGCAAGGTCAGCCGGGGTGTCTCCCGGGCCGTCAACCGCCGTAGCAGCGTGGCCCGTTCGCGGGGGCGGGCGTGGGCCACCGCCATGCGGATGACGTCCTCCCACTGTGTGTCGTCCGCGTGGCTCATCAGGACGTCCAGGTGGCCCTCCGTCACGGCGTACCGGGCGCCCAGGTAGTCCTGGAAGGTGCGGTGCACGAAATCCACGACGCCCTCGGCCGGTTGCCGCAGCAGACCGCTGCGCAGCAGCAGCGCCCGCAGCACCGTCGCCGCGTCCCCCTGGCCCGCGGCCGACGCCACTGTCGGCAGACAGCGCTCCACGATCCCCTCGGCCGTGTCCAGGTCCATCTCGGTACGGCCGCTCAGCACCAGCGCGTAGGCCAGGCGCTGCAACAGCTCCAGTTGGGCCTCCTCGCCCAGCTCCGTGCCGTCCACCGCGCCCATGCCCCGCTCCCGGTCCCGGCGGGACAGCAGCATCGTGAGGGAGGCGTCGTACAACTCCTTGCGGCCGGTGGGCAGATAGCCGCGGCGCTCGCGGTGCAGGGCGCAGATCAGGCCGCACATCAGCGGGTTGGTGGCGAGCCGGGCCAGGTCACGCTTGGTGCGCAGGGAGTCCAGCAGCCCGGCCGCGTACTTTTCGGCCCGTGCCGCCGTGTGCCAGCGCCGCACGAAGGTGGTGACGTCGGCGCGCCGCATCGGAGCCAGGGCCCGCTCCCGGAAGCCCTCGGCGGCCAGCCAGTCGGGGCGTACGGCGGTGGGGCGGGAGGTCAGCAGCCACCGGTTGCCGGGGAAGGCGTGGATCAGGGCGAGCAGCCAGTCGCGGGTGCGATGGCGCTCGGCGGCCGGGATCTCGTCCAGGCCGTCGACGAGGACCAGGGCCCGGCCGGCGGTCAGGACGCGTTCCGCCCAGCCTTCGGGCGGTGACAGCGGGCAGTTGACCGCGGTGAGGAAGGCGGCGGGCGCCGGGAGCGCACCCGCGCGGATCAGGGAGCGCAGCGGCAGGACGTACGGGATGCGCCCGTCCCCGTGCAGGGCGGCCGTCACCGCCAGCCACTGCACCAGGGTCGTCTTGCCGGAGCCCGCGTCGCCCCGCAGCAGTACCCGGTCGTGGCCGCGCAGCGCGTCCTCGGCGGCCCGACGGACCGTGGCCGGGGCGGGGTGCTCGTCCGAGGTGGCGTCGCCCGCTTCGTCGTCGCCCGTGGCTTCCAGGCTCAGGTAGGCGACTTCCAGGGGCCAGCGGTCGGGTGCGTCGCGCAGGTCGACGCCGTAGAGGGTGATGTGGTCGTGCTGTCGCGCGACGTAGGGCAGATAGCGGCGCTCGAAGGCCGTGTCGCGGGCGTCGGGCCGTGCGGCGCGGGCCAGCAACTCGTCCACTTTGGCGATGAGTTCGGCCTGGCCGCGGGTCTGTTCGACGAGGGTGCGCGCGACAAAGGTGGAGCGCCGGGTGAAGAACTCCAGGATCTGCAGGCAGGCCCATTCGGTCGCGGAGTCGAGGAAGAGGGTGGCATCCGCGGACAGGCCGCCGGGAGCCGCCGAGCCGTGGTGCAGCTTCTTGGCCAGCTCTCGGTGGCCGAGCCGGACCGCCTGGACGTCGTCCATGTCCAGGTCGCCGAGGGCGAGCAGCCTGCGGGCGAGGGCGTCGGCCACGGCCGGTTGTTCGTCCGCCGGGAAGGGCGGTTCGCCGGGGGAGTCCACCGCCTGCTTCACCAGATGTGCGGCGAGCCGGTGGACGTCCTGCTCGGTGAGGGTGCGTTTCTCGCCACGGAAGGACACCAGACGGGTCAGTCGCACCGGCTTGTCCACGAGTCCGGCGCCGGGGCCGTCGCCGACGATCAGCTTTCTCACCAGCGGCCCGATCACGCTGGAGGCGAGCTTGCTGCCCAGGACCGTCGGCTCCATCCGTCCACCCCCGTGGTCGTACCGCCGCGAACGAGAAACACGGAGGAGCCTAACCGGAGCGTTCGGTGGGGGTTACGGGGCGGTTGGATCCAGCGGCTCGGTGATATGCCACACAGGTCAAATGTCCGTTACTAGACCACTTAGTGGCAGTTCGCGTCGGGGCAAATTAGGACATTTGCCCCGGATGTCTGGGAGTCGATTTGCCCGTGCCAGGAGGCCTGTCCGGTTAGTGAGGCATTTGTCAAGAAAGGCAATGATGTCCCGATGAAATACTAGATCGCCTCGTAGATGGGGGTTTTGGAGGCGGGTGAGGTCGGGGGTTACCAAGGGATGGCCCGACCGGGAGCCGTCCGCGCTCCGGCCGGGTCTCCCGTCCCCGAGTACACGAGGTTTCGATGTCCCAGCGCGTCACGTCCCGCCGGTCCCGCACGTCCCTGCTCCGCAACCGCGCCGCGGTTCTCGCCGCCGGTCTCGGTGTCTCGGCCGTACTGGGGGCCGGGGTCGCGGCGGCCGCCACTCCCGCAACCGCCGTCACGGCCACGACCGCCCAGGGTGCGGTCGCGTGGGTCGACCCGGTGAAGAAGTACACGCTCTCCGCGAGCTTCAACCAGGCCGGCGGCATGTGGAAGGCCAAGCACAGCGGCCAGGACTTCGCCGTGCCGACCGGCACCGAGGTCGTCGCCGCGTCCGGCGGCACCGTCGTGAAGGCCGGCGGCAACGGCGCCGGTGACGGCCCCGCGTACGGCAACGCCATCGTCATCAAGCACGGCAACGGGACGTACTCCCAGTACGCCCACCTGTCGAGGATCGACGTGCGGGTGGGTCAGGCCGTCGGCGCCGGAGAGCACATCGCGCGCTCCGGGAGCACCGGCAACTCCACCGGCCCGCACCTGCACTTCGAGATCCGTACGACCCCGAACTACGGCTCCGCGATAGACCCGGTCTCCTTCCTGCGGGGCAAGGGTGTGCGGGTCTGAGTCCTGGTGTTCCCGGCGCCGTTGTGCGCCTGTGTCACCAGGTCCACGGCGACCTCGAGAACGGCCGCGCGCTTCTCCTCGGGGTCGCCTTCCAGGTCCAGCAGGACGAACATCCCGGCGTGCAGCGTGAAGATGGCGCTCACACAGCGGACTTGGTCCACCAGGTCCGCGTCCGGGTCGATGACGATGTCCCGCAGGCCGCGCATGCGGTCCTTGAACGAGTCGCCGATGCGCAGTTCCCGCACGGTCGCCTGGTTCTCCTGCATGAAGCGGAACAGCGGTGCCGCGTCGACCAGTGCCTGGCTGTAGCGCCGGATGATCTCCCGCTTGGTCTCCAGGGTGTGCGGCTGCCGCTCGCCCCAGGCGATCAGGTCCTCCATCGGCTTCGTCAGATCCTCGAAGAGGCTGACGATGATCTCTTCCTTCGTCTTGAAGTGGTAGTAGAGCGCCGCCTTGGTGACGTCGAGGCGTTCGGCGATCTCCCGCAGGGAGGTCTTTTCGTACCCCTGCTCCGCGAAGAGTTCGAGCGCCACGTCCTGGATGCGCTGGCGGGTGTTTCCGCGGCGCTGCTGCTTGGTCCCGTCCATGGTGACCCCCATCTTCGTACTCCTCGCGCGCTGCGGAAACTTACTTGACGACCGGCTAGTGACGGGTCTACCTTCCCCAGTGTAGTCAACTAGCCGGGCGGCAAGTAAGTGGCCGCCGCAGGGGGAGTGCCAAAGATGGCGGACACACTGCAGGCCCGGGCGGGCCAGGAGATATCCGAAGAGCAGGGCAAGCAGCCGAAGAGCGTGCGCGTGGTCCTGCTCGCGCTGATGATCGCGATGATGCTCGCGATGCTCGACAACATGATCGTGGGCACGGCGATGCCGACGATCGTCGGTGAACTGGGCGGCCTTGAACACCTGTCCTGGGTGGTCACCGGGTACACGCTCGCCACCGCGGCGGCCACCCCGATCTGGGGCAAGCTCGGGGACATGTACGGCCGCAAGGGCGCCTTCATGACCTCGATCGTGATCTTCCTGATCGGGTCCGCGCTGAGCGGTATGGCCCAGAACATGGGCGAGCTGATCGGTTTCCGGGCCGTGCAGGGTCTCGGCGCCGGCGGTCTGATGGTCGGCGTCATGGCGATCATCGGCGATCTCATTCCGCCGCGTGAGCGCGGCAAGTACCAGGGCATGATGGCCGGCGTCATGGCGCTCGCGATGATCGGCGGCCCGCTGGTCGGCGGCACCATCACCGACAACTGGGGCTGGCGCTGGGCCTTCTACATCAACCTGCCGCTCGGCGTGATCGCGCTGGCCGCGATCAGCGCGGTGCTGCACCTGCCGAAGAAGCGGACCAAGACGCGCATCGACTATCTGGGTGCCACGCTGCTGACCGTCGGCATCACCGCGATCGTGCTGGTGACGACCTGGGGCGGCACCGAGTACGCCTGGACCTCCGCGCGGATCATGGAACTGGGCGCCATCGGCATCGTCTCGCTGGTCGGCTTCGTGTTCTGGCAGACCAAGGCCGCCGAGCCGGTGCTGCCGCTGCACATCTTCCGCAGCCGCAACTTCACCCTGATGTCGGTCATCGGCTTCATCACCGGCTTCGTGATGTTCGGCGCCACGCTGTTCCTGCCGCTGTACCAGCAGTCGGTGCAGGGCGCGTCCGCGACCAACTCCGGACTGCTGCTCCTGCCGATGCTCGGCGCGATGCTGGTCACGTCGATGGTCGCGGGGCGGGTCACCACCAACAGCGGCCGCTACAAGATCTTCCCGATCGCCGGTGGCGTGCTGATGGTCGCCGGTCTGTATCTGCTGTCACTGATGGACACGGGCACCTCCCGGTTCACCTCCGGCGTGTACATGGCTGTCCTGGGCCTGGGCATGGGCTGCCTGATGCAGATCACCATGCTGGTCGCGCAGAACAGCGTGCAGATGAAGGACATGGGCGTCGCGTCCTCGTCGACCACCCTGTTCCGTACGCTCGGCTCCTCGTTCGGTGTCGCCATCATGGGTGCGCTGTTCAACCACCGGGTCCAGGACGTCATGGCGGAGCGGGCCGGCTCGGCGGGCCGGCAGCTGACCGAGCAGTCCGCACAGCTGGACGCGGCGAGCCTGGCCAAGCTGCCGGCGGCGGCACGCGAGGCCTACCAGCACGCGGTGTCCGCGGGCACCCACAGCGCCTTCCTGCTGGGCACGGCGGTCGCCGTGATCGTGCTGGTCGCGGCGCTGTTCGTGAAGGAGGTCCCGCTCAAGGGCGGACCGCAGAAGGACCCGGCGGACGCCGCGCAGACGCCGGTGGCCGAGGCCATCTGACCCACGCCCGCCCCGAAGGCCCTCCAGCGGTGTCCGCCCTGGGGGCCCTCGCCTTGTCCGTGCGTCGAGCACCGCGAGTCTGCTCGCCCGCGGGGCGTTGTCGACACCGCGTGTCACCCCACCCAGCCGACCTGCCGGTGCCCTCTGGTCGACGAGGCCCGCCCCTGGGGGCGGCCGTCCGGTCGGTGTGGGGTGCTGCTGGCTGGGGCGTCGTCGTGCCGGTCGGGGCGTCCTCTGTTGTGTGCACGCCCCTGGGGGCAGGTAGCCCGGCCGGCCGGGGTGCCGCGGGGTCGGGCGCTGCTGTGCTGGTCGGGTGCCTGCTGCTGTGTGTACGAGGCTGGGGGCAGGTAGCCCGGGCGGTGTGGGGTGCCGGCTGGCCGGGTGTCGTCGGGCTGGGGGGTGGTGTGTGGTCGGCGGACCGCCCGCCATCCGCGGCCGTGCGCCGCCGCGCACCATCCGCCCGGCGGAGAAAGTCGCCGTGCTCGCTGCCCGGTGCACGGCCAGGCCCCGCGGGGCCTGCCCGGCCCGGTGCGGGGTGCTGCCGGGTGCGCCGCCCGTCTGGTGCGGGGCTGCTACTGGAGTATGGGGTAGCTGCCCGTGTTGGTCGGGGCGTGTTCCGGGAGCCAGAGGACGGCCACCGCGCCCTCGGCGGGGATGTCCTCCGGTGTGCCCGTGGGGCGTACGTTGCGGAAGGTCAGCCGGGCGCCCAGCACCCGGGCCTGCCCGGCGGCGATGGTCAGGCCCAGACCGTGGCCCTCGCCCGCGCGGTCCTCGCTGCCGGTACGGAAGCGGCTCGGGCCATGGGCGAGCAGTTCCTCCGGGAAGCCCGGCCCGTGGTCGCGGACCCGGATGACCCGGCCCTCGACGGTGACCTCGACGGGCGGCTTGCCGTGCCGGGCGGCGTTGGCGAGCAGGTTGAACAGCACCCGTTCCAGCCGCCGCGGGTCGGTGGTGACCTCCGACTCGTGCACCACCCGCACCATGATCTCCGGGTCCTTGGCGGCCACCCGCCGGGCGACGAACTCGCCCAGCATGATGTCCTGCAGCTCGGCCCGCTCGGATGCGCTGTCGAGCCGGGCCACCTCCAGCACGTCCTCGACGAGCGTACGCATCGCCTTGGCCCGGTCCAGGACCAGCTCGGTGGGCCGGCCGGGCGGCAGCAGCTCGGCGGCGGTCAGCAGCCCGGTCACCGGGGTGCGCAGCTCGTGCGCGATATCGGCGGTGACCCGCCGCTCGGCCTCAAGCCGCTGCTGGAGCGCGTCCGCCATGGCGTCCACCGCACGCGCGAGATCGTCGGTCTCGTCCCGTACGACACCGCCGATGGCGTCCCGCACCCGGACGTCCGGCTCGCCCTTGGCGACCTGGTTCGCGGCAGCCGCCGCCTTGCGCAGCCGCCGCGACAGCTGCCCGCCGATGAGCACGCCGAGCGCGCTGCCGCCGACGACGACCGCGATCGAGCCGATCACCAGGGCCTGGTCGAGGTCCTTCATCACGTCCGTGCTGCGGTCGGTGAAGTGGGTGTGCAGCGACAGCACATGCCCGTCCTTGACCGGGATCGCCGCCCAGATGTCCGGTATCGGGCCGCTATGGTCGGTGACATACGTCGCCCGGCGCCCCTGCCCGACCTTCTGCCGCAGCTCGGGCGGCAGCTCCGGGTCGTCGATCTTGATGCTCGGGAAGTTGGGCCGCCCGGACAGCTCGTAGTTGCGCTGCGCGATCTGCACCCGCTCGTCGGCCAGGTCGCGCGCGTTGTCCAGCATGGACACCCGGGCCGCGTTGTGCACGACCAGGCTGAGCGCGATCGCCACCAGCGCGCCGACCAGCGCGATCGCCGCGCTCAGCTTCCAGCGGAGCCCCGTGCGCAGGCCGACCGACAGCACCTTTCCGCGGACCGGACGCCGAATGAACCGCCTCATGTCGCCGCCCGCTCACGCCTTCAGCTTGTAGCCGAAGCCGCGGACCGTCTCGATCCGGTCCTGGCCGATCTTCGTCCGCAGCCGCTGCACATGGACGTCGACGACCCGGGTGTCGCCGCCCCAGCCGTAGTCCCACACGCGTTCCAGCAGCTTGTCGCGTGAGAGCACGGTGCCAGGCGCGGAGGAGAACTCCAGGAGCAGCCGCATCTCGGTCGGGGTGAGCGCCACCGGCCGGCCGTCCCGGCGCACCTCCATGCCCTCGGTGTCGACCTCCAGTCCGCCGAAGGTCAGCACGCCGCCGGACACCGTCGTGCCGGGGTTCTCGGCCTGCGCGGCCCCGCCGGCGTGCCCGAAGCGGCGCAGCACCGCGCGGATACGGGCGACCAGTACGGCACCGTCGAAGGGCTTGGTCACATAGTCGTCGGCGCCCGCCTCCAGGCCCAGCACGACATCGATGGAGTCGGCGCGCGCCGACAGCATGATCACCGGCACGGTCGACTCGTCGCGGATGCGCCGGCACAGGCTGACCCCGTCCAGCCCCGGGACCATGACGTCCAGGAGCGCGATGTCGGGGCGCCTGGCCCGGAACGCCTCAAGACCCGACAGCCCGTCGGGCATCGCGGTGACCGCGAAGCCGTCCCGCTCCAGAGTGAGCTGGGTGGCCTCACGGATGACGTCGTCGTCCTCGACGAACAGGACGTGGGTCTGCTCTGCCATCCCGGTGCTCTCAGTCCTCGTGTGCTTCTTGTGCCGTCACCCTTGTGACGCCGGTGTCATGTGCGGGGTTCACCACGCTCGCCGTCAGCCGTCAGCCGTCCGGTGCCTGTGTCGGTTCGGGCACCGGCGATGTCACGCCGCCGGCCGCGTTGCCGTAGTCGGTGTGGTGGGCGGACTCCTCGACGAAGCGGCCCGCGGTCCAGGTGTAGGTGATCACGTTCTCGCCGGACGGGCTGGAGACCGGGTCGCCCTTCTCGTACACCTGCTTGGTCACCGTCAGATCGCCGCGGTCTATCTCGGCGTAGACGGGGGACTCCTCCGCCCGGAAGACATTCTGGTACCTGCCGCCCTCGCTGCGGTACACATACGCGCCGACCCCCACGGCGTCGCCGCAGGTCAGCACGTTGACCACGATGTCCTCGACGGTCGATCCGGTCAGGCTGCCGTAGGACACGTCGACCGGGTACTCGTCGGCGGCGCACGGCTTGAGGTCCCGTTTGACCGCGGGCGAGACCTTCGGGTCGTCCTTGACGAGGGTGACCGCGTTCACCCGCTGGTAGCTGTCGGAGGGACTGGGCGTGGGGGAGACCGTCGCGCCCACGACCGAGTCGGCGTGCGCCGGTCCCTCGTCGCGGGCGCCGGTGCCGCCGGTGGCGCAGGCGGCGGCGAAAAGGGCGAGGGCGGTGAGCACGACCAACGCCGTGCTCACCGCCTGCACACTCCCTCGGGCACTGGGCCCGGCGCCCGTCAGGCCGCGCAACGCTCCCGCTCCTCACGCTCCAGCGCGCGTGCGTCCAGATCGCGCGCCTCCAGCTCCTCGCGGAGCCGGGCGAGCGCCCGGTGCAGCGTGCTCTTGACCGTTCCGGCCGACATACCGAGGGCGGCGGCCGTCTCCTCCGTGGACATCTGCTCCCAGTGTCGCAGCACCACGACACTGCGTTGCTTCGGAGCGAGCACCTTCATGATGTCCATGAGGAGCGCACGGTCGGCGTGCTGCTCGGTGGCGTCGTCCACGCATGCGTCCGGCAGCTGCTCGGTGGGGACCTCCTCCAGCTTCCGCGCCCGCCACCACTCGGTCCGCGTGTTGATCATCACCCGGCGCAGATAGGCGTCGGCCAGGCGCTTGTCCGCGATGCCCTCCCAGCGGCCGTACGTCCGCACGAGCGCGGTCTGGAGCAGGTCCTGGGCGTCGACCGGGTCCGGAACCAGCCGGCGGGCGCTGCGCAGCAGCGCGTCCTGCCGGGTGCGGACGTACTCCTCGAATTCGAGCACCTCGCCCTGCGCCATTCCAACCGCCTCCGTATCCCCGTTATCCCCGTTCTGCTTCGGTCCGTGCCCCTCGTCGCCTGGTCCGGTGGTCTGACGGGCACGGAAATGAAGGTACGGAGCGGTTGTCACGGGGTTATGCGGAGCAGCCTGCGGATGGCGCTCGGCTGTCCGTCAGTTGTGTAACGGAAGTAGGGGCGGGGTAAAGAAGGGCTTGTTTCTGTCCTGGTTTGGCGCCTTTTGTCCGTCCTGATGGCCCGTAATCGAGCCGCCGCCGCTGTGATCTGCCTGTACGTCAGCTGAGCGGCAGCCGATAACGGCTGCCCGCCAGCGGCTCCACCAGACCGTCCGCGACGAGCCCGTCCAGCGCCCGGGCGCGCTGCACCGGCTCGTGCCACACCCGGTCGAGAGCCGCCTGCGGCACGGGCGCGTGCGCCTCGCGCAGCACGGCCAGGAGCTTGCCGCGCACCTGACGGTCGGTACCGGCGTACGTCTGACCGCGGCGCGGCGGGCCCTCGTGCTCCGGCTTGCCCGCCAGATGCCAGGCGCACTGGTCGGCGATCGGACAGCGCCGGCACATCTCGTTCTTCGCCGTGCACACCAGCGCGCCCAGCTCCATGGAGGCGGCCGCCCAGCGCGCGGCGGTCCGCTCCTCCTCGGGCAACAGCTCGCGGGCCAGCCTGCGCTCGGCCGCCGTGGTGGCGTTCGGCGGGTACTGCACACCCGTGACCGCCCGCGCGAAGACCCGGCGCACATTGGTGTCGAGCACGGCGTGCCGCTGCCCGTACGCGAACGAGGCCACGGCCGCCGCCGTGTACTCGCCGATGCCGGGCAGCGCGAGCAGTTGCGCGTGGTCCGTCGGCACATCGCCGCCGTGCCGTTCCGTTATGGCGACCGCGGCGCCGTGCAGCCGCAGGGCGCGGCGCGGGTAGCCGAGCCGGCCCCAGGCGCGGACGGCCTCGCCGGGGGCCTCCGCGGCCAGATCGGCGGGGCGCGGCCAGCGGGCAAGCCACTGCTCATAGACCGGCAGTACGCGGTTGACCGGCGTCTGCTGGAGCATGAACTCGCTGACCATCACGCCCCACGGGCCCGCCTCCGGGCGGCGCCAGGGGAGGTCGCGGGCATGGGCGTCGAACCAGGCGATCACGGGGGCGTGGAGCTTCTCAGTCATGGCCCTCCCGATCCTGCCACGGGTGGGGCTGACGTGCTCCGCGGCACCGCCGGGCCGGGGCGCGTGGCGGCTGAAGGGCGCTCCTCCCTACGGAAGTTACCGGGATGATGATCTGGAAAAGTTGGGCTGCGGGCGGCGGGTGGCGCAAGCAAGCGCGCCGATCTCTCGTACAGTTTGCGCCGTGGGATCTCTGCGCAATCCGATCGGGCCGCTTCCCTCCTCCATCTACTGGCGCCGGAGGGTCGCTCTGCTGTCCGTGGTCGCCCTGCTGGCGCTGCTGATCACGTGGATCGTGACCTCGGGCGGCGGGGGCGAGAAGAAGAGCGCCGACGGGTCCAACGGCAAGAGCCCCCTGCCCACGATCACGGCCGGGCCGTCGCCTTCCGGGTCCGCGATAAGCCAACACCCGGGCGGGCGCGACGAGTCGGGCGGCGGGGGATCGGGCGACGACGGCGCCGGGGCGGGCGATGGCGGCGCCACGGACGGCTCCGCCGGGTCGGACGACGGCGACTCCTCGGGATCCGGTACGGGAGCGGGCGACGGGTCGGGCAGCGGCGGTACGGGTACGGGGCCCACGCTCCCCGCGTCCTCCGGGTTGTCCAACTGCACGCCCGGCGCGGTGAAGTTGAGCCTGCGCAGCCTGCACAACTCCTACCCGCCCGGGCAGACGCCGACCTTCGAACTGACCGCGAAGAACTCTTCGTCCGGTGACTGCAAGGTCGATCTCGGCCCGAAGAAGGCCGTGTTGACCATCACGCGCGCGGACGACAGCGACGCCTACTGGTCGTCCGCCGACTGCCCCAAGGGCGCGGCAAGCCTGGTGTACCGGGTGCCGGCGGGCAACAGCATCACCTACACCGTGAAGTGGGACCGCAAGCCGAGCGCTCCCGAGTGCGCCACGCCTCCGTCCGGCTCGGCCGGCCCCGGGACCTATCTGGTCGAGGCCAAGGCCCCCGGCTTCGAAAAGTCCCAGACCTCCTTCGTCCTGACGGCGGACTGACGCGCACCTGACGGTCCCACCTGGCGGTCCCCTGGGGCGCCCCGGGGTCATTCCAGCCGCACGATTCGTGCTGCGGCAGACGGCCCGAACGCCGTCACCGGAGCGCTACGGCCGCTCGGACCGCACCCGGTGGACGTGCCGCGAGCGGCGTTCCGTCCACGGTCGATGCGTTCCCGACGTTCCGCTGCCGGCGGTCGATGCGTCGCCGACGTTCCGGTGCCGCGGCCGATGCCTCGCCGACGCCCCATGGCCCGGAGCCGCTGCGTTTCGGACGCGCTCGTGCCCGAGGCCGGTGCGGTGTCGATGCGTGTGTCGGAGTCGAGGAGCGTGCAGGAGACCGGTGCGTGTGCCGGAGCGGGGGCGGTCAGACGTAGCGTTCCAGGATCGAGGACTCCGCCAGGCGGGACAGGCCCTCGCGGACACTGCGGGCGCGGGCCTCGCCGACACCGTCCACCGTCTGGAGGTCGTCGACGCTCGCGGCGAGGAGCTTCTGCAGGCCGCCGAAGTGCTCCACGAGACGGTCGATGATCGCACCCGGGAGCCGCGGCACCTTGGCCAGCAGGCGGAAGCCGCGCGGCGACACCGCGGAGTCGAGCGCCTCGGGAGACCCGGTGTACCCCAGCGCCCGGGCCACCGTGGGGAGTTCCAGCAGCTCGGCATGGCTGAGCGCGTCCAGCTCCGCCAGTGCCTCGTCCACCGTGCGGGAACGCTTCGCCGTCGGCTCCGGCACATAGTCCCGGACCACCAGCTCGCGCTCCGGCTCGACGCCCGCGATCAACTCGTCCAGTTGGAGAGCGAGCAGACGCCCGTCGGTGCCCAGTTCGACCACGTATTCGGCGATTTCGGTGGCGATACGGCGCACCATCTCCAGGCGCTGCGCGACCGCCGAGACATCGCGGACGGTCACCAGGTCCTCGATCTCCAGCGCCGACAGCGTGCCCGCGACCTCGTCCAGGCGCAGCTTGTAGCGCTCCAGGGTGGCGAGCGCCTGGTTGGCGCGGGAGAGGATCGCCGCCGAGTCCTCCAGGACCCGGCGCTGTCCGTCGACGTACAGGGCGATCAGACGCATCGACTGGGACACGGAGACCACCGGGAAACCGACCTGCTTCGAGACCCGGTCCGCGGTGCGGTGCCGGGTGCCGGTCTCCTCCGTCGGGATCGTCGGGTCCGGGAGCAGCTGGACGCCCGCCCGCAGGATCTTGGACAGATCGGAGGAGAGCACGATGCCGCCGTCGAGCTTGCACAGCTCCCGCAGCCGGGTCGCGGTGAACTCCACATCCAGCACGAAACCGCCCGTGCACATCGCCTCGACGGTCTTGTCGGAGCCCAGCACGATCAGTCCGCCGGTGTTCCCCCGCAGAACCCGCTCCAGACCGTCGCGCAGGCCCGTACCGGGTGCCACGGCGCTCAGCGAGGCGCGCATCAGGCCATCGGAACCGGCACTCCCACCGGACTTTCCGGGAGCTGCTGCCCGGTCGTTGGCTGCCACTGCACTCCTCCGGTCGCAGGTTCTGGGGCGCCCCCGTTGCCGCACGACGTTCGTACGGACGGGCGAGACCAGGGCAAAGTCTACCGGCGGTCCTCCGCGTCCTGTGGGGCCTCTCGGCGACGGGAGCGCGGAAGCACTCTGAGCGCGTCCCCTATGTCGGCCACTTCCAGGACCTTCATGCCGGCGGGGATCTTGCCCGGATCGCCCGGCACGAGCGCGTGCGTGAAGCCCAGGCGGTGCGCCTCGGTGAGCCTGCGCTGCACCCCCGTGACCCGTCTGACCTCGCCCGCCAGCCCCACCTCGCCGATCGCGACGAGGTTCTTCGGCAGGGGGGTGTCACTCGCGGCCGAGGCCAGGGCCAGGGCGACGGCGAGGTCGGCGGCGGGCTCGGAGAGCTTCACCCCGCCGACCGTCGCGGAGTAGATGTCCCGCTTGCCGAGCGCGCTGATCCGGCCGCGCTGCTCCAGCACCGCCAGCATCATCGACACCCGGGAGGTCTCCAGACCCGACGTCGTACGGCGCGGGGAGGGGATCTGCGAGTCGACCGTCAGCGCCTGCACCTCGGCGACCAGCGGGCGGCGGCCCTCCAGGGTCACGGTCAGACAGGTGCCGGGCACCGGCTCGGCACGCCGGGTCAGGAACAGCCCGCTCGGATCGGCGAGGCCCGTGATGCCCTCGTCGTGCAGTTCGAAGCACCCCACCTCGTCCGTCGCGCCGTACCGGTTCTTGACCCCGCGCACCAGGCGCAGGCGCGCGTGCCGGTCGCCCTCGAAGTGGAGCACCACATCCACAAGGTGCTCCAGCAGCCGCGGACCCGCGATCGCGCCGTCCTTGGTGACATGGCCCACCAGCAGCGTGGACATCCCGCGGTCCTTGGACGCGCGGATCAGGGCCCCGGCCACCTCCCGCACCTGCGCCATGCCGCCGGGCGCCCCGTCGATCTCGGGGGAGGCGACCGTCTGCACGGAGTCGAGGATCAGCAGCGAGGGCTTGACCGCGTCCAAGTGGCCGAGGACGGCGGCCAGGTCGGTCTCGGCGGCCAGGTACAGATGGTCGTCGATGGCCTTGATGCGGTCCGCGCGCAGCCGCACCTGGCTCGCCGACTCCTCACCCGTGACATAGAGGGTGCGGTGCTCCTCGCTCGCCGACTTGGCCGCCACATCGAGCAGCAGCGTGGACTTGCCCACACCGGGCTCGCCCGCGAGCAGCACCACCGCGCCGGGCACCAGGCCGCCGCCGAGCACCCGGTCCAGTTCGGGCACGCCGGTCGAGCGGGCGGTGGCCTGCCGGCCGTCGACCTGGCCGATGGGCAGCGCGGAGGTGGTGACCCGCCCGGGTGCCGTCGTCCGCACCGCGGGCGCGCCGTACTCCTCGATCGTGCCCCATGCCTGGCACTCGGGGCAGCGGCCGAGCCACTTGGCCGTCTGCCAGCCGCACTCCGTGCAGCGGTAGGACGGGCGGTCCTTGGTCGTCTTGGTACGGGCAGCCATGGACGAAACCGTAACGGCCGGCACTGACACCGCGGGCACGGGCCGCCGCCCCGGCCGCCGCGGCCGACCCCGCGCCGGCAGGGGAAAGTCACAGATCGAAACGTTCCTGTCCCCTTATGAGGGATCGTTTCACCCGTACGAATTAAAAGTGCTCAAGGTGGCGGAAGGGCCCATCCAGGGCCGCCTACGGTCGCACGGGTGATGAGCAGCAGTCCGGAAACCTTCCCCCGCACGACCGGCGCACATCGGATGCACCGGGAGGCGCGCGACCGTGCCGCGGCGCGCGCGCTGGCGCAGCGCACGCCGCGCTACGAGCCTTACCTGGACGGTTTGTTCACCTACTGTCTCTCGGTGCTGTGCGACCACGACGCGGCGACCGCGGCGCTCGGCGACGTGCTCGCGCTGGCCGAGCGGCGCGGCCAGCGCGGGCCGGAGTCGGACGAGGGCCGCCGGGCCTGGCTGTACGCGCTGGCCCGCTGGGCATGCCTGCGCAAGCTGGCCGAGGCCAAGCAGAAACGTCAGGCCACCCATGCGGCGGGCCGGCCCGGCACCGAGCGGCCGTCCGGCGCCGAAGAGCGGCCCGGCACCGCGGACGGCCCCGACGGCGGGCGGCGGCCCGACGCGCAGGCGGGCGGACCGGCGCTCACCGACGAGGTCCAGGAGCAGCGGAGACGGGAACTGGCCCGGCTCGCCTGGCCGGAGGCCGCCGGGACCACCCCGGAGCAGCGCGAGGCCCTCGAACTCGCCGTACGCCACCAGCTGGCCGCCCACGAGGTCGCCGCCGTCCTCGGCCTTGACCCGGCCGCCGCCCGCGATCTGCTCGCGTCCGCCGCCTGCGAGGTGGAACGCACGCGTGCCGCGCTCGCCGTCGTGGAGACCGGCGGCTGCCCCGGGGTGGCCCGGCTCGCCGGCGACCACCAACTCGTGCTCAGCAGCACGGTACGGCGCGAGCTGGTCCGGCACGTCGACGACTGCCCCCGCTGCCGCCGCACCGCCGAGCGCGCGGCGCCCGGCCGCTGGCCCGGCGCCGCCGTCACCCCCGCCCAACTGCCCGTCCTGGAGGCCCCGCGCGCGGCCCTGCGCCAGGCACTGGCGCACCGGCCGCGTGCGCGGGGCGCCGCGATGCCGCGCTTCGACCGGCGTGGCTTCCCGATGGACCCCAAGGACCGGGCGGCCCGCCGCGAGCGGCTACGCGCGCGTGCCGTCACCACGACCGTGGTGGCCACGGTCGTCGCCGCACCCGTACTCGCCCTGTGGGCCGCCTACCGGGGCTCGCCCGGCGGCGAGGACCAGGACGGCCCCGCCGCGACCGCGCAGGAGGCGCACGACCACGGCGACACGGCCGACGGCAACGGGAACACCGGCAACGCCGGCGTCAGGCCCGGCGCCCGCTTCCTGAAGGACGGAGCGGCGCCCGACGTCTCCGTGGAGGTCATCAGCGTCTCCGGGGCGGGGAAGAAGAGCGCGGGGCACCTCGGGGTGTCCGCCCGCACCAGCGGCCAGACCACCTATGTCACCCTCACCGCATCCGGCCCCTCGCCGGTCCAGTGGTCGGCGTCCACGACGGCCGACTGGCTCTACCTCAGCCGCGCCTCGGGAACGCTCCAGCCGGGCGAATCGTTGACGATCAAGGTGTACGTCGACCCGCTGCGTGAGCCCTCCGGGTTCTGGAGCGCGCAGGTGGCGATCGCACCCGCGGGCGCCGTCGTCTCCATCAGGGGGTACGGCACCGCGCCCACCCGGCCCTCCGAACCGGGCGGGCCGCCCACCACCGCCACACCGGACCCGACGCCCACGAAGTCGGCTCCCACCGATCCGCCGACCAGCCCGTCGCCCACCCCGACCGACGAGCCGACCTCGCCGCCCACGGACCCGACCCCGTCCGGCTCTCCGTCCTCACCCCCGCCCCCGACCGACTCGCCGACCCCCTCGGTCGGCTAGCGACTGCCTCCGGCGGTTTGGCGGAGTGCGCCTCATGGGGTGCGGGGTTGTCGCCGTGGGCGGGTGCGGGTTTGTTGTGGCTCGGCGCGCAGTTCCTCGCGCCCCTGGGGTGGCTGGGGTCGTCTTCCTTGCCTGGTGTTTGGGGTGGGTGCGCCTCATGGGGTGCCGTTTTGGCGGCGTGGGCGGGTGCGGGTGCGGGTGTGTTGTGGCTGGGCACGCAGTTCCTCGCGCCCCTGGGGGTGGTGTGGCCCTTGCCTGGTGGTCGGGGTGTTCCTGTGATCGTGCGTCAGGTGGTGGGGTCCGCTGGGTGGGGGGCCAGTAGGGGGAGGTTCGAGGCCAGGCGTTCCTCGCACAGCTCGACCAGGCGGTCGTAGCCGGCCTTGCCCATCAGCTCGGTCAGCTCGGCCCGGTAGGAGACGTACACCGGCTCGCCCGCGCCGTGCGCCGAGGTCGCCGAGGTGCACCACCAGTGCAGGTCGTGCCCGCCCGGCCCCCAGCCCCGGCGGTCGTACTCACCGATCGACACCTGGAGGACCCGCGTGTCGTCGGGGCGGTCGATCCAGTCGTAGGTCCGCCGGATCGGCAGCTGCCAGCACACGTCCGGCTTGGTCTCCAGCGGCTCGCGGCCTTCCTTCAGGGCGAGGATGTGCAGCGAGCAGCCCGCGCCGCCCGGAAAGCCGGGCCGGTTCTGGAAGATGCACGACCCCTGGTACGGGCGGGTCTGCCGGGACCCCTCGTCGTCCTCCGCGACCCAGCCGTGCCGCATGCCCTCGTCATGGTGCTGCCAGATCTCCGGCGTGAGCCGCTCCACATGCCCGGCGACCCGCTTCTCGTCGTCCTCGTCGGAGAAGTGCGCGCCCAGCGTGCAGCACCCGTCGTCCGCGCGGCCCGCCTGGATGCCCTGGCAGCCGCTGCCGAAGATGCAGTTCCAGCGGGACGTCAGCCAGGTCAGATCGCACCGGAAGACCTGCTCGTCGTCCGCCGGGTCGGGGAACTCCACCCACGCGCGCGCGAAGTCGAGCCCCTTCTCATCGGGCTCCGGGCCGGCCGCCGTGTTCTTCGGCTTCTTCGAGGACTTCGCCCGCGAAGAACCGGGGGAGGATTTGGCGGTCTTGTGGTCCTTCGCCTTTTTCGTCTTTGGCACCCGTCCAGGGTATGCCGCCCCAGCCCGCTCCGGGGACGGACGACGGCCCAGGTGGCAGTAGCGTTCCGTACATGAGACTCGGTGTCCTGGACGTTGGATCGAACACGGTGCATCTGCTGGTGGTGGACGCGCACCCGGGCGCGCGCCCGTTGCCCGCGCATTCGCACAAGGCGGAGCTGCGGCTCGCCGAACTCCAGGACGAGGACGGGGCGATCGGCTCCGACGGGGTGGACCGGCTGATCGGTGTCGTCCACGACGCTCTCCAGGCCGCCGAGGACAAGGGCGTAGAGGATCTGCTGACCTTCGCCACCTCCGCCGTGCGCGAGGCCAGCAACGCCGATGACGTCCTCGCGCGCGTGCAGCACGAGACCGGCGTCGAACTCCAGGTGCTCACCGGCGCCGAGGAGGCCCGGCTCACCTTTCTCGCCGCCCGCCGCTGGTTCGGCTGGTCGGCCGGGAAGCTGCTGGTCCTGGACATCGGCGGCGGTTCCCTGGAGATCGGCTACGGCATCGACGAGGAACCCGACGCGGCCGTCTCGCTGCCGCTCGGCGCCGGCCGGCTGACCGTCGGCTGGCTGCCCGGTGACCCGCCGGACCCCGAGGCGATAAGGGCCCTGCGCCGACACGTACGGGCCGAGATCGCCCGCACGGTGGGGGAGTTCAGCCGCTTCGGGGCGCCCGACCATGTGGTCGCCACCTCCAAGACCTTCAAGCAGCTGGCCCGTATCGCGGGCGCCGCACGCTCCGCCGAGGGCCTGTATGTGCAGCGCGAGCTGAAGCGGGAGTCCCTGGAGGCGTGGGTGCCGCGGCTGGCCGGCATGAGTGCCGAGCAGCGCTCCGAACTCCCCGGCGTCTCCGAGGGCCGCTCCGGCCAGCTTCTCGCCGGCGCCCTGGTCGCCGAGGGCGCGATGGACCTGTTCGGCGTGGAGAGCCTGGAGATCTGCCCATGGGCCCTGCGGGAGGGCGTCATCCTGCGCCGCCTGGACCACATGGGGTCGTCATGAGCGCCCCGCGACGGCGCGCGCGGGCGCGCGAGGTGTGCGCCAGGCCACCGACGGCCCGCACCGGCTCGCGAGGAAGGGCCGAAACGGCGCACAGGGCATCCGGCACCCGAACCAATGCCACCCCGTACCCTGTCCTTCGTGGTTGAACCAAGGGACGTCCCCGTCCGCATCCCGGATGCGAAGGTCGCCCTGTCGACGGCCTCCGTCTACCCGGAGTCGACGGCGACGGCCTTCGAGATCGCCGCACGCCTCGGCTACGACGGCGTCGAGGTCATGGTGTGGACGGACCCGGTGAGCCAGGACATCGAGGCGCTGCGGCGGCTGTCGGACTACCACCGCATCCCGATCCTGGCCGTGCACGCCCCCTGTCTGCTGATCACCCAGCGGGTGTGGTCCACGGACCCCTGGGTCAAGCTCCAGCGGGCCCGCTCGGCCGCCGAGAAGCTGGGCGCCAAGACGGTCGTCGTCCACCCGCCGTTCCGCTGGCAGCGGCAGTACGCCCGTGACTTCGTCGCCGGGGTCTGGCGGATGGCGAACGAGACGGACGTACGGTTTGCCGTGGAGAACATGTACCCCTGGCGCTACCGCGACCGCGAGATGCTCGCCTACGCCCCCGACTGGGACGTCACCAAGGACGACTACCGGCACTTCACGATCGACCTCAGCCACACGGCCACCGCCCGCGCGGACGCCCTGCGGATGATCGACCGGATGGGCCCGCGCCTCGGCCATGTCCACCTCGCCGACGGCAGGGGCTCGGGCAAGGACGAGCACCTGGTACCCGGCCGGGGCGGCCAGCCCTGCGCCGAACTGCTGGAACGGCTCGCGCAGAGCGGCTACGACGGCCATGTCGTCATCGAGGTCAACACCCGGCGGGCCATGTCCAGCGCCGAACGCGAAGCGGACCTGGCGGAGGCGCTGGCCTTCACCCGCCTCCACCTCGCCTCCGCGGTGAAGGTGCCCGGACGGTGAACGGCACCACCCCGGACCGGGAGGGCACGCCCGCCCGCCGCCGCGGCCGGCCCCCGCGCACCGAGTCGGGCGACACCCGCGACCGCATCCTGACCGCGGCCCGCGAGGAGTTCTCCGAGCGCGGCTACGAGAAGACGTCCGTACGCGGCATCGCGAAGGCGGCGGGCGTGGACTCGGCGCTCGTCCACCACTACTTCGGCACCAAGGAACAGGTCTTCGAGGCGGCCATCGAGGTCGCCTTCGCACCCGCGCTGAACGCCTCGAACGTCGTGGGCGCGGGCCCGCTCGACGGCATCGGCGAGCGGCTGACCCGGTTCTTCTTCGGTATCTGGGAGAACCCCACCTCCCGGGCGCCGCTGCTGGCGATCCTGCGCTCCGCCGTCAACAACGAGACCGCCGCCGCCGTCTTCCGCCGCCTGATCGCGAGCCAGCTGCTGCGCCGCATCGCGGGACAGCTGGAGCTGCCGGACGCCGAGCTGCGCGCCGAGCTGGCGGCCGCGCAGCTGGTGGGCTGCGCCATGCTGCGATACGTGATCAAGATGGAGCCGATCGCCTCGGCCGACCTGGAGCAGATCATCACGCGGGCGGCGCCGGTGGTACAGGGGCATCTGACCGGGGCGTGAGTTCGCAGGCAGCGGACTTCCGAGACGAACATCCCGCATTCCGGACACACCGTCCCGATCCCTGGATGACCGGCGTAGGCTCGACGCGTCAGAACCGTCTGGCAGAAGGTCTTCGAAGGAGCGAGCGACGATGCCCGAGCTGAGGTCCCGCACAGTCACCCACGGCCGCAACATGGCGGGCGCCCGCGCCCTTATGCGCGCCTCCGGTGTACCCGGTGCGGACATCGGCCGGAAGCCGGTCATCGCGGTCGCCAACAGCTTCACCGAGTTCGTGCCGGGCCACACCCATCTGCAGCCGGTCGGCCGGATCGTCAGCGAGGCGATCCGGGAGGCGGGCGGCATCCCGCGCGAGTTCAACACCATCGCCGTCGACGACGGCATCGCGATGGGTCACGGCGGCATGCTGTACTCGCTGCCCTCCCGCGACCTGATCGCGGACAGCGTGGAGTACATGGCCGAGGCGCACTGCGCCGACGCCCTGGTCTGCATCTCCAACTGCGACAAGATCACCCCGGGCATGCTGATGGCCGCGCTGCGCCTGAACATCCCCGCGGTCTTCGTCTCCGGCGGCCCGATGGAGGCCGGCCGGGCCACCCTGGTCGACGGCACGGTCCGCACGCTGGACCTGATCGACGCGATCGCCGAGGCCGCCAACGACAAGGTCTCCGACGAGGACATCCTCCGTATCGAGGAGAACGCCTGTCCGACCTGCGGCTCCTGCTCCGGCATGTTCACCGCCAACTCGATGAACTGCCTGACCGAGGCGATCGGCCTGTCCCTGCCCGGCAACGGCTCGGTCCTGGCCACGCACACGGCCCGCCGCAGGCTGTACGAGGACGCGGCCCGCACGGTGATGGACATCACCCGCCGCTACTACGAGCAGGACGACGAGACGGTCCTGCCCCGCAGCATCGCGTCGTTCGCCGCGTTCGAGAACGCGATGGCCCTGGACATCGCGATGGGCGGCTCGACCAACACGATCCTGCACCTGCTGGCCGCGGCCCAGGAGGCGGGCGTCCCGTTCGGCCTGGAGCAGATCGACGCCGTCTCCCGCCGGGTCCCCTGCCTGGCGAAGGTCGCGCCCAACGTCGCCAAGGACCGCACGTACTACATGGAGGACGTGCACCGCGCCGGCGGCATCCCCGCCCTGCTCGGCGAGCTGCACCGCGCGGGCCTGCTCAACGAGGACGTGCACGCGGTGCACAGCCCGTCCCTGGCGGACTGGCTGAAGACCTGGGACGTGCGCGGCGGCTCCCCGTCCGCTCAGGCCGTGGAGCTGTGGCACGCGGCCCCCGGCTGCGTCCGCTCGGCGGAGGCGTTCTCCCAGTCCGAGCGCTGGGAGGCGCTGGACGAGGACGCCGAGCACGGCTGCATCCGCTCCGCCGAGCACGCCTACTCCAAGGACGGCGGCCTGGCCGTCCTGCGGGGCAACCTGGCCGTCGACGGCTGCGTGGTGAAGACGGCCGGCGTCGACGAGTCCATCTGGACCTTCGAGGGCCCGGCGGTGGTCTGCGAGTCGCAGGACGAGGCCGTCGAGAAGATCCTGGGCAAGCAGGTCACCGAGGGCGACGTCGTGGTCATCCGCTACGAGGGCCCCAAGGGCGGCCCCGGCATGCAGGAGATGCTCTACCCGACGTCCTTCCTCAAGGGCCGCGGCCTGGGCAAGTCCTGCGCGCTGATCACCGACGGCCGCTTCTCCGGCGGCACCTCCGGCCTGTCCATCGGCCACGCGTCCCCCGAGGCCGCGTCCGGCGGCACCATCGCCCTGGTCCAGGACGGCGACCGGATCCGTATCGACATCCCCAGCCGCAGCATCGAGCTGCTGGTCGACCAGGCCGAACTGGCGCGCCGCGAGCAGGCGCTGAACGGCGACTACGCCCCGAAGAACCGCGACCGCAAGGTCTCGACGGCCCTGCGGGCGTACGCGGCGATGGCGACCAGCGCGGACAAGGGCGCCGTCCGGGACGTCAGCAAGCTGGGCTGAGCCCCGCCTGCCCCGCACGCTCCGGGGCCGCCTCCGACGGGGGCGGCCCCGGAGCGTGCCAAGGGGCGCACCGGACCGCCCACCGGCAGGCCGCGTTCGGGTCACCAGGAGTCGGGGTCGCGGGCGTCCACGGCGATGACCGTGCCGTCCGGGGCGCCCGCGTACAGACGGCCGTCGACGAGCAGCGGTGCCGGGAGCGCGGCCGTGACCTCGTCCGAGTTCGTGCCCAGCCGCGGCCGGGTCTGCCCCACCAGTGCGCCGTCGCGGGCGTCGACCGCGAGCAGCCGCCCGTCGGCGGCGCTGAAGTACACATGGCCGGCGTCGGCGACCGGCGCCGAGCCGCGGCTCACGGACGTTTCCAGATGCCACCGCCGCTTGCCGTCCGCCATGTCGACGGCCTCCAGCGCACCGCCGCTGGACAGCAGATAGACGACGTCGCCCCGCACGGTGGCCTGCGGAGCCAGGCGCGGCACCGGCAGCGGCACCCGGCGCTCGGTCGCCGTGGCCGGCGTGTAGCGCACCACCTCGTCCGTCTCGCCGGTGGCGTTGTCCACGGACAGCAGGACCAGCGAGCCGCCCTGGCTGCCGACGGGCTTCAGGTTCCCCGCAAGCCGTGCCCGCCAGCGCTCGGCGCCCGTCACGGGATCCACCGCCGTCACGCGCGTGTACGTCCCGTCCTCGGAGCTGGTCGCGTACGCCGAGGAGTCCCCCGCGAACCAGGCGAGGGAGGGCATGTGGGCCCCGGAGATCCGCCGGGTCCACTTGGTGTCGCCCGTCAGGCCGTCCACGCCGGTGACCGATCCGTCGGCGCCGGCGACGAGGAGCATCCCGCCGGCGAAGCGCAGCGCCGCCTGCCCCGGCACCACCCGCTTCCAGCGCGTCGTACCGGAGGCCGGGTCGACCGCCTCCACCCGCCCGCCCCCGTTCGCCGGCACCTGCAAGAGCCCGCCCGCCAGCTCCGGCGCGACGCTCGCCCGGTCCCCGGCGACGGGGTGCCGCCACAGCAGGGACCCGTCCGCCGGGTCGAGGGCGTAGGCCAGGCCGGAGCGCAGACACAGCACCTTGTCGTCGCCGTACGTGCATTGGGGCATCCCGGAGCCCTTGCCCACCGGTTCGGCGTGCCACCCCGGGAAGCCCGGCGAGGTGTTCTCGGCCGTGACACCCATCGGCACCGGCGGGCCGTCGCCGAGCCACAGCACCGACGCCAGCACACCGCACAGCGCGAGGGCGAGCGACCCGCCCACGATCGCCGCCCGCTTGCCGAGCCATGCCCGCGGTCCCCGGGCCGCCGCAGCGGTCGGCACGGCCCGTTCGGGCTCCTCCGGAGTGACGGTCCGCAGGCCCCAGGGGTCGTCCGGCTCGGGGGTCGCCCGGTCCCTGCCGTCCGCTGTGCCGTCGGCCCACCCATCGTCCGCGCGCGTCCGCTGAGACGGTATGAACGCCTGGGTGTCGTACAAGGCGGCCACCGACCGCAGTTCCCGCATCAGCTCGTCGGGCGTCGGCCGGTCCTCCGGCTCCTTGGCGAGGCAGCGCAGCACCAGCGGCGCCAGGTCCTCCGGCACCCCGGCCAGATCCGGTTCGTCGTGCACGACCTGGTAGGCCACGACGTACGGGCTGTCCGAGTCGAACGGGCCGCGCCCGGTCGCCGCGTGCACCAGCACCGACCCGAGCGTGAAGATGTCCGCGGCGGGCCCGACTTCGCGGGGCCGCCGGAACTGCTCGGGCGCCATGAAGGGCGGCGTACCGATCAGCTTGCCGGTCTCGGTGCGCAGTTCGCTGTCTTTCGGCCGTGAGATTCCGAAGTCGATGACCTTCGGACCGTCCTCGGCGAGCAGGACGTTGCTCGGCTTCAGATCGCGGTGCACCACCCCGACCCGATGGATGTCGCGCAGCGCCTCCGCGAGCCCGGCCATCAGTCTGCGCAACTGAGCAGGCTCCATGGGCCCGTTCCGCTTCACATGATCGGCGAGCGTCGGACCCGGAATGAACAGCGTGGCCATCCAGGGCCGTTCGGCCTCCGGATCGGCGTCGACGACCGGCGCGGTGAAGGCACCGCTGACCCGCCGGGCGGCGGCCACCTCCTGCCGGAAACGGCCCCTGAACTCGCGGTCCTTGGCGAATTCCGCGTGTACGACCTTCACGGCGAGCTTCAGCCCCGAGGTGCTGCGGGCCAGGTGCACCACGCCCATGCCGCCCGACCCGAGGCGTGCCTCCAGGCGGTAGTGACCGGCGTACTCGGGAAGTTCCGCTTCCGCGCCCGCTCCGGAGTTCCGCTGTGGCGCCATGGGACCACCCCCGTGCTGTTCGTCGGCGCGCGCGACGCTCGGAGCCTAGTCGATGACTCGTACGGGACCGAGGCGACTTGCTAGCCTCCGCGTGCGAGTCGCGCACGGGTGTTTCGTGGCTCGAAACAGGGGAATCAACGTGACCCCATGGAGGTCATGGGTTCTGACGGGGGGAGATCCACTCATGTCTGTCGACCGTGTGGAAGCGACGGAAGCAACCGACGGCACGAAAGAGACGAACGACACGAACGACACGAAGGCAGCCGAGGCGGCCGCGGGCGGCGTCGAGACAGAAGCGGCGGCCGAGGCCGTCGCGGCGGCGGCCACCGTGCTCACCTATCCGGTCGCCCCGGGCGTGCGGCTGAACGTCCGCAGCGGTCCAGGCACCAACTACGCCATCGTCCGGGTCCTGCCGGCCGATACCCGCGTCCCGATCTTCTGCCAGACGCCGGGCACGACGGTCACCGGCCCCTACGGCACCTCGAACATCTGGGACAACATCGACAACGGCGAATACGTCTCCGACGCCTATGTGCACACGGGCAGCGACGGCTACGTGGCCTCGCGCTGCTCCTGACCCGCCCCGGAGCCCGCGGACCCGCGGCGCCATAATCGTCCCGTGAGCGACGAACCCGGCACCCCGGACGCCCCCGCGGGCTCCACCGGCGGCGGACCGAGCGGCCCCCGCCCCGAGCCCCTGCGCTTCTTCGGCACGACCTGGGTGCACCACGACGGCGGCTACGCGGCCCGCCGCGCCGGCGTGGCCGTGGGCTCGCTCGCGGCGGCGGTCGCCTCCTGCCTGATCCTCCGCTTCGCCTACCAGGGCCTGCAGATCGCCGACACCGGATCCTTTGTGACGGTGCTGGTCGTGGTGATGTTCGCGATCTGCAGCGCGCTGGCCTTCCGCAACACCTGGGACCGCTTCGGCAGGCGCCCCGACCCCGACCGCCAGGCGTCCCTGCGCGGCCTCCTGGCCATCGGCTTCGTCGGCTCCCTCCTCGCGTACTTCTTCCGATCCCTTGTCGAGGCTCCCGGCGAGAAGCTGCACCGCGCGGAGTACGAGGCGGCCCGTACCCGGCACGAACGCCGCACGACCCGCCGTACCGGCGACCCCTCCAGAAAGAAGCGCCGCCGCTAGCGGTTTTGCGCGGCCGGTCAGTACGACGGAAGGGCGGCCGCTCTCTTGGGCGTGGCGGCCAGCCGCAGGCCCACCTCCACCAGGGTCCAGCCGAGCCGGGCCCGCAGGTCCCGGGGGCGCCGGGCCGCCGCGGCGAGGCGGTACGCGTCGGCTTCGCCACACAGGCCGGCGGCGCGGACGCGGTGCAGCGCCAGATGGGTCTCGGGGTGCATGGGGCGGCCTCTCAGTCCGTGGGCAGGGGAAGGACGTGCGTGTGGACGCGTACCTGCTCGACGTCCGGAGCGCCGTCGTCAGGAGCCGGTACGCGGAAGCTCTCCACGAGGTCGTGCATCTTGTGGATGAGATCGAGGGCGCGTTCGGGCGTGAGACTCAGCGTCCAGTCGCTCATGTCCGAGGAGCGGTTCCACGCCTCGGACCATGCGTCGCGGGTGCCGAGCCAGGTCGCCAGCTCCCGGGTGTGGTGGTTCGCGATCTCGTGCAGGAACAGATCGGCGGACCCGCGCACCTCGGGGTTGCCGTCCCTGAGCAGCGCCGAGTCGAAGCGCACGCCCGTGTGGACCGCCTGCCACCACCGCTCCCGCCCCTTGCCGTGCTCCGGCGCGTCCTCGACGAAGCCGTACGCGGCGAGCTGACGCAGGTGGTAGCTGGTGGCACCGCTGGATTCGCCCAGTTTCTGGGCCAGTTGGGAGGCGGTGGCCGGACCGCCGTGCCGCAGTGCGGTCAGCAGTCGCATACGCAGCGGATGTGCGAGTCCGCGCAGCGACCGGGCATCGAGACTGTGGACCTGCGGGTCCTCGGACGGCTCGTTCATACGGACCAACCCAGCCATGCAAAGGAAGCGTTGCAACCCTTTCTTTGCAACGTGTTCTTTGCACTGAACCCTTGCGTCGAACCCCTGCATCGAACCCTTTGCCTGCGACCGGCCCGGCCGCACGGGCCGGCACGACGGACCGGTGATGTCCCGGGGCCCGCGCCCGCCCTCCGTCCCCGCGGACACGCTCGCCGGTGCGGCGCCCCGTATCGATACCCGCTGTCGCATCCCGCCCCGGTCGCCCCACCATGAACCCATGACCACTACGCCCCCGCCCTCCCGCGCCGGCCGGGCCCCGCCCTCCCGCGCCGGCCGGGCCCAGCCCTCCCGCGCCGGCCGGGCCCACTCCTTCAACGCCGCCGCGGCGCAGTACGGAGCGAACCGCCCCTCCTATCCGCCCGCCCTCTTCGACACCATCGAGGAACTCGCCGCCCGTCCCCTCGCCGGCGCCAGGGCCGTGGACGTCGGCGCCGGCACCGGAATCGCGACCGCGCTCCTGCGCGCCCGCGGTGCCCATGTGATCGCGGTGGAACCCGGCGACGGCATGGCGGCCGAGTTCCGCCGCGGCCTCCCCGACGTCCCGATCGTCCGGGGCAACGGCAACGCCCTGCCCCTGGCCGACGCCTGCGCCGACCTGATCACCTACGCCCAGGCCTGGCACTGGACCGACACCGCCCGATCGGTGCCGGAGGCGCTGCGGGTGCTGCGCCCGGGCGGAGCCCTCGCGCTGTGGTGGAACACCAGCGCCCTCGACATCCCCTGGATCGACGCCCAGACCGACCGCATCGAGCGCCACTTCGGCCGCGACCGGGTGGTGGCCAGAAACGGCGACGGCGTACGCACCGCACTGGCCGACCCCAGCGGCCGACTCGACTTCGTGCACCGCACGGTCCGCTGGAGCCGCCGCGTCCCCCTCGACACCCACCTGGCCAACATCGGCAGCCACTCGATCTTCCTGACGCACGGCGAGGAGAACGCAGCCGCCTTCCTCGCCCAGGAGCGGACCCACCTCCTGGCGGCCTTCCCCGACGGCTCCGTGGAGGAGGTCTACGACGTGGAACTGCTGGTCGCCCGCAACGCCTAGCGACCCTTGACGGCCCCCGGCGCCGAGAGCATTATTCATCGAGTGATGAATAATGCCTCCGGCTCCCCGGCCACGCCCGAAACCCCCGCCGTGCACGCCACCGACCTGACCGTCGAACGCGGTTCCCGCACCGTCCTGCGCAACCTCCGCTTCGCCGTCCCGCGCGGCCGGATCACCGGACTGCTCGGCCCCTCCGGATGCGGCAAGTCAACGCTGATGCGCGCGATCGTCGGCACCCAGGCCAAGGTCACCGGCACCCTCGACGTCCTCGGCCACCCCGCGGGCCACCCCGCCCTGCGCACCCGTATCGGCTATGTCACCCAGCACCCCTCCGTCTACGACGACCTGACGATACGTCAGAACCTCGACTACTTCGCCGCGATCCTCACCCCCGGCAGGGCCGCCTCCGCACGCCGTCACGACGACGTCGCCCGGGCCATCGCCGATGTCGACCTCACCAGCCACGCCGACGCCCTCGCCGGAAACCTCTCCGGCGGCCAGCGCAGCCGCGTCTCCCTCGCCGTGGCCCTGCTCGGCGACCCCGAACTGCTGGTCCTCGACGAACCCACCGTCGGCCTCGACCCCGTCCTGCGCCGCGACCTGTGGACGCTCTTCCACGACATCGCCGCCACCCGCGGCGCCACCCTGCTCGTCTCCTCCCACGTCATGGACGAGGCCGAGCGCTGCCACCGCCTGCTGCTCATGCGCGACGGCGAGATCCTCGCCGGGGGCACCTCCCGGCCGGAGGCCGGGGGAGAGACCCCCGAAGCCCTCCTCATCCGCACCGGAACGGACACCGTCGAGGCCGCCTTCCTGCGCCTCGTGGACGAGGCGACCGCAGCCGGCCGCGCCAAGGAGACGACCCGATGAACACGACCACCGCACCCGCCCGCACCGGCGCCCTGAACCCCTTCCGCACCACCGCCACCGCGACCCGGGTCCTGCGGCAACTGCGCCACGACCCACGCACCATCGCGCTGATGCTCCTCGTCCCCTGCCTGATGCTGTTCCTGCTCCGCTATGTCTTCGACGGCAGCCCGCGCACCTTCGACAACATCGGCGCCTCTCTCCTCGGCATCTTCCCGCTCATCACGATGTTCCTGGTCACCTCCATCGCCACCCTGCGCGAGCGCACCTCGGGCACCCTCGAACGCCTCCTCGCCATGCCCCTCGGCAAGGGCGACCTCATCGCCGGCTACGCCCTCGCCTTCGGCACCGTCGCGATCATCCAGTCCGCACTGGCCACCGGCCTCGCGCTCTGGTTCCTCGGCCTGGACGTCATCGGCTCGCCCTGGCTGCTCCTGCTGGTCGCCCTCCTCGACGCCCTGCTCGGCACCGCCCTCGGCCTGTTCGTCTCCGCCTTCGCCGCCTCGGAGTTCCAGGCGGTCCAGTTCATGCCCGCGGTGATCTTCCCCCAGCTCCTGCTCTGCGGTCTCTTCACACCCCGCTCCGACATGCACCCCGTCCTTGAGGGCATCTCCGACGTCCTGCCGATGTCCTACGCGGTCGACGGCATGAACGAGGTCCTCCACCACACCGACATGACGGCCACCTTCGTCAGGGACCTCCTCGTCGTCGCGGGCTGTGCGCTGCTGGTCCTCGCCCTGGGCGCGGCCACCCTTCGGCGCCGCACAGAGTGACCCGACACCCGGACGTCCGCCCAGCGGACAACACCGCACAGCCCGGACCCCCGGTGCGAGGATGTACCCCGGACGACGCACCCCGGAGGGCACCCGCACCATGACCCACAAAGTCGCAGTCCTCGGCACCGGCAAGATCGGCGAAGCCCTGCTCAGCGGAATGCTCCGAGCCGGCTGGGCCCCCGCCGACCTGCTCGTCACCGCCCGCCGCCCCGAGCGGGCCGAGGAACTCCGCGCGCGCTACGAAGTCACCCCGGTCACCAACGTCGAGGCGGCCAAGACCGCCGACACCCTCATCCTCACGGTCAAGCCGCAGGACATGGGCACCCTCCTGGACGAACTCGCGCCGCACATCCCCGCCGACCGCCTGATCATCAGCGGCGCGGCCGGCATCCCGACCTCCTTCTTCGAGGAGCGCCTGGCCGCAGGCACCCCCGTCGTCCGTGTCATGACGAACACCCCCGCCCTCGTCGACGAGGCCATGTCCGTCATCTCCGCCGGCACCCACGCCACCGTCGACCACCTCGCCCACGCCGAGGAGATCTTCGGTGCCGTCGGCAAGACCCTCCGCGTCCCCGAGTCCCAGCAGGACGCCTGCACCGCCCTTTCCGGCTCCGGCCCGGCCTACTTCTTCTACCTGGTCGAAGCCATGACCGACGCGGGCATCCTCCTCGGCCTGCCCCGGGACAAGGCCCACGAACTGATCGTCCAGTCCGCGATCGGCGCCGCCGTGATGCTCCGCGACAGCGGAGAGCACCCCGTCAAGCTCCGCGAGAACGTCACCTCGCCGGCCGGCACCACCATCAGCGCCATTCGCGAGCTGGAGAACCACGGCGTACGAGCCGCCCTCATCGCCGCCCTGGAAGCCGCCCGCGACCGCAGCCGCGAGCTGGCCTCCGGCAAGAAGGACTGACCCCACCGAACCCCGCCTCGGCGGCGAGGCCTACCGGGCCGCGTTCAGCACCGGCTCCGCCACGGGTTCCAGCAGCCCGATCGCCCGGTAGGCCGCATCGACCGTCGGCCGGGCCATGGCCCGCGCCTTCTCCGCGCCATCCCGCAGCACCCCCTCCACATACACAGGATCCGCGCACAACTCCTTGTGCCTGGCCTGTACGGGCCTGAGGACCTCGACCACGGCCTCCGCGGTGTCCTTCTTCAAGGCGCCGTACGACTCGTGTACACCGCCCAGGGCCTGCGGGTTCGCACCCGTGCACGCCGCCAGGATCTCCAGCAGATTCGCCACCCCCGGCCGCGCCTCCCGGTCGTACACCACCTCCCGCCCGCTGTCCGTCACGGCCCGCATCACCTTCCTGCGCACCACGTCCGGCTCGTCGAGCAGATAGACGATGCCCGGCCCTGAGTCGTCCGACTTCCCCATCTTCGACGTCGGATCCTGGAGGTTCATCACCCGGGCGGCGACAGCCGGGGGCGTCGCCTTCGGCACCACGAACGTATGTCCGTACCGCTGGTTGAACCGCACCGCGAGGTCCCGCGTCAGCTCCACGTGCTGCGTCTGGTCCTCCCCGACGGGCACCTCGTCGGCCCGGTACGCCAGGATGTCCGCCGCCATCAGCGCCGGATACGTCAGCAGCGACAACCGCACGCTCCCGCCCCGCGCGCGCTCCCGCACGGACTTCTCCTTGTACTGGATCATCCGCCGCATCTCACCGTCGCTCGCCACGCACTCCAGCACGTACGACAGCCGTGTGTGCTCCGTGACGTGACTCTGCACGAACACGGTGCACGACTCGGGATCCAGTCCTGAGGCCAGCAACAGCGTCGCCGCCTGCCGACTGAGCCGACGCACCCGCGCGGGGTCGTGGTCCACGGTCAGCGCGTGCAGATCGACGATGCAGAACAGGGCGTCGGACCGGTGCTGGTCCACATCGGCCCACCGCCGCATGGCTCCCAGATAGTTGCCCAGCGTCAGGTGCCCGGTCGGCTTGACCCCGCTGAAGACTCGTGCCATTCCCTCTCCACCTCCTGGTAGGGACCGCCGCTCCGGGCGGCCGGCCCTCGAAGGTTCTGAAGGGAGATACGAGAACGGCCGCCGGGGGCGGCGGCCGTGGGTGCGTACGTGAGCAGGGCCGCCGTCAGGCGGCCCACCACTGCTGGTTGCACGTACGCGTCATCACGCTCCCCAGCGTACGCCGTCGGGGCCCCCAGGACGTGAGTTGACACACCCCCACCGGCTACGTAGTGTTCTCCGAGTTGTCCGACGTGAGCGCCGACCCCGGTCGGTCCCCGGACAGCGATTCCACAGGTACCACCCGACAAACGGCGATTCGTCGCCATGTGCTTTGGCGTGCGTATTTGCGGAATGAGGAATCCGCGTTCGAAAGGCGCAGGACCCCGATTAGCTCGGGAGCCAGGAATCCGCTAAAGTCTCACTCGTCGGAACGGCCCAGCGGGTCGGGAAGGCAAATCCCGCCGACCGGGAATCAGGCTCCGAAAGGATCTGATAGAGTCGGAAACACCGAAGGGAAGCGCCCGGAGGAAAGCCCGAGAGGGTGAGTACGAAGGAAGCGTCCGTTCCTTGAGAACTCAAC
>NZ_JBEPAP010000025.1:0-115607 GCF_040298665.1 Streptomyces sp. NPDC001508
GGCAGGGGTAGGCACGCTCCCACACCAGCTCGGAGTGGCGGTTGGCGACCAGGCTGTGGTCCCAGCGGTCGGCCCGGCGCAGCATCTGCGGCACGTCGACGCCGAGCCGGGCGCCGGGCTTGCCCAGCAGATCCGCGCCCATGTACTTGAGCGGGGTGCCCTGGTGGGTGTGGATGTGCATGCTGCCGGGCCGTTTGACCAGCGTGCCGGGCCAGTTGACGTTGTTCACGAAGAAGCCGGCCCGAGCGACCAGCCGGTGGAAGGCGGGGGAGTCGAGCAGCACATGCTCCACATCGTCCGGGACCAGCGCGCGGTCCGCGGCCTCCCGCACCACCCACACGCCCCGCAGCTGCGGGGCGATCTCCCGCGCCTTGTAGTACACGGCGGCCGGGTCGCCGAGCACCCCGCGGTGCGAGAACGCCGAGTACAGCACCATCTGCGGGTCCAGCGGGCGGCCGGCGTGCACCGTGAAGACGCCCCGCTTGACACGCCCGGCCGCCGCCCGCCGGACTTGGAGGCCGCGCCGCGCCAGCTCCCGGCCGGCCCGCCCCGCCTGCCGCCACGCCACATAGGCCGGGTACGGGCCGGTCAGCACGGAGACCTCGCCGTCGATCCGGGCGCCCTCGGGTGTGTGCCGGCGGAACAGCGCGGCCGTCCGCCGGAAGAACTCGGCCCGGTCGGACGGCGGCAGGCGGTCGGGTTTGGCGAGGATGTCCAGGCAGTGTTCGCCCATCTTGCGGTGCAGGAACGGCCGCCAGGCGGTGAGTTCGGGGTGTTCGTCGACGTAGGCGAAGACCCGTTCGTACTGGTCGTGGATGTCGAAGTGTTTGCGGCTGGTGGTGGACAGGATGTTGCCCTGGCGGCGCTGGCGGTAGTTCAGGCAGATCCGGTCGAGCACGGCGATGCGTCCGGCGCTGAGCATCACGGGGAAGGTCCAGGGGGTGTCCTCGTAGTAGCCGGGCGGGAAGCGGAAGTCGTGTGCGGCCACGTACGCGCGGCGGTACGCCTTGTTCCACACCACCATCAGCAGGTCGAGGATGCGGGGGTGTTCGGCCGCGGTGAAGGTGCCGTCGCCGGCTTCGGTCAGTACCTGGGCGAGGACGTTGCGGCGGGTGCCGCCCCACCAGTAGGTGCGGGCGTAGTCGAAGACCAGGACGTCCGGGTCGTCGCTCTCGGCGAGGCGGTCGGCCATGGCGCTGAGGGCGCCGGGTGTGAGGGTGTCGTCGCTGTCGAGGAACAGCAGGTAGTCGCCGGTCGCGTGGGGCAGTCCGGCGTTGCGGGCCCGGCCGAGGCCGACGTTCTCGGGCAGGTGCAGCACGGTCACGCGCGGGTCGCGGGCCGCGTACTCGTCGAGGATCGCGCCGCAGCCGTCCGGCGAACGGTCGTCCACGGCGATCACCTCGAAGTCCGCGAAGGACTGCTCCAGGACCGAGTCGAGGCACTCGCGCAGGAAACCCTGCACCTTGAAGCACGGGACGATGACGCTGAAGCGGGGCACTGCGGGTCAGCTCCTTGCGAGGGTCACGGCGGCGGGGGCGGGGACGCGCTTTGCGAGCGGCATCACCGGCGGGATCGCCTCCGGTGACTCGCCGAGCAGCACCCGCCGCACCACCCGCTCGGCGGCCCGGCCGTCGTCGAACTCGCAGAACCGCTCGCGGAACGCGGCGCGCAGCGCCCGCGACGTGGCCCCCGCGTACGTGCCGTCGCGAAAGATCTGTGCCAGCTCCTTTGGGGTGCGTGCCACCGGGCCAGGCGGCGCCGCCATCAGGTCGAAGTAGACGCCCCGCGTCTCCCGGTAGACGTCCCAGTCGTCCGCGTACACGACGATCGGCCGGTCCAGGTTGGCGTAGTCGAACATGATCGACGAGTAGTCGGTGATCAGCACGTCCGCGGCCAGGCAGACCTCCTCGGAGGAGCGGTGCGCGGACACATCGATGATCCGGTCGGCGGGGCCGCCGGCCGCCGCCTGCCCGCGGTCGTAGAAGTAGTGGGCGCGCAGCAGCACCACCACGTCCTCGCCGGCCGCCGCACAGAACGCCTCCAGGTCGAGGCCCGGCTCGAAACCGGTGTGGTGGTCGCGGTGGGTGGGCGCGTACAGGATGGCCGTGCGGCCCTCGGGCACCCCGATTTCCCGGCGGACGCGGGCCACGTCCTGCGCGGTCGCCGTGTAGTAGACGTCGTTGCGCGGATAGCCGTACTCCAGTGCCTCGTACGAGCCGGGGAAGGCGCGCTCCCACATCTGGGTGGAGTGGCGGTTGGAGGACAGGTTGAAGTCCCAGCGGTCGACCCGGCCGAGCAGCTTGGCGAAGCTGCCGGACTGCGCGGCCACCACCGGGTACGTCGACTGGTCCACGCCCATCGTCTTCAGCGGGGTGCCGTGCTGGGTCTGCACATGCACGCTGCCCGGCCGCTTGACCACGCCCTCGGCGAAGTTGGCGTTGTTGACCAGGTACTTGGCGCGGGCCAGCACCTCCCAGTAGCGGCGGGAGCCGATCACGACGCGGTCCACGTCCTGCGGTACGGCGTGTTCCTGGCCGGCCTCCACCAGGAACACCGAGCTGATGTGCGGGGCGAGTTCGCGGGCCTTGGCGTGGATCGCGGCCGGGCTGCACGCGTAACCGCGGCCCCAGTAGGCGCAGTACACCGCGAGCCGCGGGTCGATCGGGCGGCGCAGCTGCGCCCGGTAGCGCAGCCGGGTGCGCAGCCCGCGGGGCCGCGGGACGCGCTCGGCCGCCCGCACCGCCGACCGGTTGGCGGCGCGCAGCGCGCAGAACGCCGTGTAGGCGCCCGCCGCGAGCAGCCGGTGCTGGACGCCCAGGCTGCCGGCCGGCACCCGGAAACCGGCCGGTCGGTGCCGCCGGTACAGCCGGCGGGCGCGGCGGAAGAAGGCCCGGTGCCCGGAGGGCAGCCGTTCGGGCCGGGAGGCCGTCTTCAGGACGACCGCGAAGAGCTGTGCGAACAGCGGCCTGGCCCGTTCGCCGGGCAGCTGCCGCTCGGCGGCCCGTGCCAGCACCAGGTCCACCTGGTCGAGCAGTTCGCGCTGGTGCGCGCCGGGCCGGTTGAGCCGGTTGCCCTGCCGGCGCAGCCGGTGCCGGACCAGGGCCCGGCGCAGCACCGCGACCCGCTCGGCGGCGAGGGTCGTCAGGCCGCCCCAGCCCAGATCCGTGAAGTGGCCGTCGGGAAAGGCGAGTCGGTGCTCGGCGACGAAGGAGCGGCGGTAGGCGGCGCTCCACGCCGGGAGCGTTACGCCGGTGAGCCGCGGGGCGCGGGCGGGCGCGAACGCGCCGCCGGGGGCGGCGGCCAGCAGCGGGGCGGCCGGGTTGCTCGGCTCGCCCTCCCACCAGGGGGTCCGCTCGTGCTCGAAGTACAGCACGTCCACGTCGCCCGTCGCGCCGAGCCGCGCGTCCAGCGCCGTCAGCGCGCCCGGCAGGAGGAGGTCGTCGCCGTCCAGGAACAGCAGATAACCGCCCGACGCCGCCCGCATCCCGGCGTTGCGGGCCCCGCTCAGCCCGGCGGACGGCGGTGAGTGCACCGGGGTCACCCGGGAGTCCCGCTCGGCGTACTCCCCGGCGACGTCCGCCGCCGGGGAGTCGGGGGAGTCGCAGACCGGGATCAGCTCCAGGTCGGTGAAGGACTGTGCGAGGACCGAGTCCAGCGCCTGGGACAGCCGGCCCGCGACCCCGTGGGACGGAACGATGATGCTGAAGCGGGGCATTGCGCTCTTTCTGTTGTGTTACCTGCCTCCCGGGTCGCCAAGGTCCCGGGACTCAGGCCGTACGGACGCGGCCGGGCCGCCCGGTCGGCCGCCAGGTGGACGGCCGGGTCGGGGTGGGCCGCGAGGTGCTGCAGGGCATGGGAACTCCCGAGAGGGCCAACGGTGTTCAGCGGCAGTCGGTGACGGGGACCGGACCGGAAGGTTGCGGAAGGGTGACCAACGGGGGATGGGCGAGCGCCGAGGACGCCGACGGCACCGGATGCCGTTCGGCGAGCGGCGTGACCGGCGGCAGCAGCACGGCCTCGCCCAGCACCACATGCCGGACGACCCGCTCGGCGGCCCGGCCGTCGTCGAACGGGCAGAACCGCTCCCGGAACGCGGCCCGCAGCTGGGTCGAGCGCGAGCCGCGCCAGTGGCCGGTCGCGAAGATGTCGATCAGCTCGTCCTCGCTGCGCGCGTACGCGCCCGGCGGACAGGAGCGCAGATCGAAGTAGGTGCCGCGGGCCGCTTCGTACGCCTCCCGGTCCGGGGCGTACACGACGATCGGCCGGTCCAGATTGGCGTAGTCGAACATGATCGACGAGTAGTCGGTGACCAGCGCGTCCGACGCCAGGCACAGGGACTCCACGCTCGGATGGCCGCTGACGTCGATGACGCGCTCGCCCTCCACCGGCGGCCCGTCGTGCCCGGGGTGGGCGCGGAACAGCAGCACATAGCGCGGGCCCAGCCGGTGCAGCAGGCGCTCCGGGTCGAGCAGCAGGCGCTGCTCGCGCCGGTGGTCGCGGTGGGTCGGCGCGTACAGGATCGCCACGGTGCCCCGGGGGACGCCGAGTTGTTCACGCAGCCGGGCCACGTCCGCCGAGGTCGCCTTCTGGAACACGTCGTTGCGCGGGTAGCCGTACTCCAGTGTGGTGTAGCGGCCCGGGCAGACCCGCTCCCAGGTCACGGTGGAGTGGCGGTTGGCGGACAGGACGTAGTCCCACTTGTCGACGCCGTTCAGATACGTTCCGAAGTCGGTGGCGCCGGCGGCGGCCGGGCGGTCCTGCAGATCGAGGCCCATCCGCTTGAGCGGGGTGCCGTACCGGGTCTGCACACAGACCTGGCCGCGCCGCTTGACCAGCCGCGGGTCCAGATCGGTGTTGACCACCAGGTACTTGGCGCGGGCCAGCGCCGTCCAGTAGGCCGCCGTGTCCGGCCGCACCCGGCGGGTGGCCGGCGGCACGGTGTACTGGTGCTCGGGCCGGGCGATCCACGCCGTGCGGATGTGCGGGGCGTACCTGCGGAACGCGGCCTCCAGGGCGCCCGGGTTGCAGCCGTGGCCGCGGCCCCCGTGAGCGGCGAACACCGCCCGGTCGGGGCGCACGGGCAGGCAGAGCTGGATCCGGTAGTGAAGCCACAGGGCGGCGGCGCGCACCACCCGGCGCAGGCCCGCGGCGGGCTTTCGCACGCCCCGGCGCAGGGACGCCGCCAGCCGCAGCGCGCGGTAGGTGCGGTGCGCGCCCAGCCGGATCAGGGCGTGCCGCAGGCGGGAGCGCGCCGAAACGGGGGTGCCCGGCGTGCGGTGGCGCCGGTACTGGGCGCGGGCGCGGCGCAGGAACTCGGCCCGGCTGTCCGGCGGCAGCCGGTCGGGCTTGCCGTACACGGTCGCCAGGTGGTCGACCATGCGCTGGAACAACGCCGGTTTCCAACAGGCGAGTTCGGGCCGCTCGGCGAGGTGGGCGAAGACCCGGTCGTACTGCTCGAAGATGTCGAAGTGCTTACGGCTGGTGGTGCCGAGGATGTTGCCGCTGCGGCGCTGCCGGTAGTGCACGCACACCCGGTCCAGGGTCGCGAGGGACCGCGCCGACATCAGGGCCGGGAAGGTCCAGGGGGTGTCCTCGTAGTAGCCCGGCGGGAACGACAGCCGCTCGGCCTCCACGAACTCCCTGCGGTACGCCTTGTTCCAGGCGACCATCAGGACGTTCAGCAGCCCCGGCCGGTCCGCGAGCCGGAAGGGGGCCGGGCCCTGCTCGCTGAGCTGGGCGGCGACCTTGTTGCGGACCGCCTCGCCCGTCCAGTGGGTGCGCGCGTAGTCGTAGACCAGGACGTCCGGTTCGTCGGTCTCCTTGAGCCGGTCGGCGATCCACTCCAGGGCGCGTGGGGTGAGCGTGTCGTCGCCGTCGAGGAAGACCAGGTAGTCGCCGGTCGCGCACTTCATGCCCGCGTTGCGGGCCCGGCCGAGGCCCACGTTCTCGGACAGGTGCACCGGCCGGACCCGCGGGTCGCGTGCCGCGTACTCGTCGATGATCGCTCCGCTCGCGTCCGGCGAGTGGTCGTCCACGACGATCAGTTCGAGATCCGGGTACGACTGTTCCAGCACCGAGTCCAGGCATGCGTGCAGATATGCCTGGACCTGGTACGCGGGGACAATGACACTGAACCTGGGCACGGCACATCCATGGGTCGGTCGTCGCGGGCGTTCTGCCCGGGAACGGCCGGTGGAGTGAAGTGGTTACGGTTCGTGCGGCAAGTGGGGGACACCCGGGGCACGCCGTCGAGGGGCGGGCCGATACCGGCCCGCCCCTCAACCATGGCCCGTTTCCGGTCGGTTGACCGTGTTACTTGACCGCGCCGGCCATGACTCCGGACACGAACTGCCGCTGGAACGCGAAGAACACCGCCAGCGGGATCACCATCGAGATGAACGCGCCCGGTGCCAGCACGTCGATGTTGTTGCCGAACTGGCGGACCTGCGTCTGCAGGGCGACCGTGATCGGCTGCGAACCCGACTTGGTGAACACCAGCGCGATCAGCATGTCGTTCCACACCCACAGGAACTGGAAGATGCCCAGGCTGGCGATGGCGGGCCCGCCGAGCGGCATCACCACCCGGGCGAACAGCCGCAGTTCGCCCGCGCCGTCCAGCCGGGCCGCCTCCAGCAGCTCCCTCGGGATCTCCGCGAAGAAGTTCCGCAGCAGGAACACCGCGAACGGCAGGCCGAAACCGACATGGAACAGGACCACCCCGAGGATCGACCCGAACAGCCCGACCTCGCCGAACAGTTCGGCGATCGGGATCAGCGCCACCTGCACCGGTACCACCAGCAGTCCGACCATGGCGAGGAACAGCCAGTCGCGGCCCGGGAACTCCATCCACGCGAAGGCATAGCCCGCCAGCGAGCCGATGACCACGACCAGCACCGTCGCCGGGACCGTGATCAGCACCGTGTTCACCAGGGAGTTGGTGATGTCGCTGTTCTCCAGCAGCTTCTGGTAGCTGTCGAAGGTGAGTTGGGACGGCTTGGCGAACACCTTCCACCAGCCGTCCGCGCTCATGTCCTCGGGCGTGCGCAGGGAGGAGATGAGCAGCCCGATCGTCGGCACCAGCCAGAACAGGCCGACGACGAGCAGGACCGCGCGGACCAGTCCGCCGCTCAGCCGCTCCGCGATCCGCGCGCCGAGCGACTGCCGGGCCTTGACCACCGGGCCCGGGGCCGCCTCGCCGATGCCCTCGGCCTGCGTCGTCATCGCCGCACCTCCCGCCTCAGCCGGCGAATGTTGAACCACATCACGGGGATCACCAGCAGCAGCAGAAGCACCGCGATGGCGCTCGCGACGCCGGGCCGGCCCTCCGAGAAGCCCTTCCGGTACAGCTCGAGGGCCAGCACGTTCGCGTCGTCCTGCGAGGAGCCGGGCGCGATGATGAAGACCAGGTCGAACACCTTCAGCACATTGATCATCAGGGTGACGGTCACGACCGCGAGGACCGGCGCGAGCAGCGGCACGGTGACCCTCCGGAACACCTGCCACTCGTTCGCCCCGTCGACCCGCGCCGCCTCCAGGAGTTCCCGGGGCACCCCCGCGAGCCCGGCCGCGATCAGCACCATCGCGAAACCCGCCCACATCCATACGTACGACCCGATGATGGCGGGCGTCACCAGCGAAGGGCCCAGCCAGTCGACGCCGTTGTAGGGCGCCTCGAAGTTGTCCGCCGGGAGCCGCAGCCGGGCGCCGTCGGCCGCCGCGGGCAGCGTGAACGTGCCGTCGGCGGCGGCCTTCGTGGCGGCCACCACCTTGCCGTCCCGCACCGCCTCGATCTTCATTCCCGCATAGCCGAGTTCGGACGGGTCGGGGGCGCCCAGCGTGCCGACACCCTTGCCGCGGGTGAAGTCCTGCCAGGTGGTGCCGGTGACCTTCCCCGGCTCGTGCCGCGCGGCCCGAGCCGTGCGGGCGTCGCCGGGCATCTGGTCGGGGGCCACACCCACCAGCGGCAGGGTGACCGGGGTGCCCGCGCGGACCGTCGCCGACGTGATGAAGCCGCCGCCGTCCGCCCGCAGCGGCGACTCGCGGCCCGGGTGCGCCTTCGGGAACGCCGACGACTGGGCGAACGTGTCGTGGATCCCCACCCACACGGCGTTGGCGACACCCTTGTCCGGGTCCTGGTCGTACACCAGCCGGAAGATGATCCCGGCCGCCAGCATGGAGATCGCCATCGGCATGAAGACGACCAGCTTGAACGCCGTTCCCCAGCGCACCCGTTCGGTCAGCACCGCGAAGACCAGGCCGAGGGCGGTGGACACGGTCGGCGCGAACACCACCCAGATGATGTTGTTCTTCAGCGCGGTGCGGATGCCGTCGTCGGTGAACAGGGCACGGTAGTTGTCGAATCCGGCGAATCCGTCGCCCGAGGAGTCGTAGAAGCTGCGGACGAGCGAGTACCCGATCGGGTAGACCACGAGCGCGCCGAGCAGCACCAGGGCGGGCAGCAGGAAGAGCGCTGCCACCGTCCTGCGGGTCCCGGTCACGCTCTTGCGGTTGCGGGGCGCGGCGGGGGACGGTGGGCCCCCCCGCCGCCGTGGCCGACGCCATCGCCGGCTCAGCCGCCGTTCCCGTACGCCGCCGCCGCGTCCTTCTCCAACTGCGCCTGGGCGCCCGTGACATCCGACGGGTTCTTCAGGAAGTCCTGCAACGCCTTCCACTCGCCCTTGCCGGGCGTGCCGCCGAAGGCCTGCGGGGCCTGGTCGGACATGTCGAAACGGAAGTCGTCGCCCGAGTCGACCAGCGCCTTGGCGATCGTGCGCTGCACGTCGTTCGGATAGGCCGAGTTGGGCACGTTCTTGTTCGGCGAGAGATAGCCGCCGAGCTTCGCCTGGATCGTCGCCGCGTCCGCCGAGGCGAGGAAGGTGACCAGTGCCTGGGCCGCCTTGGAGTCCTTCAGGACGACCGCCGCGTCACCGCCGGAGACCACCGGCGCAAAGGAGCCCACCGCCGGGAACGGGAACACCTTCGCGTCCGTGCCCACCTTCGCCTTGGTCTCACCGATGTTGACCTGCGCGAAGTCGCCCTCGTAGACCATCGCCGCCTTGGGCTGGTCGCCGCCGGTGAAGGTCTGGGTGACGGAGGCCGGGAACTCGGTCTGGAGCGCGCCCTTCGCGCCGCCCGCGACATAGTCCTTCGTGCCCCAGATCTGGGCGAGCGTGGTCAGCGCCTCCTTGACGGAGGGATCCGTCCACTTGATCTTGTGCTGGGCGAGCTGGTCGTACTTCTCAGGGCCCGCCTGGGAGAGGTAGATGTTCTCGAACCAGTCGGTGAGGGTCCAGCCGTCGGCGCCGCCGACCGAGAACGGCGTGACCCCCGAGTCGTACACGGCCTGCGCCGCCGTCAGCAGTTCCTGCCAGGTCTTGGGCTCCTTGGCGCCGGCGTTCTCGAACGCCTTGGCGTTGTACCAGATCAGCGACTTGTTGGCGGCCTTGTAGTAGGCGCCGTACTGCTTGCCGTCGACCTTGCCGATGTCCTGCCAGCCCTGCGCGTAGTTCTTGGCCAGCTGGGCCTGCGCCTCGGGGCCCAGCGGCTTGGCCCAGTTCTTGTCCACCGCCTGCTTGATCGCACCGGGCTGCGGCAGCAGCGCGACGTCCGGCGGCTGGCCGCCCGCGATCTTCGAGCCGAGGAAGTTGATGATCGGGTCCTGTGCGGGTACGAAGGTGACCTTGGCACCCGTGCGCTTCTCGAACTCCGCGAGGACCTGCTTGAAGTTCTTCTGCTCGCCGCCGGTCCACACGGCGGCGACCTCCAGGTTCGCGCCGTCCAGCTTCGGCAGGGTGACGCCGCCGCCCGTCCCGGTGGCGCCGCCGCTCTCGCCGCCGCCGGTCTTCTTGTCGTCGTCGCTGCCCGCGCAGGCGCTGAGCGCGAGCGCCCCCACGAGGAGAGCGGCGAGTGTGGTGACGGCCCTGTGTGTCCGGATGGTGCTGCTCCTGCTGCGCATCACTGCCCCGTTCTTCGTTCGCCGTTGAACGTCCGAGCGCTGTACCGTGCCGTACGGTCTACGCCCGGCCCCTCGAACGCGGCAAGAGCGCCTGCGGTGTCAACCCGCTGATCGTGACCGGCTCGTGATCGGCCGCGTATGCATGGCGCCTCTGACTACAGCAGGGACGGGACCCGGGTGGCCGACACCTGTTGGGCCGCGCGTTCCACGGCGCTTGCCAGGAGGGCCAAGTCCGTTGGGCCGTTGCCCAGTTCGCGTACCGGCCGGCGGGCCGGCGGGTCGCCCATGCGATGCCAGTCCAGCGGGACGACCGTGGGCCGCTGGGTCGCCGTACGCGGGATCCGCCCGGTCACCCGCCCGGCCTGGAACGCGGTGACACGACCGTCCGCCGTGGCCAACCGGCCGCGGCCCGGCGCCGGTTCGTCCGGTCCGCAGGACGGCGCGTCCAGCGTGACGCGCAGCGCGGCCTGCCGCGCCGGCTCCGTCTCGGCCGTACGACCGCCCGGCCCGGCCGCCGCCACCAGATGGACGCCGAGCCGTCCGCCGTCCCGCGCCACCGCCTCCAGCGCCCGCACCACCGAACCCGCCGCGGGCCGGCCCGGCGAACCGAGCGCCGGGGAGACCAGCGCGTCCAGATCGTCCACGACCACCACCAGCCGGGGCAGCGGCGGCGGCGCCTCCGTCCGCCCCTGCCGGGCCGCGGCGGGACGCAGCCGCAGCGTCGTGCTGGGCGGGGATTCGAGGTCGCCGCCACTCGCGGCGGGCCGCCCCGGCGGGGTGCGCTGCGCGACCATCCGGCCCGACACCTCGCGCTGCGCGTGCCACTCGGCGAAGCCCGCCCGCCCCAGCAACTCGGCCCGCCGCTTCAGCTCGGCGCTCAGCGACTGCGCGAACTCCCGCATCCGCACCGGGTCGTTGGCGGCCAGATGGGTGGTGACATGCGGTATGTCCGTGCACACGCGCAGCCCTTCGCCGCCCGCGCCCACGCCGTCCCGCCCGTCGACCAGCACCACGCCCAGCCGGTCGGGGCGCTCGGCGGCGGCCAGCGAGGCGACGACCGCCCGCAGCAGCTCCGTACGGCCGCTGCCCGGCGGCCCCTCGACCAGCAGATGCGGCCCCTCGGCGACCAGGTCGGCACCGAGCGGGCCGCGCGGGCCCGCGCCGAGCACCGCCCAGGCCCGCCCGCCCGGCGACTCCGTGTCGTCCGCCGCGTCCGCCCAACGCGCCATCAGCGACGCCGGTGTGGCCCGGGCGAGCCCCAACTCGTCCAGCAGCCGCGCCGACTGGGGCAGCGGCGCGGCCACCCGCGCATGCCGCTCGTCGACCGCGCCGTCCGTGCGCAGCGGCGCCAGCGCCCGCGAGAACCGCTGCGCCCAGGCGGCCGAGACCGCGTCGACCGCGGCCGGGGTGCCGGGGCCGAGCGGACCGGCCGGCCCGGTGTGCGCGCCGGGCCCGGGGATGTGCAGCAGGTGCAGTGCCGTGGCGACATCACCGCCGAGCAGCGCGACGGCGCCGCACGCCCGGAACGTCGGCGCGACCGCGCACGCGGCCTCGTAGGCCGCCTCGTAGGTCCCCGGCGCGGCGGCCGGGGCGGGCGGTGTCTCCGCCAGGCACACGACATGCGTCCCGGCCCGCGGCCCCTCCAGGGCCAGCCGTGCCACCGCCTCGCGCAGGGCCGCCCCGCCCGGATCGCCGTCCACGACGACGACCGTGTACGGGCCGGGGAAGCCGCCCGTCGTCTCGCCGCCGCCCGCGGCCGAGGAGAGCCGCGGCGCTGCCGAGCCGTCGGCCGGCTGGCTCTCCAGACGGCGCAGCAGCTCCTGGGTGCGGGCCGCGGCCTGTTCGCGGTCGTAGGCCAGCAGCAGACGGCAGTCCTGGCCGTGGCCCGGGCGCACATGCGGCAGCCAGCCGAGCCAGGACCACTCGGCGGTGCGCTCCTCCAGGGGGCGTGCGCGGTCCGCGCTGATCAGGACGATTTCCAGGCAGTCGGGGGAGTGCAGCGCGGCGAGCTGGGCCAGGACCGCGCGGGCCAGACCGGACAGCCGCGGGCGCGGCCCGGCAAGGCCCAGCGCCCCGGCCTCGCGCAGGCCGACCGTGACCGGTGTGCCGGTGAGCGGCGCCGGGCCGCCCGGCGCCGCCCCGTCGGCGGTGCCCAGCCGGACCGTGAGCGTCTGCGGGTGTCCCGGACCGCGCTCCCACAGCCGGGGACCCGGGCCCAGCGCGGTCAGCAGCAGGGCCGCCGGGTCCGGCCAGGTCTCCGGCCGCCGCGCACCGCCCGGCGCGGCACCGCCGGGCGCGCCGGCGCCCGGCGGGTCGTACGGCCCCGGGCCGCCGGCCGCCGGATCCGTGCGCCCCCCGGCCAGCCGTCGCGCCCACGCGCCGAGGCCGCCGCGCCTGCGCAGGCCGGGCGGCAGGTCGGTGCCGCGCACCGGAGTGCCCTTGCGTCCCCCGGCGGGCGGGGCGTCCGCTTCCGGGCCGCCGCCGTACCCGTGGAACCCGGCCGGGCCGTCCGGGCCGTGGTGTCCGCGCGGGCGCGTGCCCGGGGTGTCCTCGGGGTGGCCGCCCCGCGCGTGCGGGACGGGGGCGGTGCCGTCCGTACCGGTGCCGCGGGCCGCCGCCCGGGGGCCCGCGGGCGTGTCCGGCGGTGTGCCCGGTCCTTTGCCCGTGTGGCCGGGGCCGCCGAAGGCCGCGCCGGGGCCGGCGGCCCCGAAGCGGCCGGCGTGGGTGTCCGCGCCCGGCGTCCCGGGGCCCCGGCCGCGCGCATCCCGGCTCTCGATCCCTGGCGCGCCGCCCTGTCCGGGCACCACCGGCGGTTGCACCGGGCGGTGCTCCTGGGCCCGCGGAGCCCTGTCCGGGGCGCCCCAGCCCGCCGTGCCGTGGGCGTGCCGGGCGGGCCCGGACGGCGCACCCCGCCCGCTCTCCGGCGCCGTGCCGCGCTCGATGCGCCCGGCGCCCTCGGCGTACCCGGTCTCCCCGGCGTACCCCGCGAGGCCGGTGTCCCCGGCCCCGGCTGCGTACTCGGCGTAGTCGGCGTAGTCGACGTATTCGGCATCCCCGGCGTCCGTCGCGTGCTCAGTGCGCGGGGTCACCCGCACACAGCCCTCGCCGTCGGGAGCCGTCCGCATCAGGGCCCTCGGCCCCCCGGACGGAGTAAGCCGCAGGGTGGACTCGCCGATCCGCAGCAGCGCGCCCGGCGCAAAGCGGACCGGGCGGTCCGCCACCCGCACGCCGTCCAGCGCCGTGCCGTTCGTGGAGCCGAGGTCGGCGACCGAGACACGGCCGTCGCCGACGACCGTGACGGCGCAGTGCAGGCGGGAGACGTCGGGGTCGTCTATCGGGATGTCGGCGTCGGCGGAACGGCCCACGGTGATCCGGCCGCCGTGCAGCAGATGGACCCCGCCCGCGTCCGGCCCCGCGACCACATGCAGCTGCGTCGCGGCGTCGTCCAGCTCCGGATGGGGCTCCGGCTCGGCGGGCGCGCCCAGGGCCAGCACGGCACCGTCGACCAGCGGGGGCTCACCGAGGGTGCAGCGCCGGGTGTCCAGCCGCTCGTCGCCGGCGTACAGCACGACCGGGGCGTTCGCGGTGTCACGGGCCGTGCCCCCGTCGCCGGCGACCGTCGAGGCGAGCGCCGACGTCACCGCCGCCAGGGCGGTGCCGGCGGGCGCCGTGACCAGCACGTCGCGGCGCGCGGCGCGACCCCCCTGCGGGAACGGGCCCAGCGGGTCTACGACGGTCAGCCGGATCTGCATCGCCGTCAGCGGTCCCTTCTGCACGGGCGCGGGCTCCCCCACCCCACACGAGCACGTCGGCCAGTACTGCAGGCATCCTCGCACCTGTCACCGGCAACGCGCCCGCGGCCCGGTGATAAGTGATCTTGATTGGTCGGCTCTGCCCCCAAAAGTGCCCGACCGGTACCTCAAAAGTGCCTGAGCGGTACCACAAAAGTGGCTGACCGGTGCCCCGCGGTTGTTCATTTGAGATCGGCCCTGTCCCGGTTCGGCAGCGTTTCGGCAACCAGGAGAACGAGGGGAGCGTCTTTCCCTCGGACAGCGACGGGAACGCTCATGTGGCGCCCCCGAGGGCGGCACTACAGTGGATCGGAACACCAGCAAGCAGCAGGGAGCGCATGACGTGCGGCCGGTAGGCAGCAAGTACTTGCTTGAGGAGCCGCTCGGACGCGGCGCCACAGGCACCGTCTGGCGAGCCCGCCAGCGAGAGACGGCGGGCGCCGAGGCTGCCGTGCCCGGCCAGCCGGGCGAGACCGTCGCGATCAAGGTCCTCAAGGAGGAACTGGCGAGCGACGCCGACATCGTCATGCGGTTTCTGCGGGAGCGCTCCGTCCTGCTCCGGCTCACCCACCCGAACATCGTCCGGGTGCGCGACCTCGTCGTCGAGGGCGATCTGCTCGCCCTCGTCATGGACCTCGTCGAGGGCCCCGACCTGCACCGCTACCTGCGCGAGAACGGCCCGTTCACGCCCGTGGCCGCCGCGCTGCTGACCGCCCAGGTCGCCGACGCGCTCGCGGCCAGCCATGCCGACGGCGTCGTCCACCGGGACCTGAAGCCCGCCAACGTGCTGCTCCAGCAGCGCGACGGCCGGATGAACCCGCTGCTGACGGACTTCGGCATCGCCCGCCTGGCCGACTCCCCGGGCCTGACCCGCACCCACGAGTTCGTCGGCACGCCCGCGTACATCGCGCCGGAGTCCGCCGAGGGCCGCCCGCAGACCTCCGCCGTCGACATCTACGGCGCCGGCATCCTGCTGTACGAGCTGGTCACCGGCCGTCCGCCGTTCTCCGGCGGCTCCGCCCTGGAAGTCCTGCACCAGCACCTGAGCGCCGAGCCGCGCCGCCCGTCCACCGTGCCCGACCCGCTGTGGACGGTCATGGAGCGCTGTCTGCGCAAGAACCCCGACGAGCGGCCCGGCGCCGAGAACCTCGCGCGCGGCCTGCGGGTCGTCGCCGAGGGCATCGGCGTACACGCGAACTCCGCCCAGATCGCCGCCGCCGAGGGCGTCGGCGCCCTGCTGGCCCCCGACCCGGCGCCCGCCGCCGTACCGGGCGTGCCCGGGGCCGCCGACCCGACCCAGGTGCTGCCGACGGGCGCCGCCGCGGGGGCGTACGACCCCAACGCCGCGACCAGCGTGCTGCCGCACACCGGCGGTCCGGCGGGCGCCGCCGATCCCACCGCGGTGCTGCCGAACACCGGGGCTGCCGACCCGACCGCCGTCATGCCGCCGATGCCCCCGGGACGGCCGGACCAGCCCGGGCAGCAGGGGCAGCAGCCCGAGCAGCCGCACCCCTGGCAGAACCAGCTGCGCGCCGCCCGCGACCGCAACGATCAGACGCAGGTCCAGTACCTCGACCCGGACCAGGACCCGCTGCGCCGCCGCCCCCAGCGCCAGGTGGCCCGGCCGCAGCAGCAGCCCCCGCCCCAGCACCGGCAGCGGCCCCCGGGCGGCCACGGGCGCCAGCAGCAGTACCAGCCGCAGCCGTACGCGGCGCCGCGGCCCGAGCGGTACGCGCCGCCCGCACCGGCGGAGCCGCGGCGGCCGGCGCCCGAGCCGCGGCAGCCCCGGCAGCCGCGGCAGCGCAGCGCCAACCCGATGAAGATCCCCGGGCTCGGCTGTCTGAAGGGCTGCCTGTTCACGATCGTCATCCTGTTCGTGGCGGGCTGGCTGGTGTGGGAGCTGAGCCCCCTCCAGGACTGGATCGGGACCGGCAAGGGCTACTGGGCACAGCTCAGCGACTGGTTCGGCACGGTGACCGGCTGGATCAAGGACCTGGGCGGCGGCTCCGGGGGCAACTAGGGCTCGGTCTGCGGCAACTGGAGCTCGGTCTGGGGATTTGTCGACACCTGACGGGTGATTTCGGCCGCCGCGGTGAAGGTTGGCTCCCCGGACGCGTAGCTTTAGCGGCAACACGCGTCTGTAGGAGCAGTCTTGGCACGGAAGATCGGCAGCCGGTACACCGCGAACCAGATCCTGGGACGGGGCAGCGCAGGCACGGTGTGGCTGGGCGAGGGACCGGACGGGCCCGTCGCCATCAAGCTGCTGCGCGAGGACCTCGCGTCCGACCAGGAACTCGTCTCACGCTTCGTGCAGGAGCGCACGGCGCTGCTCGGCCTGGAACACCCCAACATCGTCTCGGTGCGCGACCTCGTCGTCGACGGCAACGACCTGGCCCTCGTCATGGACCTGGTCCGCGGCACCGACCTGCGCACCCGCCTGGAGCGGGAGCGGCGGCTCGCCCCCGAGGCCGCGGTCGCCGTCGTCGCGGACGTCGCGGAGGCACTGGCGGCGGCACACGCGGCCGGGGTGGTGCACCGGGACGTCAAGCCCGAGAACGTGCTGCTGGACATGCAGGGGCCGCTCGGACCCGGCGGTGCGCACCCCGCGCTGCTGACCGACTTCGGGGTCGCGAAGCTGATCGACACCCCCAAGCGGACCCGCGCCACGAAGATCATCGGGACCCCGGACTATCTGGCACCGGAGATCGTGGAGGGCCTGCCGCCGCGGGCCGCCGTCGACATCTACGCCCTCGCGACCGTGCTGTACGAGCTGCTGGCCGGGTTCACCCCGTTCGGCGGCGGCCACCCGGGCGCGGTGCTGCGCCGGCACGTGACCGAGACGGTCGCGCCGCTGCCGGGCATCCCGGACGAGCTGTGGCAGCTGCTCGTACAGTGCCTGGCGAAGGCGCCCGCCTCGCGGCTGCGGGCCTCCGAGCTGGCGGCGCGGCTGCGGGAGCAGCTGCCCCAGCTGGCCGGGATGCCGCCGCTGGACGTGGACGAGCCGGACGCGGAGCCGGCGCCGCAGGCCGCCGGGCCCTCGGCGGCGGCACCGGCGCCCGGCGAGCGGGCGCGCAGGCGCGGCTCGGTGTCGCTGGTCCCCGGCGCGCAGCCGGACTCCAACCGGGACACCCACACCTCGATGCGGGTGCCGGGAGCCGACGAGCTGGCGGGCGGCGCCCGGGGCACCGCGCGCGTGCCCCGCGCCTCCGGCGCCGCGCGCCCCGGGTCGGCCCGGCACCGCGCGGCGGCCCGGCGCCGGCGGGTGACGCTGGGAGTGGCGGGCGCGCTGCTCGCGGCGGCGATCGGCGTCGGCACCTGGCTGGCCACCTCGGGCGACGACGCGGGCGCCACCCCACAGACCCCGCACACCTCCACCACACCCTGACGTGCGCTCCGCGGGTTGGGCCGCGCTGTGCCGCTGGCTGTTCGGTGCCGGGCCTGTGGTCAGTCGGGGGTCCGTCGCACGCCGGTCTCGCCACCGCGCCGCGGCGGCGTGGGGTCAGGCCACGCAGACGACCGGGTGACGTTCCCCACGGTGTGCCCTGCGGGTGGGGCCGCGTTGTGCCGTCGGCCTTCCGGGGCCGGCGTCGTGGTCGGGTGTGTAGTGGGCGTGCTCTGCGGGTTGGGTCGTGTTCTGTCGTCGGCTGTCTGGGGCGGGGTGGTGGGCGGTCGGGGGGTTTCGGGTGTGGGTCGGGGCGGGTGCCGGGTCGGGCATGTACGCGTCGGCGATGTCGTGACGGTCCTCACGGGGTGCGCCGTCGGTGGGGTCGCGTCGGCCTTTCGGGGCTGGCGTTGTGGTCGGGTGTGTGGTGCGGTGTGCCTCGGGCTGGTTGCCGCGCCGGGTCCGCGATGCGGTGACGTTGCCCACGGGGGGCTTCGCCGGGTGGGCCGACTTGTGCCGCCGCTCGCCGGGGCCGTTGCCGTGCCGCGACGGCCTCAGCCGGGAGACGCATGGGCGTACGGCAGCCGTGAGGTTGCCCACGGGGCGCTCCGCCGGGTGGGCCGTGTTGTGCCGTCGGCCGTCCGGGCCGGGGGTGTGGTCGGGCGGGTGGTTTCGGCGCACCGCCGGCTCGCTGCCGCATCGTGACGGTGCCCGGCAGGACGCGCACACGTGCACGATCGCTCCGTGGGCTCGGTCGGGCGGAGGGTGCCGGGCGGGCGAGGCCGGTTGCCATTGCCGTTAGTCTGGAGGCGTGGCAGTCGTCGATGTATCCGAAGAGCTGAAGTCCCTCTCCTCGACCATGGAGTCGATCGAGGCCGTCCTGGACCTCGACAGGATGAGGGCCGACATCGCCGTGCTTGAGGAGCAGGCGGCGGCGCCGTCCCTGTGGGACAACCCGGACGAGGCGCAGAAGATCACCAGCAAGCTCTCCCACCTCCAGGCCGAGGTCAGGAAGGCGGAGGCGCTGCGCGGCCGGATCGACGATCTCGGCGTGCTCTTCGAGCTGGCCGAGGCCGAGGACGACCCCGACACCCGCGCCGAGGCCGAGGCCGAGCTGACCGAGGTCAGGAAGGCGCTGGACGAGATGGAGGTCCGCACGCTGCTCAGCGGGGAGTACGACGCGCGCGAGGCGCTCGTCAACATCCGCGCCGAGGCCGGCGGCGTCGACGCGGCCGACTTCGCCGAGAAGCTCCAGCGCATGTATCTGCGCTGGGCCGAGCAGCGCGGATACAAGACCGAGGTCTACGAGACGTCGTACGCGGAGGAGGCCGGCATCAAGTCGACCACCTTCGCCGTGCAGGTCCCCTACGCCTACGGCACCCTCTCCGTGGAGCAGGGCACGCACCGGCTGGTGCGCATCTCGCCCTTCGACAACCAGGGGCGCCGCCAGACCTCCTTCGCCGGCGTCGAGGTCCTGCCCGTCGTCGAGCAGTCCGACCACGTCGAGATCGACGAGTCCGAGCTGCGCATCGACGTGTACCGGTCCTCCGGCCCGGGCGGTCAGGGCGTCAACACCACCGACTCCGCGGTCCGCATCACCCACCTCCCCACCGGCATCGTGGTCTCCTGCCAGAACGAGCGGTCGCAGATCCAGAACAAGGCCACCGCGATGAACGTTCTCCAGGCCAAGCTGCTGGAGCGGCGCAGGCAGGAGGAGCAGGCCAGGATGGACGCCCTCAAGGGCGACGGCGGCAACTCCTGGGGCAACCAGATGCGTTCGTACGTGCTGCACCCGTACCAGATGGTCAAGGACCTGCGCACGGAGTTCGAGGTCGGCAACCCGGAGGCCGTGTTCAACGGTGAGATCGACGGCTTCCTGGAGGCCGGGATTCGCTGGCGCAAGCAGCAGGAGAAGTAACCGAAGCAGCCAAGTCGACCATGACAACTGCCGTCCTTGGGGCGGCAGTTGTCATTTGTCCGGGTTTTACATCACAGTCACAGGCGCCAACTCCCCGTAAATGCCCTGACGCTGGACATTGCGCACGCAACGGCCTTGACGATTCCTTGGAAAATCGGAAGGGTGAACCGTGCCATGCGTATCTCTGGGGCGCATGTGAACCGGGGGGCGTGAAGGACTTGTTGGACACGGACTTCACCGGCTACCCCCGTCGATCACGGCCGGCCCCATGCGCCGCACACTGACATCAGCTACTGGGGGTAGCAACCAGATGACCAAGAAGACGCGGATCCGGATCGCGCGGATCGCGGCCGGTGCCGTGATCGCGGCCGGCGCCTCGCTGACGGCGGCCGGCGCCGCCTCCGCCAGCGAGTCGGAGGACTGCCTGCTCGGCGTCCTCTGCGCCGCCGACGAGTCGCCGAGCCCGGACCCCACCGACACCGGCATCCCGACCACCCCGGAGTCGCCGCCGGAGACCTCCGTGCCCTCGAACGAGCCGACGGAGCCCACGGAGGAGCCCACCGAGCCCACGGAGGAGCCCACCGAGCCGACCGAGGAGCCCACCTCCGCCCCGACCCACGGCAATGGGAACGGCAACGGCAATGGCAACGGGAACGGCAATGGCAACGGAAACAGCGGCGGCAACAGCAACACCGACCCCAAGGGCGGCTCCGGCAGCTCGGCCCAGGAGGGCGGCTCCTCCGCCCTGACCAGTACCGGTTCGGACACCCCGGCCGCCGGCGCCCAGGCCCAGGGCAGCGGCGACGAGCTGGCCGAGACGGGTGCCGGGCAGACCGCGTTCCTGATCGCGGGCGCCGCCACCATGATCGCCGGTGGTGTCGCCTTCCGCGTCCTGCCGCGCCTCGCGGGCGGTCGGGGCGGCACCGCCGCCTGAGCGCGAAGGACAGTGGTCGGGCTCACACGGTTCGTATGTGTGATGCATGACGAAGGGCCCGGAGCCTGCCGCCTGCCGCTCCGGGCCCTTCGGCCGTCCTCAGCCGCTCTGTGGTCCGCTCACGCGGTCTGGTGCGCCACCAGCGCCACCGCGGCGATCAGCACCGCCAGCAGCGCGATCAGCGCCATCGGGTTCAGACCGGCGAGGAAGCCGTCCTGGAAGAAGCCCTGCTGCTGCAGCCGCTCGCGGTTGGCCCGGCACACGGGGCACCGGCCTTCGCTCACGGGCGCCGCGCAGTTCGCGCACACCAACCGGTCGTACGTCATGCGCTCGCCCTCCTTGCACCGGCCGTCAACCGAACAACGCCTACGGGAACGAGAACGTTCCCCTCACCACTGTGCCAGGTTCCCGCGAAGCGTGCGCGGGTCACCGGCACCCGGCGGTCCCACGTACGAGCCCGATACCCGGCAGTACACCCCCGATACCCGGCACAAAAATGTACAAGCTCCGCACAACCTCGTCCGGCGCCTGCGCTCGCCCGCCGGGTTCGCGTATGGTCACGCACATCTACCCCCGGCGACCCGTGGTGCATCCGTGATCCGATTCGACAATGTCTCCAAGGTCTACCCCAAGCAGACCCGCCCCGCGCTCAGGGACGTGTCCCTGGAAGTGGAGAAGGGCGAGTTCGTCTTCCTCGTGGGGTCCTCCGGCTCCGGAAAGTCCACCTTCCTGCGGCTGATCCTCCGCGAGGAGCGGTGCAGCCACGGCCAGGTGCATGTCCTGGGCAAGGACCTCGCGCGCGTATCCAACTGGAAGGTGCCGCAGGTCCGGCGCCAGCTCGGAACGGTCTTCCAGGACTTCCGGCTCCTGCCGAACAAGACGGTCGCGGAGAACGTGGCCTTCGCCCAGGAGGTCATCGGCAAGTCGCGCGGAGAGATCCGCAAGTCCGTGCCGCAGGTGCTCGACCTCGTCGGGCTCGGCGGCAAGGAGCAACGCATGCCCGGCGAGCTGTCCGGTGGTGAGCAGCAGCGCGTGGCCATCGCGCGCGCCTTCGTCAACCGGCCCAAGCTGCTCATCTGCGACGAGCCCACCGGCAACCTCGACCCGCAGACCTCCGTCGGCATCATGAAGCTGCTCGACCGGATCAACCGGACCGGCACGACCGTGGTGATGGCGACGCACGACCAGAACATCGTGGACCAGATGCGCAAGCGCGTCATCGAGCTGGAGAAGGGACGCCTCGTGCGCGACCAGGCCCGCGGCGTCTACGGCTACCAGCACTGACACCGCACAAGTTCCACGGAAAGGCTTGATCCGACGCCATGCGCGCCCAGTTCGTACTGTCGGAGATCGGTGTAGGTCTCCGCCGCAATCTGACGATGACCTTCGCCGTCATCGTCTCCGTCGCCCTGTCCCTGGCCCTGTTCGGCGGCTCGCTGCTGATGAGCGACCAGGTGACCACCATGAAGGGCTACTGGTACGACAAGGTCAACGTCTCGATCTTCCTCTGCAACAAGAGTGACGCCGAGTCGGACCCCAACTGCGCCAAGGGCGCGGCCACCGAGGACCAGAAGAAGCAGATCCTCGCCGACCTGCAGAAGATGGCGGTCGTCCAGAAGGTCACCTACGAGTCGCAGGACGAGGCGTACAAGCACTACAAGCAGCAGTTCGGCGACTCCCCGCTGGCCAGTTCGCTCACCCCGGACCAGATGCAGGAGTCGTACCGGATCAAGCTGAAGGACCCGGAGAAGTACCAGGTCATCGCGACCGCCTTCAACGGGCGTGACGGCGTGCAGTCGGTGCAGGACCAAAAGGGGATTCTGGACAACCTGTTCGGCCTGCTCAATCTGATGAACAGCGCGGCGCTCGGCGTGATGGCGCTGATGCTGGTCGTCGCCCTGCTGCTGATCGTCAACACGGTGCGCGTCTCGGCGTTCAGCCGACGGCGTGAGACCGGGATCATGCGGCTGGTCGGCGCCTCCGGCTTCTACATCCAGGCGCCGTTCATCATGGAGGCCGCGGTCGCCGGGCTCATCGGCGGCGCTCTGGCCTGCGTCTTCCTCGTGGTCGGGCGGTACTTCACCGTCGACCACGGCATGGCCTTGTCATCCAAGCTGAACCTGATCAACTTCGTCGGCTGGGACGCCGTGTTCACCAAGCTCCCGCTGATCCTCGCGGCGAGCCTGCTGATGCCCGCACTTGCCGCTTTCTTCGCGCTGCGCAAGTACCTGAAGGTGTGACGCACGCCAAGAGGGCCGTGAGGTCAACCGGCCGTACGGCCCTTCGCGTTGTCCTAGACTCACCGGCATGTCAGGCAGCGACCCCTTCTGTCAGTCCCGCCGCTTCCGCCGTGGGGCGGCCCTGACCTTGGTCTTCGCCGGTGCGCTCGTCACCGGTGCCGCGACCGGCTCCTTCCCCGACCCCGCCGGCTCCGGCCGCGGGGCCGCCTTCCAGGGCGCGGCCCGCGCGACCGTCCGGCCCGAGGCCGTCCAGAAGGCCGCCGCCGAGGCCATGGCCGACGGCAAGTCCCCCATGGAGGCGGCCGAACGCGCGGTGAGCCGCAGCGGGGACCGCTGGGGCGCCGTCTACTCCCAGGGCGAGTACCAGGAGTTCAAGGAGGCACTCGACGGCCAGTACACCGGCGTCGGCCTGTGGGCGCGGCGCGCGGGCGACGGCCGTATCGAGGTGACCAAGGTGCAGTCCGGGTCGCCCGCGGCCACCGCCCGGATCCGCAAGGGCGACCGGCTGCGCAGCGTCGACGGCACCGCGGTCGACGGGCGGCCGGTCACCGAGGTGGTCGCCCTGCTGCGCGGCGACGCGCTGGACGCCCCCGCGGGCACCGCCGTCCGGCTCGGCCTGGAGCGCGGCGCGCGCACCTGGAGCGAGACCCTGCGCCGGGCCCGGCTGTCCACCGACTCCGTGACCGTCCGCAGGCTCTCCGCGGGCGTCACCGTCATCAGGATCGACGCCTTCACCAAGGGCGCGGGCGACGTCGTGCGCAGCGCCGTGCGGCAGACCCCGGCCGGCGCCGGGATCGTCCTCGATCTGCGCGGCAACTCCGGCGGCCTGGTCACCGAGGCCGTCACCGCGGCCTCCGCCTTCCTCGACGGCGGACTCGTGGCCACCTACGACGTCGACGGCGAGCAGCGCGCCCTGCACGCCGAGGCCCGCGGCGACACCACCAGACCCCTGGTCGCGCTCGTCGACGGCGGCACGATGAGCGCGGCCGAACTGCTCACCGGCGCCCTCCAGGACCGGGGCCGCGCGGTCGTGGTCGGTTCCCGCACCTTCGGCAAGGGCTCGATCCAGATGCCGACCCGGCTGCCCGACGGCTCCGTCGCCGAGCTGACCGTCGGCCACTACCGCACCCCCTCCGGGCACACCGTCGACGGCCGGGGCATCACCCCCGACCTGGTGGCCGGCCGGCGGGCGCTGGAGCGGGCCGAGACCGTGCTCAGCGGGCTCGGCGACCCCTCGTAGCGCCGCGGTTTATCGGCTTCCCCCACACCCCCTCCATGGTGCGAAAATGGTCGGCACTATGGCTAAGGAAAAAGGGCGCAAGCTGATCGCGCAGAACAAGAAGGCGCGGCACGACTACCACATCCTCGACACCTTCGAGGCCGGCCTGGTTCTCACCGGGACCGAGGTGAAGTCGCTGCGCCAGGGACGGGCCTCGCTGGTCGACGGCTTCGTGCAGCTCGACGCGCGCGAGGCGTGGCTGTACAACGTGCATGTGCCGGAGTACACCCAGGGCACCTGGACCAACCACAGCGCCCGCCGCAAGCGGAAGCTGCTGCTGCACCGCGAGGAGATCGAGAAGCTGGAGTCCAAGGCTCAGGAGACGGGTCACACGATCGTGCCGCTCGCGCTGTACTTCAAGGACGGCCGGGCCAAGATCGAGATCGCGCTCGCCAGGGGCAAGAAGGAGTACGACAAGCGCCAGACGCTGCGCGAGAAGCAGGACCGGCGCGAGGCGGACCGCGCGATGGCGGCGGCCCGGCGCAAGCAGCGCGGCCAGTCCTGACCGGCCGGCGGGAATACGCTGGCATGCGGGTGCGTTGGTCACGTACGATGGCAGCGCACCCCGGGGCGGGTGCATGACTTGAAAAGTCAATATGGGGATGATCGGTTTCGACAGCGGTTGTCGAAGCAGGGGAAGCGTGTCGAGGAAGCGGCCATGATCTCGTAAACCACAGGCCGAAAAAAATAATCGCCAATACCAAGCGCGATTCCTCCCAGCAGGCCTTCGCCCTCGCTGCCTGATAGGCAGCAAGAGCGAGCCTCCTACTAAAGGGAGTGTCAGCCCGGGGCTGTTCCCGACCCGGATCCTGGCATCAGCTAGGGGACTAAACCTCGATCCCGGTCACGGGGTGAAGAGGGAAACCAAACAGTGACTGAGCCCGTCGGAGACTTGTCCGCGTGATCTCCGGGGCTGAGAAAAGCGCAGCGGACTGCACACGGAGAAGCCCTGATTCCGCACCGTTGGACGCGGGTTCGATTCCCGCCATCTCCACACACACGACAGGCGATGTGCGCCCGCGGACTGCGCGGGCGCACATCGCCTTCGTCGTTGTCACGTTCCTGCGTCAGCCCAGCTCCACCGTGAGGAACCCGGTACCGGCCCCGGCCCGCGCGGTCCGCTCCCCGGCCGCGAGCGCCCAGGGCCGCGAGGGATCGCCGGCCGAGGCCCGCAGCGTGTCGCCCTCCCGTACGACGGTGAAGGTCATGTCCCCGACCCGCACCGTCACCGGTGCGCCGCGCGCCGGCCGGAACGCGCGCAGTGTGACCCCGTCGGCGTGGTCGTAGTCCGGCCGGTCGTCCACCGCGCCCACCGGGATCACCGCGCCCGGCCGCACGAGCAGCGGCACACTCAGAAAGCCGTGCCGCTCGCGCACCCAGCGCGGCCCGGTCACCGTCCGCCCGTCGGCGAAGCGGGTCCAGGTGCCCTCGGGCACGTAGTACGTCACATCCCCCTCGTCGCTGAACACCGGCGCGACCAGCAGATCCGGGCCGTGGATGACGTAGTACGTCAACTGCTGTGACTCGACGCTGAACTGGACCCGGGACACGGACTCCGAACCCACCTCGAAGGACACCTTGCCCGGATGGTCGACGAAGACGCCGTAGCCGGCGTCGGTGAGATAGAACGGGGCGTTCTTGTATGCCTGTTCGGTGGCCGTGCCGCCGTCGGCGTTCCAGATGTCGACGACCTGGCCGTTCTTGACCAGCGGCCCGAAACGCTCGCCGAGACCGTAGACGCCCGTGCCCACCCTGAGGTCCAGCTGCTCGCGCAGATAGTGCGCGCCGGTCGCATCCCGCATGATGCCCATGCCCTTGGCGCCGCTGCCGGTCAGGGTGCGCCCGCCGGCCAGGAAGTCGACCCGCCAGGGGCCGGTGCGGGCCACCCGGGCCGACAGGGTGCCGGAGGTGAGCAGCGCGTGCTCGTCGTCGTACGAGACCTGCGCCGCGCACTTTTGCCGCCGCACCTCGAACCGGGGGGTGCGCGGCTGCCCGCCCTCGAAATGGGTGAACGTGATGCCGATGACATCGGGCAGCGGGGCATGGACGCTGATCGTCACGACCGGTCCCGTCAGCAGGTCGCCACGGTGGCGGACGGGCCGGGTCGGCGCGTGGATCTCCAGCGTGCCTCCCCCGCAGGGGGTGTCCCCAGCGGCGGTGACGTCGAGGACCTCGACCGGGTGGGCCGCGGTGACGCCCTCGCGCAACAGCCAGTAGCCGTCGGTGAACTTCACAGGGGCTCCCTACTTGACGGCACCCGCGGCGAGCCCGCGGATGAGCGTGCGCTGGAAGACGAGGAAGAAGACGACCGCCGGCAGCACACCGAGCAGGGCCGCCGCGCTGGTCATGGTGGCGTCCATCAGACGCTGGCCCTGTAGGACGCCGAGCGCCACCGACACGGTCTGGTTGTCGCTGGAGACCAGCATGACCAGGGGGAGCAGGAACTCGTTCCAGGTCCAGACGAAGAAGAACACCAGGAGCACGCCGAGGGTGGGCCGGCTGACGGGGACCACGATCCGCCACAGCACCTGCCATGTGTTCGCCCCGTCGATGCGGGCCGCCTCGATGATCTCCCGCGGGAACCGGCACAGCACCGAGGACAGCAGATATGTGCCGAAGGCCGCCTGGATCACCGTGAACACGATGATCACGCCGATCCGGGTGTCGTACAGGCCCGCCTGCTTGCTCAGGTAGTAGAGCGGATAGACCAGCGCCTCCTGCGGCAGCACGTTCGCGAGCACGAAGAACGCCAGCACCCAGGTACGGCCCTTGATCCGGCCGATGCCGATCGCATAGGCGTTGAGCACCGACACGACGACCGCGAGGACCGCCACCGAGCCGCTGATCAGCACGGAGTTGAGGAGCTTCTGGCCGTAGTCGACGCGCTGCCAGAAGTCCTTCAGACCCTCCAGATGGACGCCGTCGGGCAGGCCGAGCGGGCCGTTCCGGGAGTACTCCGCCGGTGGCCCGGACCCCGGGACGCGCGAAGAGACGACGGTAGGGGGCCAGGGGGGTCGCCTTGACGGGGGTTGGGCCGGCCTGCTGGGACCAGGGGTCGGGGTGGGGCGTGGCGGGGGGTGAGGTGGTTGTCCGGGTGGGGGCGTGGGTGCGGGTGTGGGTGGGGGGCTCGGGTGGTGCTTCGGGGGAGGGGTCGGTGTGTGTTCTGGCGGGGGCTTGGGTGGTTGTCCGGCTGGAGGGGTGAGTCACGGGCTCGGGGGCTGTTCGGGCCGGTGGCGCAGCGGGTGCCGTGCGGGGTGCTGCGGGCCCTGATGCGGAGGGCGTCGCGGGTTTCGCGGGTGCGTCGCGGGCCGCTTCCGTCTGCTGCCGAGGCAGCGCCGCGGCGGCCGGCTGCGGGCGCGCCTCAGGCCGTGCTTTGGGGGACGGGTCGGTCTGGGGTTCGGCGGGGGGCGGTGGCATGGGGTTACCGTCGTCCGGGGGTGGCCGCGGGGTCCAACACCTGTTCGGGGCGGATTCACGCACATCCGTTGTAGATTCCGCAGGTGCCCGCTCCCGCCCACCTCGACCCCCGCCTTCTGCGCGCCTTCGTCACCGTCGCCGAGGAACTGCACTTCACCCGGGCCGCCGCCCGTCTGTATGTCGCCCAGCAGGCGCTCAGCCGGGACGTGCGGCGGCTGGAACGGGAGCTGGGCGCCGAGCTGTTCCTGCGTACGACGCGGCAGGTGACGCTGACCGCCGACGGCGCGCGCCTGCTGCCGTACGCCCGTCGGGTGCTCGCCGCCCAGGACGACCTGCTCGCAGCCGCCGGCCGGGCCCGGCCCCTGCTGGTCGACCTGAACCTGCCGGGCCTGGCCACCGGCCGCCGGGTGCTGCACCGGGCCCGCGAGCTGGCCCCGGAACACGAGCTGATGGCCCGCTACGAGAGCGGGCTGACCGGGGCGGCGGCCGAACTCCTCGCGGGCCGGCTCGACGCCTCCTTCGGCCGGTTCGCCGGCCTCGGCCCGGTGCTGCGGGCCGGACTCGAACAGCAGCCGGTCCGCTATGAACCCATGGCCCTGGTACTGCCCGACGACCATCCGCTGGCCCCGCTGGAGGCGGTGCCGATGGCCGCGCTCGCGGGCGAGACCGTGTACGCCGGGGCCGGCAATCCGCGCACCCCCGAGTGGACCGACCTCGCGCGTTGCCTCTTCCAGGGGTGGGACATCCGGCTCGCGCCGCCTCTTCCGCCGGCCGTCGGGGACGAGGAGTTCGAGCGGGTGATGGCGAAGACGCGGAACCCGATTCTCGCCGTGGTGGGCTTTCCGGCCATGCCCCGCACGGTTATACGCCCACTCGTCGATCCTGTCCCGCTCTCGCCCGTGTCACTCGTGTGGCGAAAGGGGCTGGTCCATCCTGGATTCGACGCGCTTCGGCGGGCGGCGGCCGAGGTCGCCGCCGCGGAGGGGTGGCTGCGGCGGCCCGCCGAGGGATGGATTTCGGCCATGGATCAGGAAGTGATGTGTGCCAGGAACTGATACGCGGTGACCACACATCCTTCGCGTACGCTACATTCGTGGCCCCGAGCATGCTGTGGTAAAGGGGGCGCTCGGGCCGGGTGGGGGCTCGGTTCGATCGACGGGTGCTCGGTGTCGTGAGCGCACCCGGAACTGTCCCGTGGGGGGATGTGCGCGCGTGAAGAAGTGGCGAGAAGACGCCCAACCGGAACGGTCCGACGTCGCAGCGACGACCCGGAACCTTCCCGTGACCGGGGGCGATACCCGGGCATTCCCGGAGACTCGGGCATACCCGGAGATAGGAAGCACGACCGCCCTCCGCGCGGACCGGGGTCCAGACAGTGGGCCTGACGATGCGTTCGACGGCTGGTTCGGCAGCCGGTCCGCCGACCGGTTCGTCAGTGAATCCGGCGGCCGGTCCGGTGCAGGGCCGGACGTCCGGTCCGGCGCAGGCCCGGACGACGGGTCCGACGGCGGGACGGCGGACGACGGATCCCACGGCGGGACGGCGCAGGAGCGCGAGGTTCCGGAGACCGGGACCGGGACCAAGGCCGGGACCGAAGCTATTGCGGGTGCGGGGCGCGGCCGGCTCATATCCGATGCCGAAAAGACCGCGGTGCTGCCCGCGACCGGAGCGGGCGGCCCGGCCTGGCCCGGCGGGGCGTCCGGTCGTCCCGGCGCGGCCGCCGGCTCCGCGGGTTCGGCCGGTTCCGCCGGCGGCTCCGCCGGGTCCGCCATAGGCTCCGCCGGTTCTGCCGGTCGCGCGGGGCTCGTGCGGGACTCTGGAGCGTCCGGCTCCGCCGGTTCCGCGGGGCTCGCTCAGGACCCTGGTCCGGCCGGTTCCGCGGGCCGCGCGCGGGGTGCGGGTTCCGCCAGGCGCGCCCGTACGGCCGGTGCCACGGCGCCCTCGGGGGCGCTGCGTGACCCCTGGGACACCTCCCTCTCGGCCCTCTCGACCGGAGGTGAGGGCGGCGCGCCGACCGCGGACCCGTCCCACGATCCGCACGAGGTGACGGTCCAGCTCGATGCCGTACAGCTGGGCGACGCCCGGCTCCACCCGGTCGAGGGCGCCCGCCCCTCCGGCGGCCAGGACGGCTCCGACGGACCGGTCTTCGTCGACGAGTCGGGACGCCGCAGCCGCCGTTTCCGCCGCCTCGGCATGGTCGTCGGCCTCGCCTGCGCGGTCTACGCCGTCGTCATCGTCGCCACCCTCCTGTCCGGCAGCTCCGACGCCCCCTGGCTGCCCGTGCCGGGCGAGAACGCCGACCGCCCGGCGGGCAAGGTGGACACCTCCCCGATGCCCGCCGAGTCCGTCAGCCCCTCCAGCACCGGCACCGGCAGCGCCACCCCAGGGCCCACCCCGACGGCGAGCAACGGCACCACCCGGGAACCGGGCACGGGCGCCGCCCAGCCCGGCGCCACCACCAGCCCCGGCAGGACCGGCACGGCCACCGACCCGCAGCCGACGGCGAGCAGATCCACGTCCGGTTCGGGCGCCGGCGGCAGCGGCGGCGGCTCGACCGCAGGGCCCAAGCCCTCCACGGAGCCACCCCCCTCGGCCTCGCCCGACCCGAGCGACCCCGTCGACCCCGACGGCCCCTCACCCGACCCCTCCGAGTCCGCGGCCGGAGGCAGCGCCGGCACCGGCACGCTGGCCGGTGACTCGCCCGCCCCGGCGCCGATCGCCGAGGAGCCCGGCTCCACGGCATCGCCCGCCACCGACCCGTCCCCGGAGCACAACCTCTGATGGCACTTCGCACCCGCCGTCACCGGGCCGCGCCCGGCGCCGATGACGGCTCCCGGCGCCGCCGTGTGCCCATGCGCCTGCTGCTGCCCGTGCTCGTCCTCGTCGCCCTGATCGCGATGCTGATGCTGCGCGGCTACGTCCACAGCGAGATCCTCGCCGACCACCGCATCCAGCCCGAGGCCGCCTCCGACCGGGTACCGGAGAAAATCATCGACGGCGGCCCGGTCATCGACACCCGCGACGGTCGCACGAGCAGCCTGAGCGTCCCCGACCACCACCTGGTCCTCACCTTCGACGACGGCCCCGACCCGACCTGGACCCCGAAGGTCCTCGACGTACTGAAGAAGCACCACGCGCACGCCGTCTTCTTCGTCACCGGCACCATGACCTCCCGCTACCCGGAGCTGGTCAAGCGCATGGTCGACGAGGGTCACGAGGTCGGCCTGCACACCTTCAACCACCCCGACCTTTCCTACCAGTCGAAGAAGCGCATCGACTGGGAGCTGTCCCAGAACCAGCTGGCGATCACCGGGGCCGCCGGGATCCGCACCTCGCTGTTCCGGCCGCCGTACTCCTCCTTCGCCGACGCCATGGACAACAAGTCCTGGCCGGTCACCGAGTACATCGGCAGCCGCGGCTACATCACCGTCGTCAACAACACGGACAGCGAGGACTGGAAGAAGCCCGGCGTCGACGAGATCATCCGCCGCGCCACCCCGCACCACGGCAAGGGCGCCATCGTCCTGATGCACGACTCCGGTGGCGACCGCCACCAGACCGTGCAGGCCCTGGACCGGTTCCTGCCCGAACTCCAGGAACAGGGCTACCGGTTCGACAACCTGACCGAAGCACTCGGCGCGCCCAGCGCGCTCACCCCGGTCAGCGGCGTCGACCTGTGGAAGGGCAAGGCGTGGATCTTCCTGGTGCGCGCCGCGGACGACATCACCGGCGTGCTCGTCGTCGGCCTCGCGGTGATCGGCAGCCTGGTCATCGGGCGTTTCGTGCTGATGCTGCTGCTCTCCGGCCTGCACGCCCGCCGGGTGCGCCGCAAGGGCTTCAGCTGGGGTCCGCCGGTGACCGAGCCCGTCTCGGTGATCGTCCCGGCGTACAACGAGGCGAAGTGCATAGAGAACACCGTCAACTCGCTGATGGCGAGCGAGCACCCGATCGAGGTCATCGTCGTCGACGACGGTTCGACGGACGGCACGGCCCGGATCGTGGAGGCGATGGGCCTGCCGAATGTGCGCGTCGTACGGCAGCTGAACGCGGGCAAGCCGGCCGCGCTCAACCGCGGTCTGGCGAACGCCCGTCACGACCTGGTCGTGATGATGGACGGCGACACCGTCTTCGAACCGGCCACGGTCCGCGAGCTGGTGCAGCCCTTCGCCGACCCGCGCGTCGGCGCGGTCGCGGGCAACGCCAAGGTCGGCAACCGCGACTCGCTGATCGGCGCCTGGCAGCACATCGAGTATGTGATGGGCTTCAACCTCGACCGGCGCATGTACGACATCCTGCGCTGCATGCCGACGATCCCCGGCGCGGTGGGCGCGTTCCGCCGGTCGGCCCTGGAACGGATCGGCGGCATGAGCGACGACACGCTGGCCGAGGACACCGACGTCACCATGGCCCTGCACCGGGACGGCTGGCGCGTCGTCTACGCCGAGAACGCGCGCGCCTGGACGGAGGCCCCGGAGTCGGTCCAGCAACTGTGGTCGCAGCGCTACCGCTGGTCGTACGGCACCATGCAGGCGATCTGGAAGCACCGCCGCGCCCTGGTCGAACGGGGCCCGTCGGGCCGCTTCGGCCGGGTGGGCCTGCCGTTCGTGTCGCTGTTCATGGTCGTGGCCCCGCTGCTGGCGCCCCTGATCGACGTCTTCCTGCTGTACGGGGTGGTCTTCGGCCCGACGCAGAAGACCGTCGTGGCCTGGCTGGGCGTCCTGGCGATCCAGGCCGTGTGCGCGGCGTACGCGTTCCGCCTGGACCGCGAACGCATGACCCACCTCATCTCGCTGCCCCTGCAGCAGATCCTCTACCGCCAACTCATGTACGTCGTGCTGCTCCAGTCCTGGATCACGGCGCTCACCGGCGGCCGGCTGCGCTGGCAGAAGCTGCGCCGCACGGGCGTCGTCGAGGCACCGGGCGGACCGATGCCGCGCCAGCGGGCGCACAGCAGCAGTGATCGGAGGCCCGTGGCATGACCCACGGATACACGACCGGGACCGGCGCGGGCCAGGAGCCGACGCCGTCGTACGGCATTCCGCCGCAGCGGACGACGGGCCCCGCGGCCGGAACCGCGCCCTCTTCGGCCGGTGTCGCGGGGGTGGGCGGTGCGGTGGGCGCTGTCGGTGCCTCTGGGGCCGCCGGTGCTGCCGGGGTCGCCGGTGGTGCCGGGGTGACCGGTGCTACCGGGATCGCCGGTGTTGCCGGTGTCGGTGGTGCTGCCGTTGGGACCGGGCCGGCCAAGGCGTCCTCGGGGCGCGACCGCTACCTGGACCTGCTGCGCTCGATAGCCCTGGTCCGCGTGGTCGTCTACCACCTGTTCGGCTGGGCCTGGCTGACCGTGCTGTTCCCGTCGATGGGCGTGATGTTCGCGCTGGCCGGCTCCCTGATGGCACGCTCGCTCAAACGCCCCGCGCTCGGCGTGATCCGGGGCCGGATCCGTCGACTCCTGCCGCCGCTCTGGGCGTTCAGCGTGGTGGCGCTCGCGATGATGTTCGCGGGCGGCTGGAACCCGGTGAAGGACCCGGACAACGGCGGCACCTGGGGCCTCGTCAAGCTGATCGACTACATCATCCCGGTCGGCGCCCCGCCCTTCCCCTGGCACATCGGCTCGAAGTCGGGCCTGCTGGAGGACACCTGGGCGGTGCAGGCGGCGGGCCCGCTCTGGTACTTGCGCGCCTACCTGTGGTTCGTCGTGGCCTCCCCGCTGCTCCTGTGGGCGTTCCGGCGCGCACCCTGGCCGACCCTGCTGGCCCCCCTCGGCCTGACCGCGATCGTCAGCACGGGCCTGGTGACCATCCCCGGCGAGACCGGCAACGCGGTGACGGACTTCGCGGTCTACGGCGGCTGCTGGGTCCTGGGCTTCGCCCACCACGAAGGACTGCTCAAGCGCATACCCCGCTACCTCGCCGTCTCCTGCTCGGCGGTGGTCATGGCCTTCGGCCTGTGGTGGGCCTCCGGCCATCTGGGCCCCGACGGCTGGGACCTGAACGACATCCCGCTGGCGCAGGCGACGTGGTCCTTCGGGTTTGTGGTCATTCTGTTGCAGTACTCGCCGTCCTGGTCGGAGCTGCCGGGCCGGCTGGCGCGCTGGGACAAGCTGGTGACCCTGTCCAACAACCGCGCGGTCACCATCTACCTCTGGCACAACCTGCTGATCATGGCCACGGTCCCGATCATCGACCAGGCGTACAACCTGCCGTTCATGCAGAGCGAGCGCGCGACCGCCGCGCTCGACTCCACCTACATGCTGTGGATGTTCTTCCTGGTCTGGCCGCTGATCGGGCTGGCGATCCTCGCCTTCGGCTGGATCGAGGACTTCGCGGCGAAGCGGAGCCCGAGGCTGTGGCCCAACGGCGCGAAGCGCTCCGCGGGGCGCCGCAGAGCCTGACCGACCGCGCGGCCACCCACGGCACCGGCCATGTCACGGAACGGTCATCAACGCCCTTGCCGATGACGCCGATCGGTCCCCCTTGCCCCGCTTCGCGCCTGCCGCGCGGGCGGGGCGAGTCATATCGCCCTGGTGTGCCCGCGCCCGATCCGGCTACCGTGTCCACCCCACTCAACTGCCCCACTCAACTGCCCCACCAGGAGCCCACCGTGACCCGCCGCACCCGTCTGCTCACGACAGCCGCCGCCGGAGCGACGGCCGCACTGCTCCTCGCCGGGTGCGGCGGCAACGACGACGACACAGCCCCGAACGACAAGATCGCCGGCGCAGACACCACCCCCACAAAAACCACCTCCCCAACCCCCACCCACCCAACCCCCTCAAACCGCCCGAAGATCACCCTCCCGTCGGATCTGACCTACACCTTCGACTGGCCGAAGACGGGCGACCCGGACAAGGACGCGGTCCTGTCGGACAGCGAACAGTCCATCAAGGCGGTGGACCTGGCAATCGTCAACCAGAACGCGCTCGACGACGCCTACAGGTTCTATTACGAGGGTGAAGCAGCGGCTCAGACGCAACAGTTCATTGAGGCGTATGTCAAGGCACAGGCTCGTACGACGGGCAGCTACCGCTACTACAACCCCGTGGTGAACGTCAGCGGTGGCAACACGGCGTCGCTCGTCTACTGCGAGGATCAGGGTAAGGCGTACGACCTCTATTTGAAGACGAAGAAGGTCGACAAGACCCCAGTCACCAAGAACAGCTACGTCCTCTACAGCAGCCAGTTGACGAAGAACGACAAGGGTGTCTGGGCCGTCGAGAAGCTCATGTCGCAGAGGGGGAGCGCCAAGTGCCAGCCTTGAGCGTCGCAGCACGGTCGCTGGCCGCGCTGTCGTTGATCGGCTCGGTTGTGGTGGGTGCCGTCCCCGCCATGGCCGACAACAAGATCGGTGGCGGTGCCCAGACGCCCGCGCCCAGTGGGGAGACGTCGGGCGGTGTTGACGGCGACACCATCAGCTCACAGGCCGGAGTCATCGTCTACGACCGTTCCAAGAATGGGGCCGGTGGGGCTGTGGGGCCCTTGACGTCCACCACCAACTGGACGCCGCCTGCCTGTTGGTACGCGCCCAAGTACACGCCCGACCAACTCAAGGCGTACCTGGAGCCGATCTGGGCCGCCGACTCGACGGGTTACGAGTGGGACGCCCAGCAGCGCGACCGCTACGTCAAGGGCCACCCCTACACGGACTTCAACAAGGACAAGGCCGGCGACGGCTACTGGTGGGACTCGTACGTCAACAAGGACTTCCCGCCGGGCTGGGACAAGTGCAAAGAGCCCTACTTCTGGGTGGACAAAGGCGACCCCCCACCGGCCGACATCAAGAACGCCGTGACTCCCGAGATCCTTGCGGAACTGGCGTACAACGAGATCCGGGTGCCGAGCACGACGGTGGACCTGGCCCCCGCGGAGACGACGAAGGTCAACCTCCCCACCTGGGCCTGGCTGGACGGCGCCACGTTCAGGCCGGTATCGGTGACCGCTTCCGTTCCGGTCCTCGGCATCGAGGCGACGACCACGGCGGAACCGGTCTCGCTCAAGATCGACCCGGGTACCGCGGACGCGGTGACCTACCCCGCGTCCGGCGTCTGTGAGATCAACAACCACCGCATCGGCGAACCGTACGCCAAGGGCAAGTCCGACCGGACACCCCCGTGCGGAGTGAAGTACCTGCGTTCTTCGGGCAACGGCTCCTACCCGCTGAAGGCGACCATCACCTGGGAGATCCACTGGACCGGCACCGGCGGAGCGGGCGGTGATCTCGGGGAGGGCACTTTCGGCGTCACCCAGAACGTCGTCGTCCAGGAAATCCAGGCCGTCAACCGGTGAGAGGTGTCGCCGTCAAGGCGTAGCCCGCCCGTTGCCCCACCGGGGGGAACGGGCGCGCCGGTGTGCCGCGGAGGCGGATAGCGTGATTCCGCTTCGTCCGAGGGCACACCAGGGGAGCGGACCGCATGGCAGATCGACTGGCCGTCGACGACGACGAGTTGAAGCACTTCATGAGGCTGCTGAACAAGTCGAGCGATTCGTTGAAGGGCCTGCGCAGGGCGCTGGCCGACGCGACGGTCAGCGGCCTCGGCACCGATGACCTCGACTCCGCGTGCGAGGACTTCCAGGCGGCCTGGAAGTACGGCACCGAGCGGATCGGCGAGCAGACCGAGTCGCTGGCGAGGATCATCGGCGAGAGCAAGGACAGTTACCGGGAGGTCGACCGGGCCCTGGAAGCGGCGCTGAGGAAGGGCGCGCGCGGTACGGGCGGGGCCGTACGGTGACCACGGCTCCCGGCGCGGAGGCGAACCCGTACCCGCACCTTGGTTTCGACCCGGCACCGGGCGACACCCACTCCGTGCGTGACCTTCACAAGAAGCTGGCCTCGTGCGCCGAGGTGCTGGAGGAGACGCACGGCCTGGTGACGCGGTTGATGGACGGCAGCCACTGGAAGGGTGACGCAGCGGTCGCCTTCCGGGAGGAACTGCGGGGCGGTCCGCTGGCCCTCGATCTCAGGAACGCCGCGCACTCCATCCGCAAGGCCGCCGGGCAACTGGTCCGCTGGGAAGGTGAACTCGACGACTTCCAACGCCGGGCGGGCCGACTGGACGCGGACGCGCGGGACGCCCGGGACGTCCTGGACAAGGCGAGGGGGCGGGCGTCCGGGGCGCGGAGTTCCCCGGCCCTGGACAGGGAGGCCCACCCCGGCCATGACGACGCCCACAAGTCCCTGACCCAGGCGAACGCGGCCGTCGCGCACGCCGAGGCCGACCTGGACGCCATCATCCGCCGGGCGAGGAAGCTCGCCGAGGAACACGAGGAGAAGGCCCGACACCGGGCCACCAAGATCCAAACAGCAACAAAAAAACTGACCCCCCACCCCCCAGGCGTCCTAAAAACCACCCTGAACTGGCTAACAGACAACCTCCCAGACATCCTCACCTGGTCCGCGACCGTTGTCGGCATCGTTGCCCTCACCATGGCGACCGGAGGCACCGCAGCGGCCGTACTGCTGCTGGCTGCGTCCGCCCTCAGCGCCGGCGCCGCGGCGGGAAGACTGGCCGACCCGGCAGTGCGTGCCTCGCTCTGGGACGGGTTCCGGCGCCAGGAATTCGACGCGGATTTCTGGAGCAACGTGGTCGCAGTGACCGCGGATGGCTTGGGGATGCTGCCCGGACTGGGCGCCGTCACGAAGGGCACACCCGTACTGATGAGAGGGGTCGGGGAAGCAGGTGAGGCGCTCACGGCCGGACAGAGACTCGTCGCAGCGGGGGACCAGACGATGGCGAGTGCGCGAGAGTTCTCGGATCTGCACAACCCGATCACCACATGGGTCGTGGAGAAGGCGCCACGGCTGAGGCCAACGGTCGAGGCAACCGAAGCCGCCGCTCCCTGGGCCGGTTTCGCCACCGCGTCCTACGGACTGGCCGCGAGCAACTTCGACGCAATGGACAACGACGCTACAGCGAACATCGGTACCGGGATGGATGGCTACTTTCTCGGGCCGGTCAACGTGGGAGAAACAATCGATCTCGCTAGCCGGATCTTTCGCCCCTGATCCAGTAGCACTGATCACCTCGATCGAACCGTAAGGCGACACTCCTATGAACTCCACCGAAAGCACCCAGGCTTGGGGCCACGCCCCGACCCGCCGCGCCTGGGTGAAGCACATGGCCATCAACGTGGTGGGGCTCATTGGATGGCCCGCGAGCTGGCTCATGTTGCTCGGTGTCTCTATGTACACGCCGAACTGGTTCGTTTGGCTCTTCATGCCGTTTTTTCTCTACGGTTTCTACCGACTCTGCAACCAGTTGACATATTTCCGCTGGGCCGACCGTATGCGACGCGTCCTGCGTGAGTACCCCTGGCAATCGTTGGAAGGGGTACCGAGCGGCCTCGGAAAGCATCCAGCCGCTCAAGACGACGGCATGTGGTTCGAGTTCCGCAACCCGGACGACTTCGAGGAGAAGATTCCCTTGGTTTTTCTCAGGCACCAGCGATCGTACTGGTGGCTGAGACGCATGGACGGCCCGCGCACCAAGCCCAGGCGCAGGGCCCAGATCGAACCTCTCTGGTTTGCCGGTGATCCGCGCCTCCTGGCAGTTGTTGCGGCGCCGACCAGGGGCGGCAAGGCTCCCAAACGCCTCCATCTTCTCTATCAGCGCTCGGTGTTCGACAGTGGCCGCACCCCTCAGGCATGGCAGGTCGGCATCGTCGACAGCGAGCGTGCCCGCCGGGCCGGCGCCACATATGTGGCCCGTGTATCGCGCCCGCGTGTTTAGCATGAACCTCAATCAAAATCGTGTGATGCATTCGTGACGGCAACAGATCAGAATCTCTGCGTCCGACCCGGCGCGGGAGCTGAAGAGGAAGAAGACGGCATCTGGTTCGCCATGCCTCCGGGATTCGTATCGCTGCCCGTCGCTTCACTTCCCGCTTCGTCGGGCTCACTTGAGACATAAGAACTGAGCGCTGGCGTGGCGCCTCTTCTTTGCTCGGTGCCGGACGAGGCGACGCGCCAAAGGTTCCTCACAAGCCTGACGACCGCTCACCGGATGCTCTGCGCCTTGCGGTCGGAAGGAACTGTCCACTGTTCGCTCGGGCTGCATCGCGATGACACGGCAAGTGACGACAGAGGCGTTCTGCTCTCATTTTTCACGATCACTTGGATGAACACCTCGTGGGCCCCGCGTGGTGTCACTGCGGCCAGGGCTGTTACCACGGCCGAGGGCCATGGGAATATCGCGTACGACGAACTCGACTGCGGCCCCGTCGCATTCAGCGAGACGCTACGCGCGCCGAGGCCAGGCTCGGGTCTGCCGCAGATGCTGCTCCTCCAGCTCTGCGCCCACGTTCCGCACCCCGATGGCACGAGCCTGGTCCTGCTCACCCTGAGCACTACGGCGACATCTCACCGCGACGCCTACCGCACACTGCTCCGCCGGATCACGGCATGGGTCACCTTCGACGGCCCAAGGGGTTGACGCGCCCGCCGGTTTCCGGAACTGGGCCGAGGGCCCGCCCGGTAGGGGGCGGGCCTGTGGGGGTGGGTTAGCAGCCGCCGCAGTTGTAGTAGAGGACGTCCCAGTGGTTGCCCTCGTCGGCGTAGATGTTGCCGGCGCCGGACTGGTACTGGGGTGCGCCGTCGCCGCGGACGCCGATGTAGGTGAAGTTGCCCTTGACGTAGTTGGTGAGGCAGGTGCTCTTGGCGTAGTCGAGCTTGTAGCCGTTCCAGTGCGAGTACGTGCCGCTGGCGTGCCCGGTCTCCGTGCCGCCGGTGATGTTCAGCGCGCAGCCGGTGGAGCCCTTGAGGGTCTGGGCGCCCTGCGCGGTGGCGAGGTTGAGCTGATCGAAGGACGTGCACGTCGAGTTGTTGCGGTCGGAGCAGTTCCCGGACGACGACCAGGTGATGCCGGACGAGCGGAACATCGAGGTGGCGGTCGCGTGGGAGATCTTGGTGACGGCGGCAGCCTGGGCACCGTCCTGGGCGGCCAGGGCGTCCCCGGCGCCGGCGAGGACGGCAAACCCGGGGGCGACGGTGAGGGCGAGGGCCGTGAGGGCGGAACGGATCTTCATGGGGGGACCTTTCCTGCGGTCGGGCCGTGCTTCCTATGGGGCGGCTGTGCAGGTGGTGCAGGGAGATGGTGCCCGAGGTCTACGCGTGTCCGCCAGAGGTGACGGCCAGACGACTGCGTCATGTCTGCGACATCCTGGCGGGTACGCCTCGGTGCCTCGGTGCCTCGTCGCTTCGATGTCTCGACGGATGCGGGACCTTGCGATGAGGGCGTTCCGCGCTGTCGTAGCGCACACCGCACATCGGCGGCCCCGCGGCGCAGCCCTCAGGTGGTTATCGGCAGCGGGGTCCGCCGGGGCAGGGGAGCCAGTGCCTCGGACGGAAGGATCTCTTCCGTCTCCTCGTCGACCAGGGAGACGCGGATCGCCGGGTGCGGCGCGGAGGTGATGTCCGCCGTGATGTCCAGGGCGAACAACACGCTCACCGGACGGGACCCATCGGCGTCCGCGTACGTGCCCGCGTAGCGCAGCACCCGCCAGCCGTCGTCGTCCCAGTGGTCGAGCAGCGCCGAGCGGACCACGGGGCGCGCGGTCTCCCAGGCCATGGAGCGCTCCAGCAACTGCACGGTCGCCTCGACCGGTACGCGCTCACCGCCCGCCGACGGCAGCGGATTGCCGAACACCCGCAGCCGGGCCTGGCGCAGTGGCACCAGCCACAGATGGTCCAGGTCCGAGGAGACGGCAAGCAGCAGGGCCGCCGCGGCCAGGAGCAGGACCGCGGAGGCGCCGGGGCGCCCGGCGAGCGTCGACCACCAGGCGGTGTCCGCGGTGGCCGCCACCAGGCCGCCGGCCACGACGAGCCCGGCCCGGGTGAACGACCGTACGCCGATGGGGCCTTCGGAGCGGGCGCTGCATCCGCAGGACGACTCGGGCGCGGTCGCCCTGGCATACGCCAGGTAACCGGTGAAGCCGAGGCCGAGCGCCGCCGTGCCGAGTCCGGGAACGGTCGCGGCGAGTCCGGGAACGGAACCGGTGGGTACGGCCAACAGGGCGGCGGCCACAGCGAGTTCGACCCCGCCCACGGTCCGCAGTGCCAGCGTGGCCCGTCGGCCGTCGTTGAGCACCCGTACCAGCACGGTGTTGGCGGCCAGTTGGGCGGTGCGCCGGCCGAACAGCTTCGCCGCGCCGGTCAGTGCCAACAGCACTCCGCACACCAGCGGCGCCAGGTCGGAGAGGAGCGGGATCATGGCACCGCCCCTCAGTGCCCGAGTGCGACGCGGGCGATGTCGATGTGGTTGTCCGCGGGCCGCCAGGCGCCGAGCACCTGCGCGGTCTGGCCGATCCGCATCCGCGACAGGTCGGAGGTGAGCGCGCCGCCCCGGTAGGAGGCGGTCGTGGTCTCGGGCACGACCCGGCCGACCAACTCGTGGTCGTTGTGGGCGAGGTGCAGCCGGTCCTTGGCGATGCCGCGGATCGTGCAGTAGACGTTCACGATGTTGACCCACACCGCGTCCGCCGCGATGGTGCCGTCGGGCATGGTCACCCCGCGGGCGTAGAGGCCGTCGCCGGTCTCGATGGCCTCCGCGGTGGTGGTGCGCAGCTTCCAGACGCTGGTGGCGTTGGTCAGCTGGACGAGGTGCCGCTCTCCGTGCGAGCCGGCGACGTCCAGCACGCTCCGGTTGACGGCGACGACGCGGCCCTCCGCGAACGCGGCGGAGACCGCCGGGTCGAGCGAGGGCATCGGCGCCGCGAAGGCCGCCTCGGCGTCGAGGCCGCCGAGCGCGGAGGCGCCGACGATGGTGGCGCCGCCGACGGCGGCCGTCGTGAGGAAGCGTCTGCGGTCCAGCCGGCGCCTGCCGGGTGTCTGGCTGTGGCTCATGTCGTCCTCTCCTGATCTCCTGATGCGATTACTGCGCTGGGTTCTGGCGTGACTTCCGCGCTGACTTCGGTCGGGACTCGTGCGCCGACTCGGGCGGGGTCCGTGCGCTGACCAGGTCACTCGTAGATGTAGACCGGCACCATGCCGGAGCTGAGGCTGCCGATCGCCGAGAAGGCGGCCGGGGTCAGGTCGATGACTCGGTTGGTGCGGCAGGAGCCGTTGCAGCACGAGGACTCGCCGCAGAAGCTCTTGGTGCGCGGGCCGCAGTCGGCGAGCGTGACGCACACCGTGGCGCCCGAGCACTGGTGGCGGACGTTCATGACGGCGCCGCAGGTGCGCCGCGGCATGTTGTCGCCGCACAGGTCGGGCCGGGTGATGTCCCAGCAGGCCGAGGAGAGGTTGGGCCAGGCCGCCATGTTCTGGGCGGACTGGCAGGTGCCGCAGGCGCCGGTGTTGGCGCTGCCGCACGAGCCCCAGGCGTTGCCGCAGCAGAACCAGGTCGCTTCGCCCGCCCAGAGCGAGGTCGATCCGCAGGCCATGTCTGTTCCCTTTCGTGGGGGCACAGGCCGTCGGGCAGCCCGTGCAGTGATGTCCTGTTCATGACAATCAAACGGCCTGGTGGTGGCCGCTCGAGCGCGGTGCTTGGTGGTCGCCGGTGCGGGCCGCCGGTGCAGGCTGCCAGTACAGGCCGCAGGTACAGGTCGCCGGAACAGGCCGCCGGCCCGCGTCCTCGCGGGCGGACGGAGTCCGTCGTGTGCGGTGCCGTGCGTTCGGTGCGGTAGGCGCTGTGCCGTAGGGCGTCGGATGGGAGGGCGGTGCGGGCGGAGCGTGGAGCACAGCCATGATGCCGAGTGCTACGCGCGTCCGGAAGTGGGCGTGCGCGGTCAATCCGCTCGGCCCGGTGGCGGCTGTGGCGCGGCCGGGTCACGCGGACCTCTCAGCCGTCCCATGCCGCCGCCGGGCCACGTCGACCTCTCAGCCCACGTCGACCTCTCAGCCCACGTCGACCTCTCATACTCACGCCGACCTCTTGGCCCCACGTCGACCTCTCGGCCCCACGTCGACCTCTTGGCCCCACGTCGACCTCTCGACCTCACGTCGACCTCTCGGCTCCACGTCGACCTCTCGACCTCACGTCGACCTCTCAGCCGGCCCGCCCGCAGGGTGAGAGCAACGTTCCCGGGCGGTCACCCGGCGCCACAGGCCGGAAACGCGCCCTTCCTACCTTCGGGAGTCGGCAGCGGCCCGTCACCGTTCGGCGCCGCGCACCACCCGCCCGACCGCGCCCTGGCCGCCCGGCCCTCGGCGCCCGAGCCCCGCGGCCGTCGCCCCCCGGCAACCGATCCCCGCAGCAACTGAGCCCCGTAGCAGCTGATCCCCGTACCAGCGTCATCGGTCCGCTGCTCGGCTCGCTGGTGCGGCCCCTGGGCGGCCGGCTCGCCGACCGGTACGGCGGCGCCCGCATCACGCTGTGGACGTATGTGGCCATGGCGGCGGCCACCGCCGCGCTCGTCGTCGCCGGTCTGCGGGAGTCGCCGGCGCTGTTCGTCGTCGTGTTCGTCGTCCTGTTCGCGCTCACCGGGCTCGGCAACGGCTCGACGTACAAGATGATCCCCGGCATCTTCCAGGCCAAAGCGCTGGCCTCGGGGCTGACGGGCGAGGAGGCCGCGCACTACGGGCGGCGGCTGTCCGGGGCCTCGATGGGGCTCATCGGGGCGGTCGGCGCGCTCGGCGGGGTCGGCATCAACCTCGCCTTCCGGCAGTCGTTCCTCAGCTCCGGGTCCGGCACCGGCGCGTTCGTCGCCTTCCTCGCCTTCTACGCCGTCTGCTTCGCGGTCACCTGGGCCGTATACCTTCGCCGGTCGGCCGCCGTGGCCGCCACCGAGACGGCCACCGAGACGAAACGGCAGCTCGGCTACGTCCGGGTGTGACGTAACGCCGTCGACATGGAGCCGAACCGAGCCTGTCATGCGCCGTTGACAGGCTCGTCGGAGTACGGCACCGCTGTCCGCTGTACGACGACTGTACGAAGACACTCCGTACGACGACCCTCTGTATGAAAGCCCTCTGTACAACGACCCTCTGTACGAAGGCCGGCGATACGACGATCTGTGGTACGACCTGTGGTACGAACTGCGGTACGACGACTGGAGTACGGGACGAGAGCGATGTACGACGAACAGCAGCGACCGGCGCGCGGGCCCCTCGCGGGGTTCACCGTGGGCGTGACGGCCGCGCGCCGCGCCGACGAACTCGGGGCGCTGCTCCAGCGGCGCGGTGCCGTCGTCGTGCACGGGCCCGCCCTGCGCATCGTGCCCCTGGCCGACGACGGCGAACTGCTCGCCGCGACCAAGGAGATCATCGACCGGGTGCCCGATGTGGTGGTGGCCACCACCGCCATCGGCTTCCGCGGCTGGGTCGAGGCGGCCGACGGGTGGGGGCTCGGCGAGCCGCTGCTCGGGCGGCTGCGCGGTGTCGAACTGCTGGCGCGCGGGCCCAAGGTGAAGGGCGCGATCCGGGCCGCGGGACTGACCGAGGAGTGGTCGCCGGCCAGCGAGTCGATGGCCGAGGTCCTCGACCGGCTGCTGGCGGAGGGCGTGGCCGGGCGACGGGTCGCCGTGCAACTGCACGGGGAGCCGCTGCCCGGGTTCGTGGAGGCGCTGCGGGCCGGTGGAGCGGAGGTGCTTGCGGTGCCGGTGTACCGGTGGATGCCGCCCGAGGACATCGGCCCCGTGGACCGGTTGCTGGACGCGGCCCTGACCCGAGGACTGGACGCGATCACCTTCACCAGCGCGCCCGCCGCCGCGTCGCTGCTGTCCCGGGCGGAGGAGCGGGGCCTGCTGGGCGAGTTGCTGGACGCCCTCCACCACGCGGTGCTGCCCGCGTGCGTCGGGCCGGTGACGGCGCTGCCGTTGGAGGACCGCGGGGTGACCACGGTGCAGCCGGAGCGCTTTCGGCTCGGGCCGCTCGTGCAGGTGCTGTGCCAGGAACTGCCGGGCCGCGCACGGGCGTTGCCGATCGCCGGGCACCGGGTGGAGATCCGGGGACACGCGGTGCTGGTGGACGGGGAACTCCGGCCGGTGCCGCCGGCCGGGATGGCACTGCTGCGGACGCTGTCGCGGCGGCCGGGGTGGGTGGTCGCCCGGTCCGAACTGCTGCGGGCGCTGCCCGGCGCCGGGCGGGACGAGCACGCCGTGGAGACGGCGATGGCCCGGCTGCGTACGGCCCTGGGCACGCCCAGACTGATCCAGACGGTGGTCAAACGCGGCTACCGGCTGGCCCTGGACCCGGCGACGGACGCGAAGTACGCCGACGGCTGACGACGGTTGACCGCCCCGCCTACCCCCCCACACGCACTACGCGCAAGGCACGGACGCCTGCCGGTGCCGGGCTTGTGCCGGGTGTGGGCCGGTGCCTCGGTGAGCCTGTGCACCGGGTGGTGCCGGGGGGCTGGGACCGTCCGTGCCGCGCGGGCGGTACGGGCCGTACGGGCCGGGGCGGTGATAGGGGTTCCGGGCCCCGGCCATGGCCGAGATGCGCGTCCGTATACACGCGGCGCGCAAGGCGCGGGCGCCTGCTCGTGCCCGGTGTGTGTCGGTGAGCCTGCGCGCCCGGTGGTGGCGGGCCGGTGGGACTTGCCCGTGGCGTGTGGGCTGGGCCGGCCTCGGGCGGTGTGAGGGGTTCCGGGCGCGGAAGCGGGCAGGCACTGTGGGAGAGGGAACGGTTCCCTGCCCTAGGCGGTGACTGGCACATGGCACTGGGTACGGCCCCCTACGAGCCGCGGTTCCACGCCGGACGGAGCTGTCTGGACCTCCTCGCGACCGCGCACCCCGAGGAACAACTGCACGCGGTGGAACCGTTGCGGGCCTGGATCCTCGGCTCCGGACTCGTACCGCCCGGTACCCCACTGGCCCACGCCGACCCCTCCTGGCTGGCCGGCTTCCGCGAACTGCGCGGACACATCGGCCAGTTGGTGCGCGGCAGTGTCAAGGGCGACGGGCGGCCGTACGATCTCGCGCTCGCCCAGGTCAACGCGGTCGCGCAGACCGCGCCCCCGGCGCCGCGCGCGGTGCGCCGCGGCGACGGTGCCCTCGTGCGGGAGCTGGCCGGTCCGCCCGAGTGCGCGGCGCTGCTCGGGGCCCTCGCGCGGGACGCCGTGGACCTGCTCACCGACCCCGTGGCGCGTGCGGCCGTCCGGGAGTGCGAGGGGGACAACTGTCCCATCGTGTACCTGGACACGTCCCGTGGGCGGCGCAGGCGCTGGTGCTCCAGCGAGGTCTGCGGAAACCGAGAGCGGGTGGCCCGCCACCGCCGCCGAGCAGCCCTGGCCCGCGCTTGACCCCGCCCCACATCACCCACCCCCAACCCCGCCCCCCTGCACCCGACCCGCACCTCAACTCCGCCCCGCTCGCGGCCAGTACGTGCCCACCGCACCCCAACTCCGCCCCCGTTCCCATCCAGTACGTGCCCACCGCACCCCAACCCCGCACCCCGCTCGCGTGTCATATGTGCGTGCCGTGCTCCAATCCGGCTCAGCAATAGGCCAGTCGGGGAAGTGATATGGGTAACACGGGGTTTGTTCGCGTCGGCGTGGGGGCAGCGTCGGCGCTCCGGTCGGCGTGTCGGAAATGTAAAGAAAACGCGGTGGGAATGTGCGCGCATGTCCCCTCTCGTCGCGGTACACCGAGGAAAACCGTCACCCCACTTTGAACACACCGCACTCCGCTTCCGTACCCGTGGTCGAGCGACCGACTGGGGGAACCCCCGGACATCGGAGGTGGGCGTGCGCAAGGATTCCGTCGTGGCCAATGAACGTGGATCGAGGGCCCGACATCGCATGTCCCAGCCCTCGGAGCCCGACGAGGAGTTGATGCGTGCGCTGTATCGCGAGCACGCGGGACCCCTCCTCGCCTATGTCCTCCGGCTGGTCGCCGGAGACCGGCAGCGCGCCGAGGACGTGGTGCAGGAAACGCTCATCCGTGCCTGGAAGAACGCCGGTCAGCTCAATCGAGCGACCGGATCGGTACGCCCCTGGCTGGTGACGGTCGCGCGCCGCATCGTCATCGACGGCCACCGCAGCCGGCAGGCCCGGCCGCAGGAGGTCGATCCGTCGCCGCTGGAGGTCATCCCCGCGGAGGACGAGATCGACAAGGCGCTGTGGCTGATGACGCTGTCTGACGCGCTCGACGACCTGACCCCGGCCCACCGGGAGGTGCTCGTCGAGACGTACTTCAAGGGGCGTACCGTCAATGAGGCGGCCGAGACCCTGGGCATACCCAGCGGCACGGTCCGCTCACGGGTGTTCTACGCCCTGCGTTCGATGAAGCTGGCACTGGAGGAGCGGGGGGTGACGGCGTGATGAGTGGGTACGGGGGACTCAACGGATTCAGCACGGGGGGTCCGGGTATGTCTGGACCCATGAGCCCCAGGCAGGGATCTCCGGCGCCCAACGAGCACGAGACGGTCGGCGCCTACGCGCTCGGCATCCTCGACGACACCGAGGCGACCGCTTTCGAAACCCACCTCGCCGGATGCGAATGGTGCGCGCAGCAGCTCGACGAACTCGCCGGGATGGAGCCCATGCTGGCCGCGCTCGCGGACCTGCCGGGAGCCGGTACGCCCGCGATCGGGGAGTCGCTGTCCGCCAAGCCCAGCCCGCGGCTCGCGGAGAAGCTGGTCGACGAGGTCGCCGAGCGCCGCGCCCGCAAACGGCGGCGGAGCTTCTACCTGGTCGCCGCGGCGGCCGCGCTGATCATCGGCGGTCCGCTGACCGCGCTGGCGGCGAGCGGCGGCTCGGACGGCGGCACCGGCACCGTGGCCGCGCCCCCCGCCCGGACCGCGTTCACCACCATGTCGGACAAGGTCACGGCGACCGACCCGAAGACGCATGTCACCGCGACGGTCGCGGTGGAGAAGAAGCGCTGGGGCGCGGACACCGTCCTGGAGCTGAAGAACGTCACCGGACCGGAGAAGTGCTCGCTGATCGCCGTCGGCAAGAACGGCGAGCGCGAGACGGTGACCTCCTGGTCCGTGCCGAACTGGGGCTACGGCCTGCCGGACGCCAAGACCGAGGAGGCCAAGAACCCCCTCTACGTCCGCGGCGGGGCCTCCCTGCAACCGGACGAGATCGACCACTTCGAGGTCATGACCTTCGGCGGCAAGAAGCTCGTCCAGATCGACGCGTGAGGCCGTCCGGCGTCGATGTGTGAGCCCGTCCGGTGGGATCCGCCGGACGGGCCGTAGCTTCCACGGGCCCCCTTCGCGTACGGTTGACGGCTGCCCAGCACGTCAGAAGGGGGCCCGGTGGCCGCTCAGGCTCAGCAATCCGCCGTCGGCTCGGTCCACGATTCCGTACGGGACCGGGAGATCGGCATCGAACAGGAACACCTGGACCGGGTGTACCGGCGGCTTGAGGAGAAGATCCACGAGGCCGAGTTCCTCATGGACGACGCGGCCCGGCGCGGCCAGGTCGGCACGCCCGGCGCGCTCGCCGAGCGCGACGCGCAGGTCTTCCGGGCCGGCGTCCACCTCAACCGGCTGAACAACGAGTTCGAGGACTTCCTGTTCGGCCGGATCGATCTGCTCCCCGGCAAGGACGGCAAGAAGGGCCCCGACGGCGCCTACACCGCCGTGGAACCCGCCGAGGGCGCGGTGCGCGCCGACCACACCGCCGACATCGCCGAGACCCTGCACATCGGGCGCATCGGCGTGCTGGACGAGGACTACGCGCCGCTGGTCATCGACTGGCGGGCACCCGCGGCGGCCCCCTTCTACCGCGCCACCCCCGTCGATCCCGGACGGGTCGTGCGCCGTCGCGTCATCCGCTCCAAGGGGCGCCGGGTGCTGGGCGTCGAGGACGACCTCATGCGCCCCGAGCTGACCGCCTTCCTGGACGGCCGACGGCTGCCGGTGATCGGCGACGGCGCCCTGATGGCCGCGCTGGGCCAGGCCCGCGGCCACACCATGCGGGACATCGTCTCCTCCATCCAGGCCGAGCAGGACCTGGTCATCCGCGCCCCCGCAGGCTCGGTGACCTATGTGGAGGGCGGGCCCGGCACGGGCAAGACGGCGGTCGCGCTGCACCGGGCGGCCTACCTGCTCTACCAGGACCGCCGCCGGTACGCGGGCGGCATCCTGATCGTCTCGCCGACCCCGCTGCTGGTGGCGTACACCGAGGGCGTGCTGCCCTCGCTCGGCGAGGAGGGGCAGGTCGCGATCCGGGCGATCGGCTCGCTCGTCGACGGCGCCGAGGCCACGCTGTACGACGCGCCGTCGGTGGCCCGGGCCAAGGGGTCGTACCGGATGCTGAAGGTGCTGCGGAAGGCGGCGCGCGGGGCACTGGAGCCGGGGCCGGGAGGCGGCACGGCACCGGCCGCCGGACAGCTCGCCCTCGGCGAGGACGACGACACCGACGCCGGACCGCGGGCTCCCTCGGGGACGCCCGGCCGGCTCCGTGTCGTCGCCTTCGGGCGGCGGCTGGAGCTGGGGGCCGCCGAACTGGAGCGCATCCGCCGTACCGCGCTCGGCGGCACCGCCCCCGTGAACCTGCTGCGCCCACGCGCCCGCAGGCTGCTCCTGGACGCCCTGTACGAGCAGTCCGGCGCCGCCGCCCGGCACAGCGACCCGGAGCTGGCCGCCGAGCTGCGCGCCTCGTTCGACGAGGACGTCACCGGCGAGGACACCTTCATCGCCTTCCTGGAGGCGTGGTGGCCCGAGCTGACCCCGAAGGCCGTCCTGGCCGCGATGGCCGACGAGCGCAGGCTCGGCCGCTGGGCCCGCCGCATCCTCAACCCGGGCGAGATCCGCAAGGTGGCCCGCTCCCTGAAGCGGGTCGGGTACTCCGTGCACGACATCGCGATGCTCGACGAGCTTCAGGCGATCCTCGGCACCCCGGCCCGTCCCCGCAAGAAGCGCGAACTGGACCCGCTGGACCAGCTCACCGGCCTGGAGGAGCTGATGCCGCTGCGCGAGGAGTCGCAGCGCGAGCGGGCCGAGCGGCTCGCGCAGGAGCGCGTCGAGTACGCGCATGTCATCGTCGACGAGGCGCAGGACCTCACGCCCATGCAGTGGCGGATGGTCGGCCGGCGCGGGCGGCACGCCAGCTGGACGGTCGTCGGCGACCCGGCCCAGTCCTCCTGGTCCGACCCCGACGAGGCGGCCGAGGCCCGCGACGAGGCCCTGGGAACCCGCCTGCCCGGCTCCCACCAGCGTCCCGGCGGGGGCGGGGCGGCGGGCCGCTCCGCGCGTACCCGGCGCTTCCGGCTCACCGTGAACTACCGCAACCCCTCCGAGATCGCCGACCTGGCGTCCAAGGTGCTGGCCCTCGCGATGCCGGGCTCCGAGTCCCCGACCGCGGTGCGCTCCACCGGGGTCGAGCCGCGTTTCACCGTGCTGCGGGGCTCCCTGGAGAAGACCGTGCGCGCGGAGGCCGAGCGGCTGCTCGGCCTTGTGGACGGCACGGTCGGCGTCGTCGTCGCCATGAACCGGCGCGCGGAGGCCGCGCGCTGGCTGGCCGGGCTCGGCGACCGGGTGGTGGCGCTCGGCAGCCTGGAGGCCAAGGGCCTGGAGTACGACGCGACGGTCGTGGTCTGCCCGGCGGAGATCGCCGACGAGAGCCCGGCCGGTCTGCGGGTGCTGTACGTCGCGCTGACCCGCGCCACCCAGCAGCTGACGGTCGTCTCGGGGGACCGGGACGAGCCGGACACGGCCGGGGTGCCGGACCTCCTGCGGGACTGAACGCGCGATGAACTCTCCGGACGGGAATGGCTGTACGGGATCCGTTTGTTAGCCTGGGTGTGACACCGGCTCGATCCAAGCCCCCGGGCCCAACCTTCGTCGCTACGAGCGACCACTTGCCGCGAGGCGAGCATGGCGGGTCGGTGTCATGAACGGTGGAGAGGCCCACGTCTCATCGGGACGTGGGCCTCTTTCGTTGCCTGGTCCCCTTTGGCACCCGGCCGCCTCGCCGCCTCGCCGCCTCGGCGGGTCGTCGGATCTCGTATGGTGGAAGTTGTCTTCCGAAATCATGTCGTGCCGGTGAACAAAACGTCCGCAATCCGGGGCGGCTACCACGTACTCGGGGGTAGGTGCGACGATCGGACGGCACAACTTCGCGACACGGTGAAAGCAGAGGAAGTCGGCCATGGCAACGGCGCCCAGCGTCTCCTACTCGATGACCATCCGGCTGGAGGTGCCCGCGAGCGGAACCGCCGTCTCGCAGCTCACCACCGCGGTGGAGTCCTCCGGAGGCTCGGTGACCGGCCTCGACGTCACCGCGTCCGGCCACGAGAAGCTCCGTATCGACGTGACCATCGCGGCCACCTCGACCGGGCACGCCGACGAGATCGTGGAGAAGCTGCGCGGCATCGAGGGCGTCACACTCGGCAAGGTCTCCGACCGTACGTTCCTCATGCACCTCGGCGGCAAGATCGAGATGCAGTCCAAGCACCCCATCCGCAACCGTGACGACCTGTCCATGGTCTACACGCCCGGGGTGGCCCGGGTCTGCATGGCGATCGCCGAGAACCCGGAGGACGCCCGCCGGCTCACCATCAAACGCAACTCCGTTGCGGTTGTGACGGACGGCTCCGCGGTGCTGGGCCTCGGCAACATCGGCCCGAAGGCCGCGCTGCCCGTCATGGAGGGCAAGGCGGCCCTGTTCAAGCGGTTCGCCGGCATCGACGCCTGGCCGCTGTGCCTCGACACCCAGGACACCGACCAGATCGTCGAGATCGTCAAGGCGATCGCCCCCGGCTTCGCCGGCATCAATCTGGAGGACATCTCCGCGCCCCGCTGCTTCGAGATCGAGGCCAGGCTGCGCGAGGCCCTCGACATCCCCGTCTTCCACGACGACCAGCACGGCACCGCGATCGTCGTCCTGGCGGCGCTGACCAACGCGCTGCGTGTGGTGGGCAAGGCGATCGAGAACGTCCGCGTCGTCATGTCCGGGGCCGGCGCGGCGGGTACGGCCATCCTCAAGCTGCTGCTCGCCGCGGGCGTCAAGAACGCCGTCGTCGCCGACATCCACGGCGTCGTGCACGCCGGCCGCGAGGACCTGGTGGCCGCGCCCATCGACTCACCGCTGCGCTGGATCGCGGACAACACCAACCCCGAGGGCCTCACGGGCACCTTGAAGGAGGCCGTGCGCGACGCGGACGTCTTCATCGGTGTCTCCGCCCCGAACGTGCTCGACAGCGACGATGTGGCGGGAATGGCGGACGGCGCGATCGTGTTCGCGCTCGCGAACCCGGACCCCGAGGTCGACCCGGCAATCGCCCGTCAGACGGCCGCGGTTGTGGCCACCGGCCGCTCCGACTTCCCGAACCAGATCAACAACGTGCTGGTTTTCCCGGGCGTCTTCCGCGGCCTGCTGGACGCCCAGTCCCACACCGTCAACACGGAGATGATGCTGGCCGCGGCGCAGGCGCTGGCCGATGTGGTCACCGAGGACGAACTGAACCCGAACTACATCGTGCCGAGCGTCTTCAACGACAAGGTCGCGGGTGCGGTGGCCGGCGCGGTGCGGGACGCGGCCAGGGCGGCCGCGGGCGCGCTGTAGCGCTTCGTACCGTAGTGTGCAAGGCGTGACGATCGACATGGCGGCCTCGCACCGGCGCGTCGCGGAACCTCCTGACGCCGGGCGCCCTCTAGGGTGACGGCCGAGCAGGCGCTTTTCGTGTGACTCCCTAGGGTGTTCTCACGACTCCTACGGGTGCCGGATTGGCTTTCCCGCCGCAGGTGGGGGCAGGATGCGTCCCTGGGCGCGAGCGCATCGGCTTCGCTGTGCCTGATCTGCGGCTCCGCCGCATGGCACGCCCCAACAGTAAGAAGAACACGGGAGTAACAACATGAATCGCAGTGAGCTGGTGGCCGCGCTGGCCGACCGCGCCGAAGTGACCCGCAAGGACGCCGACGCCGTTCTGGCCGCGTTCGCCGAGGTCGTCGGTGACGTCGTCTCCAAGGGCGACGAGAAGGTCACCATCCCCGGCTTCCTGACCTTCGAGCGCACCCACCGGGCCGCTCGCACCGCCCGCAACCCGCAGACCGGCGAGCCCATCAACATCCCCGCCGGCTACAGCGTGAAGGTCTCCGCGGGCAGCAAGCTCAAGGAATCGGCCAAGGGCAAGTAAGCGCTCCGCTTCGAGCGGTGGTCCACGGGAGCGTCGTTCGGCTGGTGTGTCGTGGGTGACTGCGGGTCGGTTGTGGCTGGTCACGCAGTTCCCCGCGCCCCTTCGGGGCGTGTCCGCGGCGGGCGCGGAAAACGATAAATGGGGCGGCCTCCTTCGTCGGGGGCCGCCCATTGTCGTGCGGGCGGTCGAGCGGGGCGGCTAGGGCAGCCCTAGCCGAGGGCCTTGCCGGGGAGTTCCACCTTCGCGCCGAGTTCCACGAGCTTTTCCATGAAGTTCTCGTAGCCGCGGTTGATGAGGTCGATGCCGTGCACCCGGGATGTGCCCTGCGCGGCCAACGCGGCGATCAGATACGAGAAACCGCCCCGCAGGTCCGGGATGACGAGATCGGCGCCCTGTAGACGGGTGGGGCCCGAGACGACCGCGGAGTGCAGGAAGTTGCGCTGCCCGAAACGGCAGTCGGAGCCGCCGAGGCACTCGCGGTAGAGCTGTATGTGCGCGCCCATCTGGTTCAGCGCGGAGGTGAAGCCCAGCCGGGACTCGTAGACCGTCTCGTGGATGATGGACAGGCCCGTCGCCTGGGTGAGCGCCACCACGAGCGGCTGCTGCCAGTCGGTCTGGAAGCCCGGGTGCACGTCCGTCTCCAGCGCGATGGACTTCAGCTGGCCGCCGGGATGCCAGAAGCGGATGCCCTCGTCGTCGATCTGGAAGGCGCCGCCCACCTTCCGGTAGGTGTTGAGGAAGGTCATCATCGAGCGCTGCTGGGCGCCGTGGACGTAGATGTTGCCCTCGGTCGCGAGCGCCGCCGACGCCCAGGACGCGGCCTCCAGCCGGTCCGGAAGGGCCCGGTGGGCATAGCCGTCGAGCTTGTCCACACCCGTGATGCGGATGGTGCGGTCGGTGTCCATCGCGATGATCGCGCCCATCTTCTGCAGGACGCAGATCAGGTCCTCGATCTCCGGTTCGACGGCCGCGTTGGACAACTCCGTGACGCCTTCGGCGAGTACGGCCGTCAGCAGCACCTGCTCGGTCGCGCCCACGGACGGGTACGGCAGCCGGATCTTTGTGCCGCGCAGCCCCTTGGGCGCCTCCAGGTACTGGCCGTCCGCGCGTTTCTCGATGACCGCGCCGAACTGCCGCAGCACGTCGAAGTGGAAGTCGATGGGCCGGCCGCCGATGTCACAGCCGCCCAGGCCCGGGATGAACGCGTGCCCCAACCGGTGCAGCAGCGGGCCGCAGAACAGGATCGGGATGCGCGAGGAGCCCGCGTGGGCATCGATGTCAGCGACGTTCGCGCTCTCCACGTGCGTCGGATCCAGCACCAGTTCGCCGGGTTCGTCGCCCGGACGCACCGTCACCCCGTGCAGTTGGAGCAGCCCGCGGACGACCCGGACGTCCCGGATGTCCGGCACATTGCCCAGCCGGCTCGGCGCACTGCCCAGCAGGGCGGCGACCATGGCCTTCGGTACGAGGTTCTTCGCACCGCGGACACGGATCTCGCCCTCCAGCGGGGTTCCGCCGTGGACAAGGAGGACATCGTCGTTGACGGTCATGTAACTCGCGTTCCGTGGAGGGGGCAGGGCCAGAGAGAGACAGAGTAATCGCCGTGAGCCCCCCTCCCGTAAGCCCGAGGGGCGCCCAGGTGCGTCATAGCTCTGTCACAACACGAACCGTTTCCCGACGGGCACATGGGGTCACCGGCCGCGGGGGTCGGCCGGGCGTGCGCCCACCGGCGCCGGGGGCCCCGCGCCGCCGCCCCGGGACACGGCCCCACCAGGCCCGGGCTCCGCCCCGCCCGTGAATCCCGGCCGCATTCACCCGCGTACCCCCGTTGGCTCCCCACTCGGCGGGAAGATGCGGGATCATGTCTGGCATGACCGAGGTGTCCTCGCTCACAGGGCGGTTGCTCGTGGCAACGCCCGCCCTGGCGGACCCGAACTTCGACCGCGCGGTGGTGCTCCTCCTCGACCACGACGAGGAGGGCTCCCTCGGTGTGGTCCTCAACCGTCCGACCCCGGTGGACGTGGGCGACATCCTGGAGGGCTGGGCTGCCCTCGCCGGTGAGCCCGGAGTGGTCTTCCAGGGTGGGCCGGTCTCGCTTGACTCGGCGCTCGGTGTCGCGGTCATCCCCGGGGAAGCGTCCGGCGACCACGCCCCGCTGGGCTGGCGCCGGGTGCACGGCTCGATCGGCCTCGTCGATCTGGAGGCCCCGCCCGAGCTGCTGGCCTCGGCCCTCGGCTCGCTGCGGATCTTCGCCGGATACGCCGGCTGGGGCCCCGGGCAGCTGGAGGACGAGCTGGTGGAGGGCGCCTGGTACGTCGTGGAGTCCGAGCCCGGTGACGTCTCCTCGCCCTCCCCGGAGCGGCTGTGGCGCGAGGTGCTGCGCCGGCAGCGCGGCGAGCTGGCGATGGTGGCCACGTATCCCGACGACCCGTCTCTCAACTGATGGGTGCCGGCTTCAGTACCCTGGCTGGTATGAGCACTCTTGAGCCCGAGCGCGGGACTGGTACGGGAACCCTCGTAGAGCCGACGCCACAGGTGTCCCACGGCGACGGTGACCACGAGCGCTTCGCCCATTACGTCCAGAAGGACAAGATCATGGCGAGCGCCCTCGACGGCACCCCCGTCGTGGCGCTGTGCGGCAAGGTCTGGGTGCCGGGCCGCGATCCGAAGAAGTATCCCGTGTGCCCCATGTGCAAGGAGATCTACGAGTCCATGGGCAGCGGTGGTGACGAGGGCGACGGCAAGTAACCGGCGTTCCGCCGGCTGATATCCCGCGAGGTCTCCGGGTGCGCTGCGGCGTGCTCCGGGGGCCTTTGTCGTGCCGGGGCGGTGCGGGAAGCGCGGCGGCCGGGTCACAGAATGGTTCAGACCTCTTGTCGGCATGTTCATGTAGTTCATAACCTCCCTGTGTTGTGCAGAGCGAAATCGTCATTGCGTATGCTGCAACGCACTTCCGGAGGGTCACTCCATGAAGCTGTCCGCACGTCTCGCTCCCGCACTGCTGACCGCCCCGGTCCTCACCGCCTGCGCCCCGCAGTCCTCCTCCGACTCCGCCTCCGACGAGGACGCCAAGAGCGGCACCCTGCGCGTGTGGCTCTTCCAGGAGGTCGGCAACCAGCGACGTCTTCGAGGACCTGGGCCTTTCCGTGCCGAAGGCGATGGCCGAACTGGCCGCTACGGCCCGCGCGCTCCGGGCGGCCCAGCCGGACCTGTACGGCCTGGCCGTCGGCGGCGCCCACACCTGTGGCGCGCTGTCTTTCCTGTGGGCGGGCGGCGGCGAACTCGCCCCCGGCAAGGGCGGTTCGTACGCCTCCGCGATCGACAGCGCGGCCGCGCAGAAGGGCATCAAGACCTACACCTCCCTGTTCTCCGACGACAACTGTCCCGCCGCCAAGTGCGCGGGCACGACCGGCAACCACACGGTGACCGCGTTCGCGGCCGGCAAGGCGGGCATGGTGATCGGCGGCGACTTCAGCCACGCGGCCGTCGAGGCCGGGAAGGTCAACGGCAAGCACGCGGTGGTGCCACTGCCCGGGGTGGCGCCCGGGCCGGTCGCCCCCGCGTTCGCGGGCGGCAACACCATCGGTGTGCTGAAGAGCACGACGCACCGCACGCCGGCCGTCGACCTGATGGAGCGGCTTTGCTGATCCTGCTCGCCGTGACGCTCGGCTACCCGCGATCGCTGCGCCGGCAGGGGGAGGAGCTGTGAGTGTCGTGAATCTTGTGCGCGGCTTTCCGCGACGGCCCGGCCCCGCGATGGCCGAGGCGACGGTGCTCCTCGTCGCCGCGGTGGTCGCCTTCCCGCTGTACTGGATGGTGCTCAGCGCCTTCAAACCAGCCGGCGAGATCGAGTCGGACGAACCCCGGCCGTGGACCCTGACGCCGTTCCTTGACTCCTTCCTGCGGGTCTTCGGGCAGCAGGAATTCGGCCGTTACTTCCTCAACGGCCTCGTCGTGGCGTGCACGGTCGTGACCGCCTCGGCACTGATCGCGTTTCTCGCGGCGACCGCCGTGACCCGATTCCGTTTCCGCTTCCGCACCACCTTGTCGATCAGGTTCCTGGTGGCCCGGACGGTGCCCGTGGAAGCCCTCACGATCCCCGTCCTTCCTCATGCGGGACTTCGGCCGACCGAACCGCTCGGCTCACTGATCCTGCCGCACATCGCCCTCTCGCTGCCCTTCGAGATCCGGATGCTGCGGGGCTTCGTGAAAGCGGCACCCGAGGCCCTGGAGGAGGTCGCGTACATCGACGGGGCCGAGCCGTGCGCGATTTCTGTGGCAGATCCTTTTTCCGCTCGTCTTCGCGGGTCTGGTGGCCACCGGCGTCTTTTCCTTCATCTCGGCCTGGAACGACTTCCTGTTCGCCAAGTCCTTCATCATCAGCGGCACTTCGCAGTCCACCCTGCCGATGGCTCCGCTGGTCTTCCACAAGCCGGACGAGCCGGACCGGGGCGGTGTGATGGCGGCCTCCACGGTGATGACGATTCCGGTGCTGATCTTCTTCGTACTCGTACAGCGACGGCTGGTCTCCGCACTGGGCGGAGCGGTCAAGGAGTGACGTGACTTCGACGACGACGGAACTGATCCCGGCCCCCCTGACGGCGGGGAATCCGGCCGCCGGTGCCGACTTCGTGCTCGACGCGAGCACGGTGATCGACGCCGGCCCCGGCACCGAGCACACCGCCCGCTGGCTGCGCGGTGCGCTCGGGGCCGCGACGGGGTTCGCGCTGCCGCCCGGATCCGCCGACGGCGGCGGGGCCCTCCGGCTGCGGACCAGGCCCGAGGAGGCCGCCCGGCTCGGGCCTGAGGGCTACACACTGCACATCGACGGCGACGCCGTCACCGTGCACGGCGGCGGCCCGGCCGGCGTGTTCTGGGGCGCGCAGACGCTGCGTCAACTGCTCGGCCCCGACGCCTTCCGGCGCGCCCCGCTCGCCCCCAACCGCCGCTGGACGGTGCCCGCCATCGCCGTCGAGGACGCCCCGCGGTTCCGCTGGCGCGGTCTCATGCTCGACGTGGCCCGGCACTTCACACCCAAGGAAGGCGTCCTTCGGTACCTGGATCTGATGGCCGCGCACAAACTCAACGTCTTCCACTTCCATCTGACGGACGATCAGGGATGGCGGGTGGAGATCAAGCGGTACCCCAAGCTGACCGAGACCGGAGCCTGGCGGGCGCGGACGAAATTCGGTCACCGGGCCTCACCGCTGTGGGAGGAGAAGCCACACGGTGGCCACTACACCCAGGACGACATCCGGGAGATCGTGGCCTACGCCGCCGAGCGGCATATCGCCGTCGTCCCGGAAATCGACCTGCCGGGCCACTCGCAGGCCGCCATCGCCGCGTATCCGGAACTCGGCAACACCGACGTCATCGACACCACCGCCCTCTCCGTCTGGGACACCTGGGGGATCTCTTCGAACATACTCGCCCCCACTGACACCACCCTGCGGTTCTACGAGGGGGTGTTCGAGGAACTGCTGGAACTCTTCCCCGTGGGCGCCACCGAGTTCCCGGCGGACTCGGCAGACCCGCCGTTCCCGCCGTTCTCAGCGTTCTCGCCGTTCTCGCCGTTCTCGGCGTTCTCGGGGTTCATTCACATCGGCGGCGACGAATGCCCCAAGGACCAGTGGCGGCGGTCGCCCACCGCACAGGCCCGCATCAAGGAACTCGGGCTGGCCGACGAGGACGCGTTGCAGTCCTGGTTCATCCGGCACTTCGACCGCTGGCTCACCGCGCGCGGGCGCCGGCTCATCGGCTGGGACGAGATCCTGGAGGGCGGGCTCGCCGAGGGCGCGGCCGTCGCGTCCTGGCGCGGCTACCAGGGCGGGATCGCCGCCGCGCGTGCCGGCCACGACGTCGTCATGTGCCCCGAACAGCACGTCTACCTCGACCACCGGCAGGCCGCCGACCCGGACGAACCCGTACCGATCGGCTTCGTCCGCACCCTGGAGGACGTCTACCGTTTCGAGCCCGTTCCCCCGGAGTTGGACGCGCGGCAGGCCCGCCATGTGCTGGGCACCCAGGCCAACCTGTGGACCGAGGTGATGGAGAACCACGCGCGCGTGGACTATCAGGCCTTCCCGAGGCTGGCCGCCTTCGCCGAAGTGGCCTGGAGTCGCCTGCCCGCCCCGGCGGAGCGGGACTTCGCCGGTTTCGAGCGCCGGATGGCCGCCCACTACCGGCGGCTCGACGCCCTGGGCGTCGACTACCGGCCGCCGTCCGGGCCCCGGTCGTGGCAGCGCCGCCCCGGCGTGCCGGGCCGGCCCCTCGACGGGCCGCCGCCGAAGCGGTAGCCCCGCGGCAGGCCGGTCGCCACCAGGCACGACCGGCCGTCGTCGTCCCGCGGCCGGTCGTCCCGCGGCCGGTCGCCCGCCTCGCCCGCTCCCGCCGGCGGGCTCGCCGTCGCGGCCCGCCCGCGAGGCCCGCCCGCGAGGCCCGAACACGTGCTGGAAAAAGACCTCAGGGGTCACCGAAGAGTGTCATTCGTCGCGCATCGGTGAGGACGGTGGAAAACATGCCATCTCCCCAGCGAGGGGGGTGAATGCCTCCTAGCGGACCCCCGCGTTCGGGCCTTGCGAAGATGTGCCAGAGTTGCCACGTCCGCCCTGTCAGCACGTACCGTACGGCAACACAGGTGGGACCAGGTGGGGCAGCGGGAAGGGGCAGCCGGTTTGACCACGCACGCACCGCAGGCGGCGCAGGCCGTCACCCTGCCCACGACGCTGGACGAGGCCGTGGCGGCGCTCACCGCCATGCCGGCCGCCGTCCCCGTGGCGGGCGGCACCGACCTCATGGCCGCCGTCAACTCCGGACAGCTCAGGCCCGCCGCCCTGGTGGGCCTAGGCCGCATCAGCGAGATCCGCGGCTGGCAGTACCAGGACGGCCACGCGCTCCTCGGCGCCGGACTCACGCACGCGCGCATGGGCCGCCCGGACTTCGCGGCCCTGATCCCGGCGCTCGCCGCCGCCGCGCGCGCCGCCGGCCCGCCGCACATCCGCAACGCGGGCACCCTGGGCGGCAACATCGCCTCGGCCGCGCCCACGGGCGACGCGCTGCCGGTCCTCGCCGCCCTGGAGGCGACGCTGGTCATCGCGGGCCCTCAGGGGGCGCGCCGGGAGCTTCCGGTCTCGCATCTGCTCGCCGGCGTGGAGATGCTCGGCGGTGGCGAACTCATCGGCTACGTACGCGTGCCGCTGCTGCACGCCCCGCAGGTCTTCCTGAAGGCGACCGGACGCACGGGGCCCGGCCGGGCCGCCGCTTCCGTGGCGCTCGTCCTCGACCCCGCGCGGCGCGGAGTGCGGTGCGCCGTGGGTGCCATAGCGCCGATGCCGCTGCGGCCCCTGGAAGCCGAGCAGTGGGTGGCCCGGCTCATCGACTGGGACAACGACCGCGCGCTCGTGCCCGAGGCGCTGCACGCCTTCGGGGAGTACGTCGCCGCGGCCTGCATCCCCGACCCGGCCCCGGAGCAGGACGGCTCCGTACCGCAACTGCCGCCCGCCGTACTGCACCTGCGGCGCACCGTCGCCGCGCTGGCCCGACGAGCACTGGGGAGGGCGCTGTCGTGACCGACGACCAGCACGGAGAGAACCCGCCCCGGGAGGGCGGCCGCTGGGACCCGCTGCCCCAGGGCGATTACGACGACGGCGCGACCGCCTTCGTGAAGCTGCCCGAGGGAGGCATCGACGCGCTGCTGTCCTCGGACAGCCCGCTCGCCGCGCCCGGCCACGGCTATGTGCCGCCGCAGATAGCGGCGGCCCCCGCCGGGGACGGCACCGACCCCGCGGGCACCGGCGGCTGGTCGATGCCGGCCGACGGCACGCAGTGGCCCGACCCGAACGCCGTGCCCCAGCAGCCGGGCGCCGGCGACCGGTTCACGTACCCGCCCGCGGCCACCCAGCACTGGACCTACGAGGAACCGGTGGCGCCCGCCGCCGGCCAGGACGTGACCGGGCAGTGGTCCATCCCCGTCGTCGGGGGTGACCTTCCGGACGAGTCGGGCGAGTTCAGCGCGTCCTCCCTCGTCGAGCAGTGGGGCGGCACGCCGCCCGCCACCCTGCCCGGCGGCGCCCCCGCGCCCTGGGCCACGGAGACCGCGGGACAGCCCTGGGAACAGCAGGCGGCACCGCCCGGACAGCCGGCCGCGCCCCCGCGCGCGGACGGGCCGCCGGAGGGGGGCGCGCCGCACGTCGCTCCGCAGCGGTTCGCGCCCGCCGAGCCCTACCAGGACGCCCCGGCCGGACCGGGCGAGGCGGTCCCGGGCGCTGACGGCCCGACAGACCACGCCCCCGCGGGGCACGGCCCGGTTGTCCCCGCGCCCGCGGGGCACGGCCCGGCGGACCGCACCGCGTCGGGACACGGCACGGCCGCACACGGCACGGCGCTCCGGCCCGACGACGGCCACGAGCCCGTGGCCGAACACGCCGCCTCCCAGGCCCCGCCCGAGGCCGACGCGCCGGTCACCCACGAGACGGCGCCCGTCGCCGACGAGACGGTGCCGGTCACCCACGAGACGGACGGGACCGCTGCCGACACTGAGGCCACCGGGCCCGCCGCGGACCACGAGACCACCGGAAGCAGCGAGGCGCCGGGAGCCGCCGACGGCGACGAGGAGGGCCCTGACGGGGCCGCTGAGCCCCCGGCAGGGCCCGAGTCGCCCGACGACACCGCGAGCGGTCCGCACGGCGCGCAGCCGCCCGCCACGCCCGACGGCCCCGCCGCCCCGGCCGAGGAGGCCGCGGACGCGCCGCCGCCCCCGCACGACGACCACCCCCTCGCCTCGTACGTCCTGCGCGTCAACGGCACCGACCGCCCCGTCACCGACGCCTGGATCGGCGAGTCGCTGCTGTACGTGCTGCGCGAGCGGCTCGGGCTCGCCGGCGCCAAGGACGGCTGCTCACAGGGCGAGTGCGGCGCCTGCAACGTCCAGGTGGACGGGCGCCTCGTCGCCTCCTGCCTGGTGCCCGCGGTCACCGCGGCCGGCAGCGAGGTCCGCACCGTCGAGGGCCTTGCCGTCGACGGGCGGCCCTCCGACGTCCAGCGGGCGCTCGCCAGACGCGGCGCCGTGCAGTGCGGATTCTGCGTCCCCGGCATGGCGATGACCGTGCACGACCTGCTGGAGGGCAACCCGGCGCCCACCGAACTGGAGGCGCGTCAGGCCCTGTGCGGCAACCTGTGCCGCTGCTCCGGCTACCGGGGCGTCCTGGACGCCGTCAAGGAGGTCGTCGCCGAACGCGAGGCGCACAGCGCGGCCGACGCCGAGCAGGACGACGCGGACGGGGCGCGTATTCCGCACCAGGCGGGCCCGGGCGCCGGCGGCGTCCACGCCTCGGCGTTCGAGACGCGGCACGCGCCGGGACCGCACGACCAGCCCTACGGCCAGGACGGAGGCCAGGCGTGACCAACGAAGCCGGCACCGCGACCACGGTCCCGGAGGCCGCCGACGCCCCCGAACAACTGCCGCACGGCCTCGGCGTGTCCCTGCCGTCGGCCGACGCCCCCGCCAAGACCGAGGGCACCTTCCCGTACGCGGCCGACCTGTGGGCCGAGGGCCTGCTGTGGGCGGCCGTGCTGCGCTCCCCGCACGCGCACGCGCGCATCGTCTCCGTCGACACCTCCCACGCGCGCGAGATGCCCGGCGTACGGGCCGTCATCACCCACGAGGACGTGCCCGGCACCCCGTGGCACGGCCGGGGCACCCCCGACCGGCCGGTGTTCGCCTCCGAGGTCGTACGGCACCACGGCGAGCCCATCGCGGCCGTCGCCGCCGACCACCCGGACACCGCGCGGATGGCCGCCGCCGCCGTCATCGTCGAGTACGAGACCCTTGACCCGGTCACCGACCCCGAGCAGGCGTTCGAGGCCGAACCCCTGCACCCCGACGGCAACCTGATCCGCCATATCCCGCTGCGCCACGGCGATGCGGACGCGGCCGGCGAGATCGTCGTCGAGGGCCAGTACCGCATCGGCCGCCAGGACCCCGCGCCCATCGGCGCCGAGGCCGGCCTCGCGGTGCCCCGCCCCGACGGCGGCGTCGAGCTGTATCTGGCCTCCACCGACCCGCACACCGACCGCAACACCGCCGCCGCCTGCTACGGCCTGTCCCCGGACCGGGTGAAGATCGTCGTCACCGGTGTCCCCGGGGCCACTGCCGACCGCGAGGACCAGGGCTTCCAGCTCCCGCTCGGCCTGCTCGCCCTGAAGACGGGCTGCCCGGTGAAGCTGACCGCGACCCGCGAGGAGTCCTTCCTGGGCCACGCCCACCGGCACCCCACGCTGCTGCGCTACCGCCACCACGCCGACGCCGAGGGCAGGCTGGTGAAGGTCGAGGCGCAGATCCTGCTCGACGCGGGCGCGTACGCCGACACCTCCGCCGAGGCGCTGGCCGCCGCCGTCTCCTTCGCCTGCGGCCCCTACGTCGTGCCGAACGCCTTCATCGAGGGCTGGGCCGTACGCACCAACAACCCGCCCTCCGGCCATGTGCGCGGCGAGGGCGCGATGCAGGTGTGCGCCGCCTACGAGGCGCAGATGGACAAGCTCGCGAAGAAACTCGGCCTCGACCCGGCGGAGCTGCGCCTGCGCAACACGCTCGCCACCGGGGACGTGCTGCCCATCGGCCAGACGGTGACCTGCCCGGCACCGGTCGCCGAACTCCTCCAGGCCGTACGGGACTTCCCGCTGCCCGCGCTCCCCAAGGACATCCCCGAGGAGGACTGGCTGCTGCCCGGCGGCCCCGAGGGCGCGGGCGAGCCGGGCGCGGTGCGCCGGGGCGTCGGCTATGGCCTCGGCATGGTCCACATGCTCGGCGCGGAGGGCGCCGACGAGGTCTCCACGGCGACCGTCAAGGTCCAGGAGGGCACGGCGACCGTGCTGTGCGCGGCGGTGGAGACCGGCCAGGGCTTCACCACGCTCGCCCGGCAGATCGTCCAGGAGACCCTGGGCATCGACGAGGTCCACGTGGCCCCCGTCGACACCGACCAGCCCCCGGCAGGCGCGGGCTCGCGCGGCCGGCACACCTGGGTCTCCGGCGGAGCCGTGGAGCGCGCGGCGAAGATGGTCCGCGCCCAGCTTCTGCAGCCCCTGGCGCACAAGTTCGGGATGTCGACCGAACTGCTCCAGATCACCGACGGCAAGATCACCTCGTACGACGGTGTGCTGTCGACGACCGTCACGGAGGCGATGGACGGCAAGGAACTGTGGGCCACCGCCCAGTGCCGCCCGCACCCCACCGAGCCGCTGGACGACTCCGGGCAGGGCGACGCCTTCGTGGGCCTCGCGTTCTGCGCGGTGCGCGCGGTGGTGGACGTCGACATCGAACTCGGTTCGGTGCGGGTCGTGGAGCTGGCCGTCGCCCAGGACGTGGGCCGTGTGCTCAACCCGGCGCAGCTGACCGCCCGGATCGAGGCGGGTGTCACCCAGGGCGTCGGTATCGCGCTCACCGAGAACCTGCGCACCCCCCGCGGTCTGGTCCGGCACCCCGACCTCACCGGGTACGCGCTGCCCACGGCCCTGGACACACCGGACATCAAGATCGTCAAGTTGGTCGAGGAGCGGGACGTGGTCGCTCCGTTCGGCGCGAAGGCGGTCAGCGCGGTCCCGGTCGTCACCTCCCCGGCGGCCATTGCCTCCGCCGTACGCGCCGCGACCGGCCGTCCGGTCAACCGTCTGCCGATCCGCCCGCAGGCCGCGGTGGTCACGGACCGATGAGCACACCCGAAGCCCCCCAGGGTCCGCGCTACGAACCGGCACCCGGTCCGGGCCGGCTGCTGCTGTGGATCCTTGTGTTCGCGCTGGCGGCGGTCGCCGTCGTGCTGGGCGGTGTCTACTTCACCTGACGCGGGGGCCGTGGTCGCCGCGGCTCGGGCGGCGGCCGGTCACCACGGCGTGGGCCGTCACCGAGACGACGGACGCGATTCCCGCCGGGACGCAACGTGCGAGGGTCGCATGACGTCCTTTCCGGTGGGGCGTTGTCAGTGGTGCCGCGTAGTGTGACGGTCAGTGGGGGACGGCCGCCTCGGACGTCGGACCGGCCGACCGGACGTGCCCCGCGCCAGGGAAGACCCGACCGAGCACAACGGCGTACGACCACGCAGGACGACGTACGACGGGAATCGCGGGGGAGCGATGAGCACGACCGACGCCATGGCCGCGGCGATCACGCTGACCGAGGCCGAGCTGGACCTCTACGTCACGCACGCGCCCACGCGCGGCCTGCTGACCGGTCCCGGACTGCCCGACGACAGCGACCTGTTGACCTTCGCGGCGCTGCGCACGACCGGCCTGCGCACGCTCGCGGACGCCGTCGACGGCCCGGCCCGGCTGGCGGGCGAGCTGCGGGACCGGCTCGTGATAGGGGAACTCCTCGGCCCCGTCGGCATGGAGACGGAGTCGATCCTGCTCGACGGCAGCACCGGCGAGATCACCACCACCGACCTGCTTGACCCGACGGACAGCCGCCCCCTCGCGCCCTCCCTGCACACGCTGCTGCGCTTCGCCGCGGTCACGGAGGAACTGGCCGGTCTGCGTGGCCGGTTCGCCCGCTACGCGGGCCGGTACGGCACCAAGACCGCCACCGAGGCATCCCGTCGGCTTCTCGCGCTCTTCGAGGAGGGCACGGACGGCGAGGTGCCGCCGTACTGGAAGGCCGCCGCGCTGATCCGCCCGCTCTCCCTGGTCGCGAGCCCCGGCACCGCACGGGGCCTCGCCCTGGACCTCCCCGGCCGGCTCCTGGACGAGGAGTTCGGGCCGGGCCGGGTGGCCCGCTTCGAGGAGGTCGACTTCCCCGCCGCGCTCACCCACGAGCCGACGCGCCGCTTCCTGCGCGAGACGGGGCTGCCCGAGGACGCGGTGCTGTTCCGCCTCGACACGGACGTACCGCTGCCGACGCTCACGGAGTACTACAGGGACGAGCGGTCGGGCGAATACCCCCTCGAAGTGCTCCCCGCGCACTCCGACCGCCTCATACGCCTCGGCCATCTGGTCGAGGACAACAGCCTCGTGGTCGACGGCAGCACGGGCGCGATCCTCAACTTCAGCGAGCCCGAGGCGGCGCTGTACCCGCTCAACACGGACATCTCCACCCTCGCCTACACCCTCTGGCTGCTGCACCACGAGCGCACGATCGACGAGCACCTGGGCCACGAACTGACCACGGAGGCATACGACCAGCTGGCCGCGACGATGATCCGGACCCTCACGTCGATCGACACGACCCCGACGACAACGGACGCGGACTGGCACTACTGGACGGAACTCTTCCAGGACGAAGCAGGCGGCGTGCTCTGAAGCGGACCAGGCCCCTTTGAGGCGCCTTGCGTGTGCCCTGTTCCTCACGGACCGGGGTGTCCGTAGCAGCCACTATGACGGCCACTTCGGCCCCGACAACATGCTGACTGGCCGCACATTCGACATGCAACACCCGGAAAGTCGAGCAGACTGGTTCGTCGACGACAGGACCTTCCCGAGGCCGTAGGCGGGTCCGGATATGGCAGGACGAGTAGCTCTTGTCCGCGTACGGGCTGCTGTTCCAGAGCGCCGCCCAGGCCGGGGCCGTATGGCTCGGCTTCACGGCCGTGCAGGTGTTCAGTGCCCTCTACGCGCTCCGCCTCGACAAGGAGAAGTTCGAACCGCTGTGGACCCTGCCGCTGCAGATCTTTGTCTATCGGCAACTGATGTACCTGGTGGTGGTGCAGTCGGTTGTCACGGCGCTGCTGGGCAGCAGGCTGCGCCGGCATCGGATGCAGCGCATCGGTTCGGCGACGGATACGCTGCGGCGGCAGCCGGCGTGAGGTCGCACGGCCGGGCCGGCGCAGCGACGTTCAGGACGTCCCCGGGCCGTCGCCGGACCGGAGCAACTCCAATCTGAGCGCGCTCCGAAGAGGCGTATGCAATGACGTTTGGGCTCCCTTCACGCCGCGTGGCGCTCCGTGGAGCCGGGCCAGTCGGCATTGGCCCTGGCTGCCTCTGGCCTGGGAGTCACAGACCTCAAGAGCTGCGTCTGACCTGGAAACATGCAGATCAGCCGTATTCGGAGGCCGTGGCGGGAATCGAACCCACGTAACTCGCTTTGCAGGCGAGCCCCTAAACCACTCGGGCACACGGCCGTGTCGATAGGACGACCGTAGGGCGGGGCGGGGCGGGGATCAAGGGGGACGCGGGGGACGCAACGGGACTGCCATACGGCGTTCATGAAACGGGGGTGCCACACCGGGGAGGCGTACGACCAAGGTCGCAGGCGGCGGGAGACCCGGGACAGGGGTCAAGGTCGGTTGTGAGCCTTACGCTGGCCGTCATGAGCGTCCATGAGCCGCGCGACACCGAGGTCGCAGGAGAACCCGCAGGAGAACCCACAGCCGAACCCGCAGCCGAACCCGCAGGCAGGCCCGAGGAAGGAGTGCTGGGCCGAACGTACCGGGCGCTGAGCGTCGCGATCGTCTCGGTGGTGCTGCTGATCGCGTTCGAGGCGACCGCGGTGGGGACGGCGATGCCGGTGGCCGCGCGGGAGTTGGACGGGGTGTCCCTGTACGCGTTCGCGTTCTCCGGGTACTTCACCACCAGCCTGTTCGGCATGGTGCTCGCGGGACAGTGGTCGGACCGGCGGGGGCCGCTGGGGGCGCTGACCACGGGGATCGGCTCCTTCGCGGTGGGGCTGGTGGTGGCCGGGGCCGCCGGTTCGATGTGGGTGTTCATCCTGGGGCGGGCCGTGCAGGGCCTGGGTGGCGGGCTGGTGATCGTCGCGCTGTACGTGGTCGTGGGCCGGGCCTACCCGGAGCGGTTGCGTCCCGCGATCATGGCGGCGTTCGCGGCCGGCTGGGTCGTCCCGTCGATCGTCGGCCCGCTCGCCGCGGGCGCGGTCACCGAGCACCTGGGCTGGCGGTGGGTGTTCCTGGCGATCCCGGTGCTGGTCGTGCTCCCGCTGGCGCTCGCGCTGCCGCAGATACGACGGCGCGCGTCCGGTCCCGTGAGCACCGACGCCCGGACCGACGGCACCGCGTCCGGCGGCAAGGCGTCCGGCTCCCTCGACCGGCGGCGCATCCGGCTCGCGTTCGCCGTCTCCCTGGGCGCCGGGCTGCTCCAGTTCGCCGCGCAGGACCTGCGCTGGGTCTCCCTCGTCCCGGGGGCGGCGGGCGCGGCGCTGCTGGTGCCGGCCGTGCTCGGGCTGCTGCCCCGCGGCACCTACCGGGCGGCACGCGGGCTGCCGTCCGTCGTGCTGCTGCGCGGTGTCGCCGCGGGGTCCTTCATCGCGGCCGAGTCGTTCGTGCCGCTGATGCTGGTGGCCGAGCGGGGGCTGTCGCCGACGCTGGCCGGGTTCTCGCTGGCGGCGGGCGGCGGCACCTGGGCGCTGGGGTCCTGGATGCAGTCCCGGCCGCGTGCCGAACCGTACCGGGAGCGGCTGATGACCGTCGGCATGGTGCTGACGGCCGTCGCGATCGCCGCCGCCTCCAGTGTGCTCGTGCCCGCCGTGCCCGCGTGGACCGTCGCGGTCGCCTGGGGATTCGGCTGCTTCGGGATGGGGCTGGTGATCTCCTCCAGCAGCGTGCTCCTGCTGCGGCTGTCCGCCCCGGAGGAGGCCGGCGCCAACTCCGCCGCCCTGCAGATCTCCGACGCCCTGTCCAACGTCGTCCTGCTGGCGGCGGCGGGCGCCGCGTTCGCCGCGCTGGGGGGCGGCAGCATGGCGGCTTCCGCGGCCGAGACCGCCACCGGCGGCGGCGGTCACCCTGCCGCGTTCGCCGCGGTGTTTCTGCCGATGTCCGTGGTGGCGTTGCTCGGGGTGTGGGTGACGACGCGGTTGCGCACACGCTGAGCGACCGCGGAGGGACACGGCCGGGCATCTGCCGCTGTCTGTCGGTGGGTGGGGTGAGCATGGCGGCTTCCGCGGCGGAGACTGCCACCGGTGGCGCCGGTCACCCTGCCGCGCCCCGTCGCAGCCGCCGCCGCCACCCGTCCGTCGGCGCGTGGGGGATCGTCCGTCGGTGCCGGGTGACCGTCCGGCGGCATGCGCGCAGGCGCAACGACCGTCGCCTCGTGTGTCCGCTGTGACGTCTGTCCCACCCGTGGGCGACCCGGCCGGGTTCGCGCGTGGGTGGCCATGGGGCGCCGGTAGGGTGGCCCGGTTGTCATACCCAGCCGAGCCGCCCGACCGTAACCCAGCACCGCCGTGGCCGAACCGCCGCGCGCGGCGCGCTGATTCGACCCTCTGCACCGGAGACCGTGACTACCGCCGCTTCCTCCCACCACCTTTCCCCCGCCTTCCCCGGCCGCGCTCCCTGGGGCACCGCCAGCAAACTGCGCGCGTGGCAGCAGGGGGCGTTGGAGAAGTACGTCCAGGAGCAGCCGCGTGACTTCCTCGCCGTCGCCACGCCCGGCGCCGGCAAGACAACCTTCGCGCTGACCCTGGCGTCCTGGCTGCTGCACCACCATGTCGTCCAGCAGGTGACCGTGGTCGCGCCGACCGAGCACCTGAAGAAGCAGTGGGCGGAGGCGGCGGCGCGGATAGGGATCAAGCTGGACCCCGAGTACAGCGCGGGCCCGCTCGGCAAGGAGTACGACGGGGTCGCCGTGACCTACGCCGGTGTCGGTGTGCGCCCGATGCTGCACCGCAACCGCGTCGAGCAGCGCAAGACCCTCGTGATCCTCGACGAGATCCACCACGCAGGTGACTCCAAGTCCTGGGGCGAGGCATGCCTGGAGGCGTTCGAGCCCGCCACGCGGCGGCTCGCGCTCACCGGCACCCCCTTCCGTTCCGACACCAACCCCATCCCCTTCGTCACGTACGAGGAGGGGCAGGACGGAATCCGGCGGTCCGCCGCCGACTACACGTACGGCTATGGGTCCGCGCTGTCGGACGGGGTGGTGCGGCCCGTCATCTTCCTCTCCTACAGCGGCAACATGCGCTGGCGCACCAAGGCCGGCGACGAGGTCGCCGCCCGGCTCGGCGAGCCCATGACCAAGGACGCGGTCAGCCAGGCCTGGCGCACCGCGCTCGACCCGCGCGGCGAGTGGATGCCGAGCGTGCTGCGCGCCGCCGACCAGCGGCTCACCGAGGTCAGAAAGGCCATCCCGGACGCGGGCGCGCTGGTCATCGCCACCGACCAGGACTCGGCGCGCGCCTACGCCAAACTCATCCGGGAGATCACCGGCAGCCGTGCGACGGTCGTCCTGTCCGACGATGTCGGCGCCTCCAAGAAGATCGACGAGTTCAGCGAGGGCACCGACCGCTGGATGGTCGCCGTCCGCATGGTGTCCGAGGGCGTCGACGTGCCCCGGCTCGCGGTCGGCGTGTACGCCACGACCATCTCCACGCCGCTCTTCTTCGCGCAGGCCGTCGGCCGGTTCGTGCGCTCCCGGCGGCGCGGCGAGACCGCCTCCGTCTTCCTGCCGACCGTTCCCGACCTGCTCACCTTCGCCAACGAGATGGAGGTCGAGCGCGACCACGCCCTCGACAAGCCGAAGAAGGAGGGCGAGGAGGACCCGTACGCCGAGTCCGAGAAGGAGATGGAGGAGGCGAACAAGGAGCAGGACGAGGACACCGGCGAGCAGGACATGCTGCCCTTCGAGGCGCTGGAGTCCGACGCCGTCTTCGACCGGGTGCTCTACGACGGGGCCGAGTTCGGCATGCAGGCCCACCCGGGCAGCGAGGAGGAACAGGACTACCTGGGCATTCCGGGCCTGTTGGAGCCCGACCAGGTGCAACTGCTGTTGCAGAAGCGGCAGGCACGGCAGATCGCGCACAGCCGCAAGAAGCCGGACACCGAGGCCGATCTGCTCGAACTGCCCGCCGAGCGGCGGCCGGTGGTCAGCCACAAGGAGATGATGGAGCTGCGCAAGCAGCTCAATACGCTGGTCAGCGCGTACGTCCATCAGAGCGGCAAGCCGCACGGCGTGATCCACACCGAGCTGCGGCGGGTGTGCGGCGGACCGCCGAGCGCCGAGGCGACGGCGGGGCAGTTGCGGCAGCGGATCGCCAAGGTGCAGGAGTGGGCCACGCGGATGCGGTGACCGAGGGGTTCCGTGTGGGGAGCGTATCGGGGTGAACACGGATGGTTCATACCGGAGAGCGCCCGGATTCTGGACGGAGGCTTCCGCTCAGCGAACCGGCTTCGCTACTGTCCGGATACGCACACGCCCCGTGGCAGCGCCGCCGCGGAGCGCAGCCGTGAAGCGACTGGGCCCGGAGCCGCCGGGCCGTCCTGCCGATCGGCGGCCTCTGACACGCCTCGCCGACGGGACTCGGTGACGCAACCGCCACCAGTGGGTCGCCGACCTCACCACCTAAGGAGTGGGCGTCGTGACCGCGGAGACCTCTCAGACGCTCGACAGGGGACTGAGGGTCCTCAAGCTGCTGGCCGACACGGACCACGGGCTGACCGTCACCGAGCTTTCCCATCGACTGGGCGTGAACCGGACCGTGGTGTACCGGCTGCTCGCCACGCTCGAACAGCATGCGCTCGTACGGCGCGATCTGGGCGGGCGAGCCCGGGTCGGACTGGGCGTGCTGCGGCTCGGCCGGCAGGTGCATCCGCTGGTACGGGAGGCGGCGCTGCCCGCGCTGCGGTCGCTTGCCGAGGACATAGGGGCGACGGCCCATCTCACGCTGGTGGACGGCTCGGAGGCGCTGGCGGTCGCGGTCGTGGAGCCGACGTGGACGGACTATCACGTGGCGTACCGGGCGGGGTTCCGGCATCCGCTGGACCGCGGGGCCGCGGGCCGGGCGATCCTCGCGGCCCGGCAGGTGCCGCCCGCCGATCCCGGCTACACCCTGACCCACGGCGAGTTGGAGGCCGGGGCCTGCGGGGCGGCGGCGCCGCTGATCGGGGTGACGGGGGTGGAGGGCAGCGTCGGCGTGGTGATGCTGGCGGATTCCGTCCCGGAGCGGGTCGGCCCTCGAGTCCTGGACGCGGCCCGTGAGGTCGCTGAGGCCCTTCGCTGACGGGGCCGTCCGGCGTGGTTTCCGTGTGGTGGTGTGGGCGGATTCCGTCCTGGAGCCGGTGGGTCCCGTGGGTTTCTCGACGTGGCCCGCGAGGTCGCCGTGGTCGATCGTTGACGGGGGCGCTTGGCATGCTGTCGGTGTGGTGATGCTGGCGGACTCCGTCCCGGAGCGGGTCGGCCCTCGAGTCCTGGACGCGGCCCGTGAGGTCGCTGAGGCCCTTCGCTGACGGGGGTGCCCGTGAGGTCGCCGAGGTCCTTCGCTGACGGGGGTGCCCGGGGGGCCGTCGGCCGTGGTGGTCGGGCGGTGGCCTGATGTGGGGGGCGCGTTAGATTGACCCCGTGCTCTCTCGTCTCACGCGCCTCCAGGCCGTCGCTGTCTGTGCCCTGCCCGTCGCGGCACTGATCGCCACCGCGGTCTTCGCGCCGCTGCCGTTCTCGGTGGCGCAGCCCGGGATGACGGCGAACGTGCTCGGCGCCAACAGGGGCACCGAGGTGATCACGGTCTCCGGTGCGCCGGTCCGGCGGACGAGCGGCGAGCTGCGGATGACGACCATCGAGGCCACCTCCCCGGACGCGGACGTCTCGCTCGGCGATGTGATCGACAACTGGTTCCGCACGGACCGGGCGGTCATGCCGCGCGACTCGGTCTATCCGAGCGGGAACAGCGTCAAGGAGATCGAGCGGCACAACGTCGCGCAGATGCAGCAGTCCCAGGACGCCGCCACCCGGGCCGCGCTGGGCCACCTCGATCTGACCGACAAGAACATCAAGGTTACGTTGAAGCTCGCGGACGTCGGCGGCCCCAGCGCCGGCCTGCTGTTCTCCCTCGGGATCGTGGACAAGCTGGACGGCGACGGCAGCGGCGGCGACCTCACCGGCGGGCGCACCATCGCCGGCACGGGCACGATCGACACCGACGGGACCGTCGGTGCGGTGGGCGGCGTGGCCCTGAAGACGCAGGCGGCCCGGCGGGACGGGGCGACGGTGTTCCTGGTGCCGAAGGCGGAGTGCGCCGACGCCAAGGCGGAACTGCCGAAGGGGCTGCGGCTGATCCCCGTCACCACGCTCAAGGGCGCGGTGGACTCCCTGGTCGCCCTGGAGAAGAACAAGCCCTCGGTCCCGAGCTGCTAAGCGCTCCGCTGGACTTGCCGCGCTGTGCCGTCGGTCGGCTGCGGCACCATCGTGGCTGGTCGCGCAGTTCCCCGTGCCCCTTCAGGCTTCAGGGCGCGTCCCGGTCCTGGGACGCCTGCTCCACCAGCGGGATGATCCGCAGTGGAACCGGGTTCTCCATGACGATCGCCGTGGCGGCGCGGACGATGCCCTCGAAGCCGACGACCCGGTCGATCACCCGCTGCAGATCGGCGTTCGAGCGGGCCACCAGACGGCACAGCATGTCCCCGGTCCCGGTGGTGGTGTGCAGCTCCAGCACCTCCGGCACGGACGCCAAGTGCGCCCGCACATCGGGCCCTTGGCCCTGCCGGATCTCCAGTGTGGCGAAGGCGGTGACGGGATAGCCGAGGGCCGCCGGATCGACCTGCGGGCCGAAGCCGCGGATGACACCGTTCGACTGGAGCCGGTCCAGCCGCGCCTGCACGGTGCCCCGGGCGACACCCAGCCGGCGGGACATCTCCAGCACCCCGATCCGCGGCTCCCGCGCCAGCAGGACGATGATGCGCCCGTCCAGATGATCGATCGCCATCGCGCCTCCCGCGGTGGTCAGCATGTGTGGTGGTCATCATGTACAGAGAGACCGCCGATAGGGCCGTTCGGCCCTACATATTGCCCAGTCGATACACAAACTATTGCGCACCTTGCAGGCCGGAGCCACGCTTCCGCCATGGCCGTAATCGACGCGAACACACACCACACTCCCGACACCGCACGGCAGGCCGACCCCTTCCCGGTCAAGGGAATGGACGCGGTCGTCTTCGCCGTGGGCAACGCCAAGCAGGCCGCGCACTACTACTCCACCGCCTTCGGCATGCGGCTGGTCGCCTACTTCGGACCGGAGAACGGCAGCCGTGAGACGGCGAGCTACGTCCTGGAGAACGGCTCCGCCCGCTTCGTGTTCACCTCCGTGATCAGGCCCGCCACCGACTGGGGCCGCTTCCTCGCGCAGCATGTGGCCGAGCACGGCGACGGCGTCATCGACCTCGCCATCGAGGTGCCGGACGCGCGCGCCGCCCACGCCTACGCCGTCGAGCACGGCGCCCGCTCCGTGACGGAGCCGTACGAACTGAAGGACGAGCACGGCACGGTCGTCCTCGCCGCGATCGCGACGTACGGCGAGACCCGGCACACCCTGGTGGAACGCTCCGGCTACGACGGGCCCTACCTGCCCGGCTACGCCGCCGCCGACCCGATCGTCGAACCCCCCGCCCAGAGGACCTTCCAGGCCGTCGACCACTGCGTCGGCAACGTCGAACTCGGCCGCATGAACGAGTGGGTCGGCTTCTACAACAAGGTCATGGGCTTCACGAACATGAAGGAGTTCGTGGGCGACGACATCGCGACCGAGTACAGCGCCCTGATGTCCAAGGTCGTGGCCGACGGCACGCTCAAGGTCAAGTTCCCGATCAACGAGCCCGCGCTCGCCAAGAAGAAGTCCCAGATCGACGAGTACCTGGAGTTCTACGGCGGCGCCGGAGTCCAGCACATCGCCCTCAGCACCAACGACATCGTCCAGACCGTACGCACCATGCGCGCGGCCGGCGTCGAGTTCCTCGACACCCCCGACGCGTACTACGACACCCTCGGCGACTGGGTCGGCGACACCCGCGTCCCCGTCGACACCCTCCGTGAGCTGAAGATCCTCGCCGACCGGGACGAGGACGGCTACCTGCTGCAGATCTTCACCAAGCCGGTCCAGGACCGCCCGACCGTCTTCTTCGAGATCATCGAGCGCCATGGCTCGATGGGCTTCGGCAAGGGCAACTTCAAGGCCCTGTTCGAGGCGATCGAGCGGGAACAGGAGCGCCGCGGCAACCTCTAGCTAGCCCTGATCGGCACAGGCCCGGGGCACGGGGCACGAGGGTCGGGGGACCACCCGGCGGCATCTCGTCGGGTGGTCCCCCGCGGCGGGTCACCAGGCGGGGGCCGGGGTGTCCGCGGGGTCGCCCAGGGACCGCAGGGCCGTTCTCGCCTCGGCCGCCCGGGTCGGGGAGAAGTACGGGTTGATCTGCAGGGCCTCCTTGAGGTGGCGGCGGGCGGAGGAGTACTCGCCCAGGTCGCGTTCGATCATGCCGCGGTGGAAGACATACAGCGCGCTGCGCACCCCGCCGCCCTTCGTCTTGTCCGTCGCCTTCTGCGCGTACTCAAGGCCCTCCTCCGGGTCCCCGGACCGGTACAGCGCCCAGCCGAGCGCGTCCGCCACCTCGATCCCCGGCTGCCGGTCCCACTCGTCGCGCAGCCGCCGCACCGCCTGCTGCGGGTCGCCGTGGTCCGCCTCGTACTGCCCGATGACCAGATCGTCGTCGACCCCGCCCGCGATGTCCCGGTCCGCCCGCTGCCGCAGCAGGTCGTACTGGCCCCGCGCCTCCTGGGTCATGCCCAGCGACTCATACAGCTCGCCCAGTTCCAGCGCGTACTGCGGGGACGGCTGACCAGCCAGCGCGAGGGCATAGGCGTCCACCGCCTGCGCCGTGCGGCCGAGCGCGGCCAGCGCCCGTCCCTGCCCGGCGAGCGCGGCCCGCTGGTCCGGGTCCAGCCGGACGGCCGCCTCGAAGTGCCGCAGCGCGTCCTCCCGGTCCCCGCGCTCCCAGGCCAGCTGCCCGGCCCGCTCCAGATAGGCGGCCTGCTCGGTGGGGGTACCGGCGGTCGCCGCGGCGTCCGCGACCTGCGCGGCCGCGTCCTCGCGCCAGCCCCGGTCGCGGTAGACGGCGGAGGCCCGCGCCATCACCGCCGGGCGTTCGGCGGGCGAGGTGCGCAGCCCCATCAGCTTGTCCAGGGTGCCGCGGGCCGCCTCGTAGTCACCGAGTCCGGTGTAGGCGTCGATCAGCAGCGCGTATGCCGTCCAGCGTGTGGGCTGGAGGGCCAGCGCCTGCTCGCCCTGCCGCTTGGCCTCGCCGAAGTCCCGCCGGGCGTTGGCCAGCGCCGCCAGCCCGTCCAGCGCCTGCGCGTTGGCCGTCGGCCGCTCCCGCAGCGAGGCCTGCAGCGCGTTCTCGGCCTTCGGGAAGTTCCCGGCGTCCGCGGTTCTGCGTCCGTGTTCCACATAGGCCGTTCCCAGCACGGCCCATGCCTGTGCGTCCCGCGGATGCGTGCGCAGATGCAGTTCCCGGTCCCTGATGAGTGCCGTCAGGCCCGGCAGCGCGGCGGGCATCCCGGCGGTCACCGTCGTGAGCGGCGGTGGGCCCGGCGCCGGCGCGGGCGGTGGATCCGGCGGTGGCTGCGGGGGTGGCAGCAGCATCAGCACTCCGACATACCCGGCGGCACCCGCGGTACCGGCCGTCACCAGGGTGACCAGTACTCGCCGCAGCACGCGGGTGCGCCGCGGCGGCGCGGCCACCAGGGACGTGCCCGGCCCGGACTGTTCGTTCTCCATAGTCATACTGTGCGTTCATATGACCGCCACAGCCCGGCAGCCGAAGGCGCGCCCCCGATGGGGTTCACACCGATGGCCCCGGGTGCAAGGCTGTGATCATGAGCCGAATCGAAGCCGCACCCGACACGGCGATGGGCGACCTGACCGACCGGCTCCGCGCGGGCCTGCCGGCCGAGGCCGTCCTCACCGACCCCGACGTCACGACCTCGTACGCCAACGACATGGCGAGCTTCTGCCCGGCCGGCAGCCCGGCCGTGGTGGTGCTGCCGCGCACGGTCGAAGAGGTCCAGCACGTCATGCGCACCGCAACACAACTGCGCGTGCCCGTCGTCCCGCAGGGCGCCCGCACCGGCCTGTCCGGCGGCGCCAACGCCGCCGACGGCTGCATCGTGCTGTCCCTCACCAAGATGGACCGCATCCTGGAGATCAGCCCGGTCGACCGCGTCGCCGTCGTCGAGCCGGGAGTCGTCAACGCCACGCTCTCCCGCGCGGTCGAGGAGCACGGCCTGTACTACCCGCCGGACCCCTCCAGCTGGGAGATGTGCACCATCGGCGGCAACATCGGCACCGCCTCCGGCGGCCTGTGCTGTGTGAAGTACGGGGTGACGGCCGAGTATGTGCTCGGCCTTGACGTCGTGCTCGCCGACGGCCGCCTGCTGTCCACCGGCCGCCGCACCGCGAAAGGGGTGGCGGGGTACGACCTGACCCGTCTGTTCGTCGGCTCCGAGGGCTCGCTCGGCATCGTTGTACGGGCCGTCCTCGCGCTGAAGCCCAAGCCACCCCGGCAACTGGTGCTCGCGGCCGAGTTCGCCTCCGCGGCCGCCGCCTGCGACGCGGTGTGCCGGATCATGGCGGGCGGCCATGTGCCGTCCCTGCTGGAACTCATGGACCGGACGACGGTCAAGGCCGTCAACGACCTCGCCCACATGGGCCTCCCGGAGTCCACCGAGGCGCTGCTGCTGGCCGCGTTCGACACCCCGGATCCGGCCGCCGACCTGGCCGCCGTCGGCGCGCTGTGCGAGGCCGCCGGCGCCACCGAGGTGGTCCCCGCCGACGACGCCGCCGAGTCCGACATGCTCCTCCAGGCCCGCCGGCTGTCCCTGACCGCGCTGGAGGCGGTCAAGGGCACGACGATGATCGACGACGTGTGCGTGCCCCGCTCCCGGCTGGGCGAGATGCTGGAGGGCGTCGAGCGCATCGCCGAAAAGCACCGGCTGACCATCGGGTTGTGCGCGCACGCCGGTGACGGCAACACCCATCCCACCGTCTGCTTCGACGCCGACGACGCCGAGGAGTCCCGGCGGGCCCGCGAGTCCTTCGACGAGATCATGGCCCTCGGCCTGGAACTGGGCGGCACCATCACCGGCGAGCACGGTGTCGGCGTCCTGAAGAAGGAGTGGCTGGCCCGGGAGATCGGTCCGGTCGGCGTGGAGCTGCAACGCGCCGTCAAACAGGTCTTCGACCCGCTGGGCATCCTCAACCCGGGCAAGCTGTTCTGACCCCGCGCCGCACCCGGTGTCACCGGGCGAGCAGCTGGTGGAGCGCGTCGTCGAGGCCCAGTTGCTCCGCCTCGGACCCCGGCGGCACCATCCGCAGCGTCCGCTCCAGCCAGGCGGACACCAAGGTGGTGGGCGCCTCCAGCAGGGCCTCGCCGTCGGGCGAACTGAGCGCCATCAGCACGACGCTGCGGCCGTTCGCCTTGGTCGGCCACACCCGCACATCCCCGTCCCCGCACGGCCGGAACACCCCCTCCACCAGCAGTTCGCGGGCGAACGTCCAGTCGACGGGCTGCTCGGAGTTGATGTGGAAGCTGATGTGGACGGCGTACGGGTCGTCGGTGCGGTAGGAGAGCCGCGCCGGGACCGGCACGCTGCGCTCCGGCGACAGGACGAGCTTCAGCTCCAGTTCGCGCTCCACCACGGTGCAGTGCATGACGTGCGGTTCCTCTCTCAGGCAGGTGTACGGGGCGCCGCTGGCGGTCCCGTACGAGTGGAGAGAGGGCGGGGGCGTGGGCATTACGCGGGTTCGGAGAACTTTTTTCCCCGGCCGTGAAGCCGGTGCGCAGGTTGCCCGGAAAGGGGTGGGTCCGGCCGGACTGGCCGTGGCGGGCCACCGGGTCTGATAGATGTGGAGACCCCCAACCGACTTCCGAGCAGATACGGGACGACGGACATGAGCGCCCCAACCCCGGCCCCCGGCGACGACAGGCCTCGCGAGGGCTATTACCCGGACCCGTCCATCCCCGGCTACGTCCGGTACTGGAACGGGGCCGCCTGGGTGCCGGGCACCAGCCGGCCGGCTCCCCGGGACGGCGAACCGCTCAGCCCGCCGGCCGGGACGCGTCCGGCCGCACCCGCGGTCGAGGAGACCGGCCCGCACTTCTTCGACGAGGACCCGCAGCCGGAGCCCGCCGGGCCGCAGCCGGAGCCCGCCGGGCCGCAGCCGGAGCCCGCCGGGCCCGAGCCGGCGTCCGCGTGGAGTGCCGACCGGTCCCGGCAGTCCGGCTTCGGCGGCGAACCGGACCGCCGGGTCTCCTGGGGCGGCGACCCGCGGGTGCCCGCCGACCCGCCGCCGGCGCCGGACGGCCGGGCCACCAGCACCGACGGCACGGCGACGATCCCGCCGGCCGAATCCGGCGACCTGCCGGCGAGCGGCACGTTCGTCTTCCGCCGTCCCGTCCCCGGCCCGGCCGCCGCGCCCGCCGCCGAGGACGAGGGCACCATGACCTTCCGTGCGGTGCCGCGCACCGGGGAACCGGGCGCTGCGGCCCCCGCGGACCGGAGCGGGCCGGCCTTCGGCCCGCGCCAGGGTCCGCCGGGTCCGGCTGGGTCCGGTGGTTCCGGCGGGTCCGGGGCGGCGATCCCGGCACAGGGCTCCGGCGCGGACGGCTCCGCCTCCGCTGCCGCCTCCGCTCCGGGCGCGGGCGGCGCCGCTTCCCCGGCTCCCTCCCCGGCTGCTTCTTCCGCCACGGGCTCCGGCGGGCCCGGGTTCGGGGCCGGCAAGGCCGCCGCGGCCCGTGCCGCGGCGGCGCAGGACGAGAACCGGGCGGCGGGCGCCGCGGCCCGCACCGCCACTCCCTCCGTACCACAGCAGTCCACCCCCGTGACCTCCGGGCGCGGCGGCGGGCAGTCCTCCTGGGCCCAGCAGGTGCACCGGCTCGCGGGCGGCGGGGACGAGCAGCCCGTGGCCCCCTGGAAGCCGCCCGCGGAGGATCCCTTCCAGGCGATGGTGCGGCGGCAGGCGGCGGCCCGGCCCGCGGCGCTCGGCAAGCGGCTGGCGGCCCGGCTGATCGACACCGCGGCCGTCGGCGCGGTCACCGCAGTGGCCGCCGTGCCGCTCGGCACCAGGGCGGCCGACCACATCCAGGAGAAGATCGACGCGGCCGAGCTCTCCGGCCGCACCGTCACGGTCTGGCTGCTCGACGGCACGACGGGGACGTACCTCGGCATCGTCCTCGCGGTCCTCCTGCTCGCCGGGGTCCTCTACGAGGTGCTGCCCACCGCCAAGTGGGGCCGCACCCTGGGCAAGCGGCTGTGCGGCCTGGAGGTACGGGACATCGAGGGCCATGAGCCGCCGGCCTTCGGCGCGTCCCTGCGGCGCTGGCTCGTGCACACCGTCCCGGGTCTGCTCGGCATCGGTGTCGTCGGCTACGCCTGGTGCCTGTTCGACCGCCCGTGGCATCAGTGCTGGCACGACAAGGCGGCCCACACCTTCGTGGCAGGCTGACCGGGGTCACTACGCCCGTTGCGGCAGCCGTGGGTCCGCCGTACGGCTTCTTCGATTCGGTACCCCGGACGGCCGTCCGCCGGATGCGGAATCCGGCGGTTCGCGGTCCACTCGGGCCATGAGCAGCGAACCGCCCCCCGGCTCAGGACAGCAGCCACCGGAAGAAGACCCGTTCAGGAAGCGGCCCCCGTCCGGCCCGGGGTCGGGCGCGCCCTACGACACCCCTGGTCAGCCCCCGCCAGGGGGCGGCGAGGGCGGGCAGCCGCCACCGCCCGGCGGGGGTCAGCAGCCGCCTCCGTACGGCGGTGAGCAGCCCCCGTCCTACGGCGGCGGGCCCTACGGAGCCGGGCCCTACGGGGGCGCCGGCGGGCCCGCCGACCCGCTCGCCGGTATGCCCCCGCTCGCCGACAGCGGCAAGCGCACCCTCGCCCGCATCATCGACCTGATCCTGGTCGGCATCGTCGTCTGGCTGATCACCTGGGCCTTCGGGGTGCGCGAGTACGAGGTGAACAGCGACAGGGTCGAGGTCGGCAAGTCGTTGGTGCAGTCGCTGGTCGCCGCCGTGCTCTACATCGCCTACGACACCGTCCTGATCTCCCGGACCGGCCAGACCCTGGGCAAGAAGTGGCTCGGCATGCGCGTGGCCGACCTGGGCAACGGCTCCACGCCCTCCGTGCAGACCGCGCTGGTGCGCGCGCTGGTGCTGTGGATCCCGTTCGCGTTCTGCTGCGCCTGCATCTGGACCGCGATCTGCGGCGGTTGGAGCTTCTTCGACCGGCCCTACAAGCAGGGCCTGCACGACAAGGCCGCCAAGACGGTGGTGGTCAGCACCAGATGAGTCCGGCGGGCCGCACAGGCCGCCGGAAACGAACAGCAGTCGGCGGGTCCGTGTTCTTCACGGACCCGCCGACTTCGTGTGTCACTCAGCGAGGGGTGGGCTCGCGCACGGGCTCGGCCACGGCGGCCACCGGCTTGCGCGGCGCCGGCACCACCCGCTCGGCGGTGGCCGGCGTCCCGGCCGCCGGGGCGACCGTACGGGGCTTGGGCAGGGGAACCGTCAGGGCGACCAGTAGCCCCAGGGCGAGCGCCGCGAGGGCGATCACGGTGATCCCCGCTCCCGAACTCGTCTGCGACAGCAGCAGCATGGCGAGCGTGGAGAAGATCACGGTGCAGGAACCGTAGGCGAGCTGTGCGGCAGTCGGACGAGGCATGGCAATCGTGTCCTCGGAGGATATTGGGGGTGAGGCGGGCAACCGGCCTGGCTTCTCCGCCGACTTCCGGGTGTTCCACATTCGACTCTATTCGCGTGCATGCCCGAGGGGAACGGCCGGTAAGCGTGGCCTAACCCACGGTACCGGTGCACGGGGGGCGCACGGAGTCATGCATCCAGCAAGTGGACGGTCTCATGCGCCGGTTGGGTATGCCACAGGCATCCGTCCCCAACGCGCCCGCCCCATAATGCAGTTGACCTGCTCAAGTCAAGATCTGTCTTTTCTCGTAAACCTCTAGTCAAATGTCGTCACTTGACTACACGCGTTGATCAGGCGCGCACGGACCTCCAAGCCCGGAACCCTCCATTCCGTGTGCGCGGCGCGGGGGAGGATCTCAAGTGACCAGCAGACCCTGGACGTTCAGAGTCGCCGCGGTCGGCGTTGCGCTCGCGGCGGCTTCGGCCACGTTCGCGACGTTCGCCGTCGCGGAGGCGAGCACCACGGCCGCGTCGGCCGCCGCGAACCGGCACGACCCGGCCCCGGTGAAACAGGAGACGCACGACCTCGACGGCCCGCTGAGCAAGACCCAGGACGCTCAGCGCCAGGAGGCACTCAACCAGGTCATCGCCGGCAAGGCCCGGGTGAAGGACCGCGACGGTTCGAAGGTCGTACGGCTCGACAGCAAGAAGGGCGACAGCAAGTACGTCGAACTCGGCCGGGAGAAGACCGACAAGATCTTCACGATCCTGGTCGAGTTCGGCGACCGGGTCGACCCCCGGTACGGCGGCTCCGCCGGCCCGCTGCACAACGAGATAGCGGCGCCGGACCGCACCAAGGACAACAGCACCGAGTGGAAGTCCGACTACAACCAGCAGCATTACGAGGACCTCTATTTCGGCACCGGCAAGCACACCGAGTCGCTGAAGAAGTACTACGAGAAGCAGTCCTCGGGCCGCTACTCGGTGGACGGCGAGGTCTCCGACTGGGTCAAGGTCCCCTACAACGAGGCCCGTTACGGCAACAATGCATGCGGCGGCAGCACCTGCTCCAGCGTCTGGGACGTCGTTGGCGACGGACTGAACGCCTGGGTCGCCGACCAGAAGACGGCCGGCCGCTCCGACGCCGACATCCAGGCGGACGTGGCCCGGTACGACCAGTGGGACCGCTACGACTACGACGGCGACGGCGACTTCAACGAGCCCGACGGCTACATCGACCACTTCCAGATCGTGCACGCCGGTGAGGACGAGTCCGCGGGCGGCGGCGCCCAGGGCACGGACGCCATCTGGGCCCACCGCTGGTACGCCTTCGGCACCGACGCCGGCGCCACCGGCCCCGACCACAACAAGCTCGGCGGCGCGCAGATAGGCGGCACCGGCATCTGGGTCGGTGACTACACCATCCAGCCGGAGAACGGCGGCCTCGGCGTCTTCGCCCACGAGTACGGCCATGACCTCGGCCTGCCGGACGAGTACGACACCGCGGGCGGCGAGAACTCCACCGGTTTCTGGACCCTGATGTCGTCCGGTTCCTGGCTCGGCCGGGGCCAACAGGCCATCGGTGACCTGCCCGGCGACATGAACGCCTGGGACAAGCTCCAACTGGGCTGGCTGAACTACGACGTGGCGAAGGCCGGCATCACGTCCTGGCATAAGCTGGGCCTCGCCGAGTACAACACCAAGCACCGGCAGGCGCTCGTCGTCACGCTGCCCGAAAAGGCCGTCACGACCGAGATCGTCGCCCCGGCGCAGGGCGCGACGCAGTGGTGGAGCGGCAGCGGTGACGGCCTCAAGAACACGCTGACCCGTTCCGTCGATCTGACCGGCACGTCCTCGGCCGCGCTGACCCTGGACGGCTGGTACGACATCGAGGCCGGGTACGACTTCCTCTACACCGAGGTGTCGACCGACGGCGGCGCCGACTGGACCGCGCTCGACGGCACGGTGGACGGTCAGCCCCTCCCGCGTGACGGCAGCGACAAGCCGGCCCTGACCGGCACGCTCGACGGCTACAAGAAGCTGTCGTACCCGCTGGACGCCTACGCGGGCCGGGAGTTCCAGCTGCGCTTGCGCTACCAGACCGACGGCGGCGTGGCACAGAAGGGCTTCGCGGCCGACCGGATCACCGTGACCGCGGACGGCGCGACGGTCTTCTCGGACGACGCGGAGAGCGCGGACGCGGCCTGGACTGCGAACGGCTTCTCCCGGGTCGGCGCGTCCTTCACGAAGGACTACAAGCAGTACTACATCGCGGAGAACCGCCAGTACGCGTCGTACGACAGGACGTTGAAGACCGGCCCGTACAACTTCGGCTTCTCGACGACCCGTCCGGACTGGGTGGAGCACTACCCGTACCAGAACGGCCTGTTGATCTGGAAGTGGGACACCTCCCAGCAGGACAACAACACCGGCAGCCACCCCGGTACCGGTCTGATCCTCCCGGTCGACTCGCACCCGAACGCGCTGCGGTGGACCGACGGCACGCTGATGCGCAACCGGATCCAGGCCTACGACTCGACGTTCAGCCTGGAGCGCACGGACGGCATCACGCTGCACAAGGCGGACGTGCCGACCGTGATCAGGTCATCGAAGGGGGTGTCGGTCTTCAACGACCACACCCACAGCTACTACGACCCGGCCAACCCGGCGGGCGGTGTCAAGATCACTGACACCAACACCAAGATCAAGATCGACAAGCAGGCCAAGGATGGCTCGACAATCGAGATCGAGGTCGGCCCCGCGGTGAGGTAGTTTGCATCCCCGCAGGTCAGAGGCGTATCGGTGGTGACCCCTTGGCGGGTCGCCGCCGATCGTGTTTAGGTGCGTCCTATGGCGCTCTTATTGACACCGACCGAAACGGGGATGTGACCGAATGGCCGCAGGAGGCTTCTGCAAGCTGCCGAACGGCACCGTGGTGGTGGCACTGAACCTGCCCAGCCCCGCCGCCGACGGCTCGTCCGCGGGTACGCCCGCGTGCGGAGTGCGGGTGCTCGTGCACGCACAGAACCGGGCGCGGGCCCTGACCCGGCTGCGCAACCTGGGCATGCGGGCGGTGTATCTGCGCGGCAACGCGGCCCCGCCGACACCGGACGAGATCACGGCGGTCCTGCACCATCCGGACGGGCTGATATGGCGCACCGCGCCCGCCGCCGACGTCACGGCGGCGGATCTGGTGACCGAGCTGTGGCATCCGATCAGGGCCCTGCTGCGCCCCAGCGCTCCGCTGGGTTAGGCGTGGACGGTGGTTGATCTTGCGCTGACCTTGTACGGCCCGGCCGAAGCTCCGTGTGCGCTGGGTTTGCCGACGTCGGGTTGTGCGGTCGGGTGCGGGTGTGTTGTGGCTGGTCGCGCAGTTCCCTGCGCCCCTGTAGATGGCTGACCGGGGTTTGCCGGGGGGCCGGGGTTGTCGTTCTGTGCGCGGGTCCTCGCGCCCCTTTCGAGCGTGGTCAAGTGAGGGGTTTGCCGGTGAGGGTGACGCCTGCTTTGCGTAGGTCCTCGAGCGCGCGCTCCGTCGTGTCCTCGGCCACTCCGGCGGTCAGGTCCAGCAGGACGTTCGTGCGGAACCCCTCCCGCACGGCGTCCAGGGCGGTGGCGCGCACACAGTGGTCCGTGGCGATGCCCACCACGTCCACCTCGTCGACCGCACGCGCCCTGAGCCAGTCGGCCAGCGGGACGCCGTTCTCGTCGGTGCCCTCGAAGCCGCTGTAGGCCGCCGCGTACGCCCCCTTGTCGAAGACGGCGTCGATCGCGCCGGAGGCCACCGCGGGGGCGAAGTTCGGGTGGAAGCCCACGCCCTCCGTGCCGGCGACGCAGTGCGCGGGCCAGGAGTGCACGTAGTCGGGGTTGTCGGCGAAGTGACCACCGGGCGCGATGTGATGGTCACGGGTCGCCACCACATGCCGGTAGCCGGCCGGTGCCTGACCGATCAGCTCGGTGATGGCGGCGGCCACATCGGCACCCCCGGCCACCGCGAGACTGCCCCCCTCGCAGAAGTCGTTCTGCACATCTACGACGATCAAGGCGCGGCGCATGGTCGGTGTCCTTCGACTGGCGGTCCCCGGCTCGCGGAGCCTGGGGAGGGAAGATACGAGCCTAGAGACTTCGGCGGCGGTCCGGGAGGGGGCGTCGGGAGCGGGCGGTAGCGGTCCCGCCCTAGTTACCCGACCGTGCCGGCACATACTCCGTCGGAATGACGGGTTCCCCGCGCGAGAGCTGGGTAGCGGACAGCGGCAGGTTGGCGCGGGCGGCGGCGTGCCGGTCGCGGACGACGTCCAGCGGTTCGCGGGCCACCACCTCGCCGCCCTTGACCAGCTCGACCAGGAGCTGCCGGTCCGCCAGATCCGCGGGCACCGGTCCGGTGCCGATGATCTCGGCCTCCGCCACCCCGTCCGGGTCCAGCCGCCGCGCGGCCCACTTGCGCCCGCCGATGGAGGTCTTGCCGCCGGTGGACCGCTTGGCCACCGGCACCAGCGGCGCCCGCGGGTCGCCGGACTCGGCGCGCGCCACCAGCTTGTAGACCATCGAGCAGGTCGGATGCCCGGAGCCGGTTACCAGCTGGGTGCCGACGCCGTAGGCGTCGACGGGCGCGGCGGCGAGCGAGGCGATGGCGTACTCGTCCAGGTCCGAGGTCACGACGATCTTCGTGTCGACGGCGCCCAGTTCGTCCAGCTGCTGCCGCACCCGGTGCGCGACCAGCAGCAGGTCCCCGGAGTCGATGCGCACCGCGCCCAGCTCGGGGCCGGCGACCTCGACGGCGGTCCGGACGGCCTCGGCGACGTCGTAGGTGTCCACCAGCAGTGTGGTGCCCCGCCCGAGCGAGTCCACCTGGGCCCGGAAGGCGTCCCGCTCGCGGTCGTGCAGCAGGGTGAAGGCGTGGGCGGAGGTGCCCACCGTCGGGATGCCGTAGCGGAAGCCGGCCGCCAGGTCCGAGGTGGTGGCGAAGCCGCCGATGTAGGCGGCGCGCGCGGCGGCCACGGCGGACAGCTCGTGGGTGCGCCGGGCGCCCATCTCGATCAGCGGCCGCCTGCCGGCCGCCGAGGCCATCCGGGAGGCCGCGGCGGCGATGGCCGAGTCGTGGTTGAGGATGGACAGGATCACCGTCTCCAGGAGCACACACTCGGCGAACGTCCCCTCCACCCGCATCAGCGGCGAGCCCGGGAAGTACACCTCGCCCTCGGGGTAGCCCCAGATGTCACCGCCGAAGCGGTAGCCGGACAGCCACTGGAGGGTCTCCTCGTCGACGATCTGCCGCTCCCGCAGGAAGCCGAGCACGCCCGCGTCGAAGCGGAAGTTCTCGACCGCGTCCAGCACCCGTCCGGTGCCCGCCACGACGCCGTAGCGGCGCCCGTGCGGCAGCCGCCGGGTGAAGACCTCGAACACGCTGCGCCGTCCGGCGGTACCCGCCCTGAGGGCCGCCTGGAGCATCGTCAGCTCGTACTGGTCCGTGAAGAGCGCCGTCGACGGAACGTCCACCGGCAGCCCAAGGTCTGCTGTGTCCATGAAGTGGCATGCTACCCCCATCTCGTCAGTGTGACGATTTTTGCCCGGCGTGGCAGCATGGGCATGTGACGTCACCCGCGCCCGTAGAGATCGAACGCACCGAGTCGGCGGAGGAGGTCTTCGCCGTACCCGAGCCCGACGTCCCCTGGGTCACCATCGTGCACAACGACCCGGTCAACCTCATGAGCTATGTGACGTACGTCTTCCAGACGTACTTCGGCTATCCCAAGGACAAGGCCACCAAGCTCATGCTCGACGTCCACCACAAGGGCCGTGCGGTCGTCTCCAGCGGCAGTCGCGAGGAGATGGAGCGCGACGTGCAGGCGATGCACGGCTACGGTCTGTGGGCCACCCTCCAGCAGGACCGGAAGTAACGACCTCACTGATGCCAGGACACTTCGAACCGCTCTCCGGCGGCGGCGCCGCCGTCGCGCTCGACGACGTCGAGATCTCCATCATCCGGTCGCTGGCGGTCCAGCTGCTGGAACTGATCGGCCCGGGACCCGCCCCGGACGCCCCCGCCGACCCGCTCGCCGAGCTGTTCGCCGAGGGCCCGAGCGAGCCGCCCGCCGACCCCGTGCTGCGCCGCCTCTTCCCGGACGCCTACAGCGATCCCGGCCGGGCCCCGGACACGGCCGAGGAGGCCGAGGAGCGGCAGGCGCACTCCGCCGAGTTCCGCCGCTACACGGAGAACGATCTGCGGGCCGGCAAGCGGGAGAACGCCCTCGCGGTGATCCGCGCCCTGGACGAGCTGGCCGAGGCGGGGGAGGGCGGCGCGGTCCTCAAGCTGTCGCCGGCGGAGTCCCGGCAGTGGCTGGGCGCGCTCAACGACCTGCGGCTGGCGATCGGCTCCCGGCTGGAGATCACCGACGAGGACGACACCGATCTGCTCTACCGGCTGCCGGACGAGGACCCGCGCAAGCCGATGGTGATGGCGTATCTGTGGCTGGGCGGGCTCCAGGAAACCCTCGTGTCCACGCTCTTGTACTGATTCGCCCCCTTGTCGTGTTCGCTCAGGGGACACTCAGATCCTGATAACGATCGCGTCACCCATGTGCCCGTTTTTGCGGGGGTTGTGCGGCACTTGCCCCCTTTTGGTCGAGTGATGCGTCACAGTCCACCGGTGTGATCAGCGGGGCGGTCGTGGTACATCTTCACGACCGCCCGGCGAACACCACCCATGTTCGGCCGGGTGCGCCACCGAGCCGGTGATCACCGGCCAGGCACCACTCCATCCGTCCGGGGGGATCGAAACCCGGTCCAAGGCCCGACGAAGGGCCTGGATCGACATGGAGAAAGGCGCACCACACATGACCTCAGCGCAGGTCACCGAGGCATCCCAGGCACCCGAAGAGGGCTACGAGCGCGGGCTCGGCAGCCGTCAGGTCCAGATGATCGCGATCGGCGGCGCCATCGGCGTCGGTCTGTTCCTCGGAGCCGGGGCGAACATCGCCAAGGCCGGGCCCAGCCTCATCCTGATGTACGCCCTGGCCGGCGGCGTCATCTTCTTCATCATGCGCGCGCTCGGCGAGCTGCTGCTCTACCGGCCCGTCTCGGGCTCCTTCGCCGAGTACTCACGGGAATTCCTCGGCCCGTTCTTCGGCTACTTCACCGGCTGGACGTACTGGCTGATGTGGGTGGTGACCGGCATGGCCGAGCTGACGGCCGCCGCGATCTACGTCCACTACTGGTTCCCCGTCGTCCCGCAGTGGGTGACGGCCCTGGTCTTCCTGGTGGTCCTGCTCGTGGCCAACCTGATCTCGGTGAAGCTGTTCGGCGAGATCGAGTTCTGGTTCTCGATGGTCAAGGTCACCGCGCTCATCGGCATGATCGTGATCGGCCTGGGCGTGCTCACCTTCGGCTTCAGCGCGGCGGGCGACACCGCGACGGTCTCCAACCTGTGGCAGTTCGACGGCTTCTTCCCCAAGGGCATCGGCTCGTCCCTGATGACCCTGCAGGGCGTCATGTTCGCCTACCTCGCCGTGGAACTGGTCGGCGTCACCGCCGGCGAGTCGGCGAACCCCGAGAAGACCCTGCCGAAGGCCATCAACACCCTGCCCTGGCGGATCGCGCTCTTCTACGTGGGCGCGCTCACCGTGATCCTGTGCGTGGTGAAGTGGACCGAGTTCGCCGAGGGCGTCAGCCCCTTCGTGAAGGCGTTCGCGGTCATCGGCATCCCGGCCAGCGCGGGCATCGTCAACTTCGTGGTGCTCACCGCGGCCCTGTCGTCCTGCAACTCCGGCATGTACTCCACCGGCCGCATGCTGCGCACCCTCGCCGACAGCGGCGAGGCCCCGAAGGCGTTCAGCCGGCTCTCGGCCACCAGGACCCCCGCGCTCGGCATCACGGTCTCCGTCGCCTTCATGGGCATCGGCGTGGTCCTCAACTACATCGTCCCCCAGAAGGCGTTCGGCTACGTCACCTCCGTCGCCACCGCCGCCGGCATCTGGACCTGGCTGATGATCCTGATCAGCCACGTCCGCTACCGCCGCGAGGTCGTCTCGGGCCGGCTGCCCGCGTCCTCCTTCCCCGCGCCGGGCGGCTCGGTGTGCAGCTGGATCGCCATCGCGTTCCTGGTCTTCGTCACCGGGCTGATCGCCTACGACGCCGACTCCCGGGTCTGCCTGTATGTGATGGCGGGCTGGGCGACCGCGCTCGGCATCGGCTGGCTGGTGCTCAGGAACCGCACACCGGGAATCACCGAGCCCCGCGAACCGGCACTGGAGAAGGCGCTCTGACCGCCGGGGACCTCCTCACCGAGGCCCCGCCGCCGAGGACGCCCGGCCGCAGCGCGTCACACAGGGCGCCCGCGGCGGCCGCCGCTCAGGGCGTCCGTCATATGGGCCGCTCCGTACCAACCATCGGTACGGAGCGGCCCCTCTGCTTATCCTTGCCCGCATGCTGACCCTCACCCAGGACCTGTACGACCGGATCGTCGCCCACGCCCGCGAGGACCACCCGGACGAGGCGTGCGGCGTGGTAGCGGGCCCCGCGGGCACCGACCGGCCCGAGCGCTTCGTCCCGATGCTCAACGCCGCCCGCTCGCCCACCTTCTACGAGTTCGACTCGCAGGACCTCCTGAAGCTCTACCGCGACCTCGACGACCGCGACGAGGAGCCGGTGATCATCTACCACTCCCACACCGCGACCGAGGCCTACCCCTCCCGCACCGACATCGGCTACGCCAACGAGCCCGGCGCCCACTACGTCCTCGTCTCCACGGCGGACACCGACGGCCTCGGCGAGTTCCAGTTCCGCTCCTTCCGGATCCTCGACGGCGAGGTCACCGAGGAGGACGTCAAGGTCGTCGACGCGTACTGACCGGGCCCACTGACCACAGTTCGGTCAGAATTCATCCACGATGCGAGATGGCCTTCGAGGAAGCGGACCGGGAATCGATACGATGACCCCATGGTTCTCCACGACGTGAGCGAGAAGACGCCGAGCGTGTTGCTCGTGGCGCGGCTGCACGTCGATCTGTGCAGGCTGAACAGCGCCATCTGTTGACGTTCCCTGCCGCCGTGCGGCCCTGAGCCGCGGCGCTCCCCGGTGCGAAAGCCCGGGGACCCCTCTGTGCGCCCCGATCCGACACTTCCGACAGGAGCCCGCAACCATGGCCATCGAGGTCCGCATCCCCACCATCCTCCGCCAGTACACCGACGGCCAGAAGGCGGTGGAGGGCAGCGGCGACACCCTCGCCGCGCTGTTCGCCGACCTCGACACCCGGCACGCGGGCATCCAGGCCCGCATCGTGGAAGACGGCAAGCTGCGCCGCTTCGTCAACGTCTACCTGAACGACGAGGACGTCCGGTTCGTCGACGGCATCGACACCAAGCTGTCCGACGGCGACACCGTGACGATCCTGCCGGCCGTGGCCGGCGGTATGGCCTGAACGGCCGCTGGTCCCCGATGCGCTACGACTCCCCGCTCGCCGCGGTGGGCGGCACACCGCTCGTCCGCCTGCCGCGCCTGTCACCCTCCGCCGATGTGCGGGTCTGGGCCAAGCTGGAGGACCGCAACCCGACCGGCTCCGTCAAGGACCGCCCGGCCCTGCACATGATCGAGCAGGCGGAGAAGGACGGCCGGCTCACCCCCGGCTGCACCGTCCTGGAACCCACCTCCGGCAACACCGGCATCTCCCTCGCCATGGCGGCCAAGCTCAAGGGCTACCGCATGGTGTGCGTGATGCCCGAGAACACCTCGCAGGAACGCCGGGACCTGCTCGGCATGTGGGGTGCCGAGATCATCTCCTCGCCGGCCGCGGGCGGCTCCAACACCGCCGTACGCGTCGCCAAGGAACTGGCCGCCGAGCACCCGGACTGGGTGATGCTCTACCAGTACGGCAACCCGGACAACGCCGGCGCCCACTACGCCACCACCGGCCCGGAGATCCTGGCCGACCTGCCCTCGATCACCCACTTCGTCGCCGGCCTCGGCACCACCGGCACCCTCATGGGCGTCGGCCGCTTCCTGCGCGAGCACAAGCCGGACGTGAAGATCGTCGCCGCCGAACCGCGCTACGACGACCTGGTGTACGGCCTGCGCAACCTCGACGAGGGCTTCGTACCGGAGCTGTACGACCCCTCCGTGCTCACCACCCGCTTCTCGGTCGGCTCCGCCGACGCGGTCACCCGCACCCGTGAACTCCTCCAGCAGGAGGGCATCTTCGCGGGCGTCTCCACGGGCGCCGCGCTGCATGCCGCGCTCGGTGTCGGCCGCAAGGCGGTGCAGGCCGGCGAGAGCGCCGACATCGTCTTCATCGTGGCCGACGGCGGCTGGAAGTACCTCTCCACGGGCGTCTACACGGCGGCCACGACGGAAGAGGCCATCAAGACGCTCCAGGGACAGCTCTGGGCGTAGCGCCGCAGGCCCGGCGCCGCCGAGGGCGCCGAGCGGCCGACCCCGGCCGGTGGACACCGGCCGGGGACCGCGAGGAATCCGCACGGCCGGGTGGCATGTCCCCTCTGTACCGGGCCGACACCCGGCGGAATGCGGTCACCCCATGCGCCGCACGACGATCCACCGCACGACGGCCGCCGCCCCGGCCGCGATCCTGCTCGCTCGTTGCGGTTGCGGCTGCGGCTGCGGCTGCGGCGCGGACGGCGGCACGGCGCCCACCGCCCCGGCCCCTCTTCAGCGGCTTCCTGGGCCCCGGCGTTCTCGCCTGTCCCGGCGTCAACTCCCGCCACACAGACCGCTCCGGTCCCGCTGTCCGGAGCGGACACGGCGCGCCCGTCGAGCCCGGTGGCGACGCCCGGGGGCTGTGCGACCACGGCCGAGGTGCCCGCCGCCGACAACGGCCGCACCCTGTGCCTGGCGTGCGGCGGGGTGATGCGGATCACGCTGGTCGGCACGGCGGACCGTCCCTGGAAGCCGCTCACCGCGAGCGGCGACGCGCTGAAACCCGTCAACCCCGGCTCCGTCATCCTGCCGGGAGACGCGGTCGCCGCCTACGAGGCACCGTCACCCCCGTAGGACCCGGCGGGGTCTCCTGCCGGGCATCCAGAACTGGGCAGTCGCGGTGTGGGTCCGCTGGTCCGCACCCGCGCGGGCCGGCCCCCGCTCAGGTGGCCAGATGGCGTACCTGGTCCCACAGGACCGGATCGACCATGCCCACCCGGCGCCGGAAGTCCCACACCGGCACCTGACACAGCTCGTCCGTCTCCAGGAAGCTCGGGCGGCCGTGCGCGTCGCCCACCGAACCCGGCGGCAGCGGGATCACCCCGGCACGCTCGTCGTGGTACTTGCTGGTGATCTTCGCCACCGTGGCCCGCCTGCCGTGCACCGCCAGCACCAGACAGGGCAGGTCCCTCGCCCGTCCGTCATGCACCGCCGCCCTGCCTGACGCGCTGCGCGCGGCCGCTTCTGACTCCGGCCCGCTTCCGTAGGGCACGTTCGCCCACCAGATGTCACCCGGCCGCGGCCGCTCGGCGCGCGCCCGCGGACGCTCCTCGTGGCCCGGCGGACGCCTCCCGCGCCGCGCCGGGCGACGGCTGCGCCCCCAGCCGTCCACGAGCGTGGCGACCAGCGCGAGCAGTACCACCGCCGCGAGCGCCAGCCACCAGGACGTGTCCATATCGTTGACGGTACCGGCGCGTGCAACCCCGCGCGCGCCCTCTGTTCAGACATCCGCATCCGGTCCAGCCGAATCGGTGACACCACAGGTGAGTTCGCCCACAACGGCCCCTGGCAGAGGCGCGACCCGTGCTTGCGCGCTTTACGCTCGACGGACCGCACGACCCCTGTGTGCCCCTTTCCTGAACCCCTTTCACCCTTTCTGGAGAGTTCCATCCAGTTCACTCCAGCCGGATTCACCGCCAACGGAGGTTTCTGCTTCATGAAGCTCACCGTCGTCGGCTGCTCGGGGTCGTTTCCGTCCGCGGATTCGGCCTGTTCGAGCTACCTCGTCGAGGCCGACGGCTTCCGGCTGCTGCTCGACATGGGCAATGGCGCCCTTGGCGAGCTGCAGCGCCACTGCGGTCTCTACGACCTCGACGCGATCTTCCTCAGTCATCTGCACGCCGACCACTGCATCGACATGTGCGCCTACTTCGTGGCGCGCTACTACCGGCACGACGGCGGACGCGCCGCCCCGATCCCGGTCTACGGACCCGAAGGCACGGAACACCGTCTCACCACCGCCTACGCCGACACCCCCACCGCCTCGTCCATGAGCGAGGTCTTCGACTTCCACACGGTCAAGCCGTCCACATTCGAGATCGGCCCGTTCACGGTGCACACCGAACGGGTGCGGCACCCGGTGGAGGCGTACGGCATCCGCGTCGAACACGGCGGGACATCGCTGACGTACTCCGGCGACACGGGTGTCACCGCGGCGCTGGACGTGCTGGCCCGGGACACCGACCTCTTCCTGTGCGAGGCCGCGTTCACCTACGGCAAGGAGAACATCCCCGACCTGCACCTCAACGGCCGCGAGGCGGGCGAGACCGCGGCCCGCGCGGGTGCCCGGCGTCTGGTACTCACCCACATCCCCCCATGGACCGACCCCGAGGCCAATCTGGCGGACGCCCGCGCCGTCTTCGACGGCCCGGTGGAACTGGCGGCGCCGAGAGCGACGTACGAGATCTAGTACGTACGGGGTTCAGGCCCGTACGCACGAGAAGGCCGGACGGCCCCGGAACCGAGCGGTTCCGGGGCCGTCGTCGTGCCGTGCGGCGGTGCCGCGCCGTGCGGCCCACGCCTTTGTGGTGCGGCTCACGCCTTGGTGAGGTCCTCGACCTCCTCCGCGGGCTCCCGGCCAGGAGTCTTCAGATCGAATCTGACGATGGCGAAGCGGAACGTCACGTAGTAGACGGCCGCGAAGACCAGCCCGATCGGGATGATCAGCCATGGCCTGGTCGCCAGATGCCAGTTCAGCGCGTAGTCGATGAGACCGGCCGAGAAGTTGAAACCGGCGTGCACGCCCAGCGCCCAGGTCACCGCCATCGACACCGCAGTGAGCACGGCGTGCAGCACGTACAGGACCGGCGCGACGAACATGAAGGAGAACTCGATCGGCTCGGTGACCCCGGTCACGAACGAGGTCAGCGCCAGGGAGACCATCATGCCCAGCACGGCCTTGCGGCGCTCCGGCCGGGCGCAGTGCGCGATGGCCAGCGCGGCGGCCGGCAGACCGAACATCATGATCGGGAAGAAGCCGGACTGGAAGAGACCGGCGGACGGGTCACCGGCCAGGAACCGGGTGATGTCGCCGTGCACGACCTCACCGGCCGAGTTCTTGAAGTCACCGAGCTGGAACCAGGCCACCGTGTTGACGAACTGGTGCATGCCGATCGGGATCAGCGCCCGGTTCACCGCGCCGAACAGGGCGGCGCCGCCCGAGCCGAGGCCGGTCATCCACTCGCCGAAGTGCGAGATGCCGTTGCCGATCGGCTCCCAGACAAGACCGAAGAAGACACCCATGACGAGGCCGACGAAGGCCATGATGATCGGCACGAGCCGGCGGCCGTTGAAGAAGCCCAGCCAGTCGACCAGCCTGGTGCGATGGAAACGCTGCCACAGCACGGCGGCCAGCAGACCCATGACGATGCCCCCGAGCACCCCGGGGTCGTTGTAGACGGCGGCTGTGTCCCTGCCCTTCTGGATCACCTCCTCGGAGACCGGGAACGCCTGAAGGACCTTGCTGTAGACGAGGAAGCCGACCACCGCGGCGAGCGCCGTCGAGCCGTCCGCCTTCTTGGCGAACCCGATGGCCACACCGATGCAGAACAGGATCGGCAGGGACCCGGTCAGCGCACTGCCCGCGTTGTCGAACACGGCGGCGACCTTGTCCCAGCCGAGCCCGTCCTTGCCGAAGATGTCGGGCTGGCCGAGCCGCACCATGATGCCCGCCGCCGGCAGCACGGCGATCGGTAGCTGCAGGCTGCGGCCGACCTTCTGCAGGCCCTGGAACAGGCCGGTCCCCCGCTTCCTCGCGGGAGCCGCCGACGCGGTGGCGGTGCTCATGCTTCCTCCATCAGGTGGTGGTCTACACCACCGCATTGGTTTAGACCTGTTGTAGCACGGTGAAGGGCAGGAACGGAACCCGCGAATTGCACAAGCGTACTGCCGCCCCCGGCTACGCCACGGTGACGTCCATGACCTCGCCCTGTGCCTCCCGTGTGCCGGGCCCTGTGCACCGAACCGGATGATCGCGAAACGGAACATCGCGAAGAGGTTTGGTGACCCCCTGGCAGCTGGTGTAGACCAGTTGTGGGTGGCTCCGCTGACGTGACGGTCATCATGCGGTACCCAGGACCTGACCGCTCGCGAAGCTGCGCCGACTGTGGGTTACTGCGACAAAGCGGTTCAGATCAGGGAGAAACAACATGGCCAGCAAGGCTGAGAAAATCGTCGCCGGCCTCGGCGGAGTCGACAACATCGAAGAGATCGAGGGCTGCATCACCCGGCTGCGCACCGAGGTCGTGGACCCCTCCAAGGTCGACGACGCCGCCCTGAAAGCCGCCGGCGCCCACGGCGTCGTCAAGATGGGCACCGCCATCCAGGTCGTCATCGGCACCGACGCCGACCCGATCGCCGCGGAGATCGAAGACATGATGTGAGCCCACACGGCGCATCCCGCCAGGGGCCCCGCCCGGCCGACGGTTTCCAGCGGCCGGGCCCCACCGGCACACCGAGCCCCACAGGCATGCCAGCCCCACCGGGCACACCAGCCCCACCTGCACCGAACCACCCCCCCGAACACCCCCCGAACACCCCCGCCCCCGCACCCCTCGGGGCCGCCCACGCACGGCCGGAGCCCACCCGCCGGGGGACTAGGCTCAACGCCATGTCTCGAATCGACGGCCGCACCCCCGAACAGCTCCGCCCCGTCACCATCGAACGCGGCTGGAGCAAGCACGCCGAGGGCTCCGTCCTCGTCTCCTTCGGCGACACCAAGGTCTTCTGCACCGCATCCGTCACCGAAGGCGTCCCCCGCTGGCGCAAAGGCAGCGGCGAGGGCTGGGTCACCGCCGAATACGCCATGCTGCCCCGCGCCACCAACACCCGCGGCGACCGCGAATCCGTCAAGGGCAAGATCGGCGGCCGAACCCACGAGATCTCCCGGCTCATCGGCCGCTCCCTGCGCGCCGTCATCGACTACAAAGCCCTCGGCGAAAACACCATCGTCCTCGACTGCGACGTACTCCAAGCCGACGGCGGCACCCGCACCGCCGCCATCACCGGCGCCTACGTCGCCCTCGCCGACGCCGTCACCTGGGCCCAGGACCGCAAACTCGTCCGCCCCGGACGCCGACCGCTGACCGGCACCGTCAGCGCCGTCTCGGTCGGCATCGTCGGCTCGGTCCCGCTCCTCGACCTCTGCTACGAAGAAGACGTACGCGCCGAGACCGACATGAACGTCGTCTGCACCGGCGACGGCCGCTTCGTCGAAGTGCAGGGCACCGCCGAAGCCGAACCCTTCGCCCGCGACGAACTCAACGCCCTGCTCGACCTCGCCGTCACCGGCTGCGCCGAACTCGCCGCCCTCCAGCACACCGCACTGCGCGCCACCCTCGAAAAGTAAAGGGAACGCCAAAGCAGAGTGATCCGCGGGGCAACCCCGCCAGCCTCCCCGGCGTCCCTATCCATACGGGCGTACGGCACTCACCGTGCGCCCGGCCAGCCGGAACCGGGGAGGGGATCCAACCATGGCCGCGAGCCGACGCCACCGTCGCGCCCGTATCACCACCATCGCCACCGTGACGGCCGCCGTCGCGCTCACCACCGGCCTCGCCACCGGCTGCGACGCCGTGGACAAGGCCCTCGACTGCGTCCGCACCGCAGACGCCATCGCCGACAACGTGACCGAACTCCAACAGGCGGCCGAGAACGCGGCCACCGACCCCACCCGCGCCGACGAAGCCCTCGACGCCATCGAGAAGAACCTCACCAAAATCGGCGACAAGACCGACGACATCGACGTCAACAAGGCCGTCGACGACCTCGGCGACGCCGTCACGGGTGTCCGCACCGCGATCAAGAACGGTGACAGCACCCCCGACATCGGCCCCGTCACCGACGCGGCCGGCGAACTCACCAAGGTCTGCACCCCGTAAACCGGCCCACCGGACAGGGGGATACTGGCCCGCATGACCCGCCTCATCCTCGCCACCCGCAACGCCGGAAAGATCACCGAACTCCGCTCGATCCTCGCCGACGCCGGACTCACCCACGACCTCATCGGCGCGGACGCCTACCCGGACGTCCCCGACGTCAAGGAGACGGGCGTGACGTTCGCCGAGAACGCGCTGCTCAAGGCGCACACCCTGGCTGGCGCGACCGGACTGCCCGCCGTCGCCGACGACTCGGGCCTGTGCGTCGACGTCATGAACGGCGCCCCCGGCATCTTCTCGGCCCGCTGGGCCGGACGGCACGGCGACGACAAGGCCAACCTCGATCTGCTGCTCGCCCAGCTCTCCGACATCGCCGACGAACACCGCGGCGCGCACTTCGCCTGCGCGGCGGCCCTCGCCCTGCCGGACGGGCGGGAGGCGGTGGTCGAGGGCCAGTTGCGGGGCACCCTCCGGCACCGCCCCACGGGCACGAACGGCTTCGGCTACGACCCGATCCTCCAGCCGGACGGCGACACCCGAACCTGCGCGGAACTCACCCCACCCGAAAAAAACGCCATCAGCCACCGAGGCAAGGCCTTCCGAGCCCTGGTACCAGCGATACGAGACCTACTGGGCTGACGCCACAAAAAACGCCCCGCACCTTCGAATCGAAGGTGCGGGGCTCCTTTTACCTGTGCGCCCGGTCGGATTCGAACCGACAAACACGATCCCCTAAAAATCGCCGCTCGGCCGTTGGCGTACGGGCGCTCCAATCGCAGGTTACTCTACTGCGCTACGCCTTCCGCCGTCCTCCCCCTCTGCACCAGGTGCTGGTGATCGCATGACAGTTGGGGCACAGCAACCGCAGATTCTCCCGCCGGTCGTCGCGCCAGTCCCCGTTGATGTGATCGACCTCCAGCGTCATGGGGCGCCCGAGCCACTGCGGCCCCACCCCGCACCCGGCGCACTTTTCCGGGACGCCGACCGAACGGAGCGCACGGCGCAGCCGCGAGGTCCGCGTCCGGCGCTCGCCCTCGTGCCGTACCAGAACCTCTGAGGGGTGCCGGCTGTTCGGGGCTCGCTTTCCCCGCCGGTGTGCCTGTCCCAGGAAGTGGTCGGTCGACAGGCGCTCCTCCGTGATCCACTTCCTGAGAGTGGCACGTTGCCCGCTGTTGTCCGGGCGGTCCAGGCGGCGCAGCACCTCCGCCAGTGATGTCGACGCGGCCACCGCACCACGCAGTTCGCCGGACGTGGGACGGCGGAGCCTGCCGACGGGACGGAAGTGTGAGACGTCGATGCCGAAGTGGGCGAACCGCTTCATGATGTGTCGCCGGAGGGTTCCGTACGGTGTGGTGCCGAGACAGGCGATGACCTCGTCCACATCGGAGCAGTGCCGGGCCGCCTCCATCAGCCGTTCCCGGGTGTACCGCACGACGTCACTCATGAGGTGCCGTCCCGGATCGCCTTGCGCCACGGCCTCGGTAAGTGTCCGTGGTGGAATGGCAGTTGGGGCAGAGCAGCCGCAGGTTCTCGATCTCGTTGTTGCGCCAGTCGCCGTCGATGTGGTCGACCTCAAGGGGCAGCGGTTCCCCCAGCCACACCGGTGCCATGCCGCACATGGCACACCGCTCGTCGATGCCGTGCGCCAGCATGGCCCGCTTGAGGCGGCTGCTCTGCATCCGCCGGGCGTCGGCCGCCGACTGCTTCACCAGCAACCCCTCCGGTGCGCGAGGCCGCCGCCCGCCCCCCTGCGTCGGCACCCGGAAGTGAGAGGTGTCGATGCCGTACGCCTTGATGCGGCGGCTGATGTGAGTGTGGTGCCCGCCGACCACATCGAGTCCGAGACGGCGCAGTACCTCGCCCATGTTGGACGAGGCCGACACCGCTGTCTGGAGGATTTCGCGGGTCCACCTGGAGCCCTCCCGCTCGAAGTGCGACGTGTCGATTCCCAGCCTCCGCATGCGGTCCCTGATGTAGTTCCGGGTGGAGCTGCGTGGATCCACCCCCAGTCGCCCCAATGCCTCCGACAGTGTCCGCGCCCCCTCGGCTGCGGCCTGCAGCCGGTCCCTGCTGTATGCGCTGGCCCCCATTCCGGCCCCCTCCGTGTTCGGTCTGGTGTTCGTGGACTCGTGTGGGGTAACGAACCGTTTATCGGACGGTTACGAACGAGATGCGAACGGCCCGGCCCGGGGTGTTCCGGGGCGGGCCGTTGGGTGGGGAGGGGGCTGGGGTCAGAGGGCCAGGTCCTTGATGAGCTTGGCTACGTGGCCGGTGGCCTTGACGTTGTACAGGGCCCGTTCCACCTTGCCCTCCTCGTCGACGATCACCGTGGAGCGGATGACGCCGACCATCGTCTTGCCGTACAGCTTCTTCTCGCCGAAGGCGCCGTACTCCTGGAGGACCCGCTTGTCCGGGTCGGCGAGGAGGGTCACCTTCAGGGACTCCTTCTCGCGGAACTTCCCCAGTTTCTCCGGCTTGTCGGGGGAGATACCGATCACGTCGTAGCCCGCGTCGGCCAGGAGGTCCAGGTTGTCGGTGAAGTCGCACGCCTGCTTGGTGCAGCCGGGGGTGAGGGCCGCCGGGTAGAAGTACACGATGACCTTGCGGCCCTTGTGGTCCGACAGGGACACGTCGTTGCCGTCGGCGTCGGGGAGGGTGAAGGCGGGGGCCACGTCCCCGGGCTGGAGTCGCTCGCTCATCGGTCTAGCGTAACGGGGGGTCCTGGCGGTGCGGCGGCGTGGGAAGCTGACAGACTGTCCGCAACAGCACCAGCAGACTTCGGAGGCCGTACGGTGGCGGACACGTCGGACACCAGAACCCCGGCGCAGATCGAGGCGGACATCAGGCGCCGCCGTGAAGTGCTGGCCGAGACGCTCGACGAGATCGGGGTGCGGGTGCATCCGAAGACGGTCGTCGGGGATGCCAAGGCCAAGGTCGTCGCCCATGTCGACCGCACTCTCGGACGGGCTTATGTGCAGGTCAACCGGGTGATCAGCGACGTCGGGGCGCAGTTCGTCGACGAGCAGGGTGCGCCGCGTGCGGAGCGCATCGTGCCGGTGGCCCTGGTCGTCGTCGGGGTGGTGGGGCTGCTGGCCCTCGGTTCCCGGCGCCGCAAGGGCTGACCCGGTCGCTCATGGACAGGTAAAAGGCAGGTAGGTTCGAAGGCGTGAGCGCCAACAGAAACGAGCACAGCAGCACTCCCCATCACGACAAGCTGCCCATTCGGATGTTGCACGACCGGGTCCTCGTGCGGCAGGACACCACCGAGGGCGAGCGGCGTTCGGGCGGCGGCATTCTGATTCCCGCCACCGCGGCCGTGGGCCGCCGGCTGGCCTGGGCCGAGGTCGTGGCGGTGGGGCAGAACGTCCGGACCGTGGAGCCGGGTGACCGGGTCCTGTACGACCCGGAGGACCGGGCCGAGGTCGAGGTGCGGGGTGTCGCGTATGTGCTGATGCGCGAGCGTGATCTGCACGCCGTGGCCGCCGACCGGTTCGAGGGGTCGGAGGATTCCACCGGCCTGTATCTGTAGATCACATCTGTTCTTCGACGGCGGATGGGGCCGGTGACCTTTGTCACCGGCCCCATCCGTGGTTTCGTTGCTAGTGCTGCGACCGGAAAGGTTCACCGGCTCGCGACGCCCGGCACGGCACTCCCCCAGCCTTCGGCCGGGAGGTGCCCCCACGCCGCGTTGTCGCATCACCCGAGTACATCCAGTACGCGGGAGATGCTCCGCCTTGCGATGCACCGCACCGGACGCCGCGAGCTTTCCGGCAAACCTTTCCGGCCACAGCACTGGCTTTGACGGAGCCCGACGAGACGCGCCGTACCGGGACGCAGGCAAAGACGACGCACCCCCGTTCTGTCCGTGCGTCTGTCCCGGAGGTGCCTGTCATGGCCTGGGTTCTGCTTGTCGTCGCCGGTCTGCTTGAGGTGGGCTGGTCGATCGGCATGAAGTACACCGACGGTTTCACCCGCCTGGTGCCCAGCGTGTTCACCGGTGCCGGCATCGTCGCCAGCATGGTGCTGCTCTCGTACGCCGCTAGGTCCCTGCCCATCGGTACCGCCTACGGGGTGTGGGTGGGCATCGGCGCGGCCGGGGCGGCGGTGCTCGGCATGGTGGTGCTGGGGGAGCCGGTGACCGCCGCCCGGATCTTCTTCATCTGTCTGCTGCTGGTCGCCGTGGTGGGGCTGAAGGCGACGTCCGGTCACTGACCGGTCGCTGACCGCGGCCCCCGGGTCGGGTCGCTACCCGGTGAGGTCGTCCAGCGGCCCCGCGGTGCCCGTCGTGGCGCCGCCGCCCGGGGTGCTGGGGGTGCCGCCGCCCGTGCCGGTGCCGCCGTCGGCGGTGTTCCCGGCTGTGCCGCCCACGTCGCCGCCGTCGGTGGTGCCGGTGCTGGTCCCGGCGTTCGCGGAGCCGTCGGTCGTGCCGCCGTCGGTGCCGGTGCCGTCGGTGCCGGTGTCCCCGCCGTCGGTGCCGCCGTTGTCGCCTCCGGAGGTCTGCCCCTGGGTCTGGCCCTGGTCGTTCGGGTCGCCGGTGCCGGGGGTGCCGCCCGTGTCCTGGCCGCCGGTGCCGGGCTGGGAGGCGGACGGGGAGCTGGGCGGCATGGTCTGGTCGGCGCCCGGCTGCAGTTCCAGGTCGAAGGAGGTGACCGAGTGGCCCTTCAGGGCGTCCTTGGTGTACTGGCCCCAGATCTCCGCGGGTGCGCCGCCGCCGTTGATGCGGGGCAGGCCCATCACGTCGTAGAGCGATTCATGGGCGGCGGTGACCGGGTCCTGGCCCATGACGGCCACGACCGTGGAGAGGTCGGGGGTGTAGCCCGCGAACCAGGCGGCCTGGTCCTTCTCGGCGGTGCCGGTCTTGCCCGCGGCGGGGCGTCCGGCGGCCTGGGCGGCGGTGGCGGTGCCGTTCTCGACGACGCTGCGCAGGACGGAGGTGGTGGTGTCGGCGGCCTGCCGGCTGACGGCCCGCTCGGTCTTGCGTTCGGGCAGTTCGACGTCCTCGGTGCCGTCCTTGGTGATCTTGTCGACGAGGGTGTACGCGGTGTGCTTGCCGTGGTTGGCGAGGGTCGCGTACGCCTGGGTCATGTCGAGGACGCTGGCGGTGGCGGTGCCGAGCGCGATGGACGGGCCGGGGCTGAGGTCCTTGGTGTCCGCGGGGATGCCGAGGTCGATCGCGGTCTGCTTGACCTTCTCCGGGCCGACGTCGACGGCCATCTGCGCGTACACGGCGTTGACGGACTTGTCGGTGGCGGAGCGCACGGTGATGTCGCCGTAGGAGACCTGGTCCTCGTTCTCGGGGCCGTAGGTTTCGCCGCTCCAGCCCTGCACGGGCCGCTTGTTGGTGCCGTCGTAGTAGGTGTTCGGTGTGATCGTCTGGCCGTCCTGGGTGGTCGAGTCGTTCTCCACCGCCGAGGTGAACACGAACGGCTTGAAGGTGGAGCCGACCTGGAAGTCGGCCCGGGTGGCGCCGTTGGTGTACTGCTTGACGTAGTCGATGCCGCCGTACATCGCGACGACCCTGCCGGTCTTCGGGTCGATGGAGGCGCCGCCCGCGCGGACGTAGGTGTCGACCTTGCGGTTCTTCTTGTCCAGTTTGGACATCAGCCGGTCGTCGACGGCCTTGACGAGGGCGTTCTGCCGGCCCTTCTCCAGGGTGGTGGTGATGCGGTAGCCGCCCGCCTCCAACTCGTCCGCGTCCACGATCTTGTTGGCGGTGAGGTAGTTCTTGACGGCCTCGACGAGATAGCCGCGCTGCCCGGACAGCCCGGTGGAGAAGGTCTGTTCCTTCGGCATGGGGAACTTCAGGCCCGACCGCTCCGACCGGCTGAGCCAGCCCTTCTTGACCATGCCGTCCAGGACGTAGTTCCAGCGGGCCACGGCCGCCGGCTTGTTCTGGGGGCGGGCGACGACGTCGTACTCGCTGGGGGCGTTGACGAGCGCGGCGAGATAGGCGGCGCGGGCCGGGTCGAGGTCCGTGGCGTCCACGCCGTAGTACGCCTGCGCGGCGGACTGGATGCCGTAGGCGTTGCGGCCGAAGTAGCTGGTGTTGAGGTAGCCCTCCAGGATCCGGTCCTTGGACTCGGTGCGGTCCAGCTTGATCGAGATGAAGAACTCCTTCACCTTGCGGGTGACGGTCTGCTCCTGCGCGAGGTAGTAGTTCTTCACGTACTGCTGGGTGATCGTCGAACCGGACTGCTTGCCCTTGCCGGTCGCGGTGTTCCAGACGGCGCGGATCATGGCCTTGGGGTCGACGGCGGACTCGGAGTAGAAGTCGCGGTCCTCGGCGGCCAGTACGGCGTGCTGGGCGTCCTTGGAGATCTGGGCGAGGGTGACGCTCTCCCGGTTGATCTCACCGTCGCGGGCGAGTTGGCTGCCGTCGGCGTAGAGGAAGACGTTGCTCTGCTTGGTGGCGAGAGCGTTCGCCGGGGGGATCTTCACCAGGGAGTAGCCGAGGAAGAACAGCCCGATGAGGAGCAGTACGCCGATGACGGACGTGCCGAGCACCATGCGCCAGGTCGGCAGGAGCCGGCGCCAGCCCGTGCGCTTGGGGCGCTTGGGCTTCTTGCCCGGCTCGCCGGGTCCCCCCTGCGTGGTGGTCGGTGCCCAGCCATCGGTCGGCTGCTGCGGCTGCGGCTCGTCGCTCATCTCGTGCACGGACTCCTGTTTTACGTCGTACGTTCCCGTACGCCCTCGTACGCCTTCTGCGCCCCCTGTTGAAGACTCTCGCACCAAGCGTTCCGTTCCCGGATTCCGGCACGCGTCCCCGGGAAAACGCGTGGCCCGCGGCCTTGCCCGCCCGCTAAGCTCCTGCGCTTCGGTGTCGGGCGGTCCGGGAGGTCGGTGGGAATGGGCGCGGGACGGTTGTACGCGGCCGTCGCGGCAGGGGGATTCCGACGATACGCGACATACCGGGTGGCCACTGCCGCCGGGGTGTTCACCAACACGGCCTTCGGGCTGATCCTCGTGTACACCTACCTGGCGCTGTGGGAGGAGAGACCGCACCTGGGCGGGTACGACCAGTCACAGGCGGTCACCTATGTGTGGCTCGGACAGTGCCTGTACGCGACGCTCGCCATCCAGGGCGGCGGGGTCGAGAAGGATCTCATGGACCGGATCCGCACGGGCGAGATCGCCGTCGATCTGTACCGGCCGGCCGACCTCCAACTGTGGTGGCTGGCATCCGATTTGGGGCGGGCGCTGTTCCAGATGGCGGGGCGGGGCGTGATCCCGTTCGCCTTCGGTGCGCTGTTCTTCCCGATGGCGCTGCCGACGGACGTCACCACCTGGGCGGCGTTCCTGGTCGCGCTGCTGCTGGCGATGGTCGTCAGCTTCGGCATCCGCTATCTGGCGGCCCTGAGCGTGTTCTGGTTCCTGGACGGCATGGGTGTCTCGCAGGTCCTGATGGTCGCGGGGATCTTCTGCTCGGGCATGACGCTGCCGCTGAACGCCTTCCCGGGCGCGCTCGGCGACATCGTCCAGGCGCTGCCGTGGGCGGCGCAGCTCCAGATGCCGGCCGATGTGCTGATGGGGGAGGCCGACCCGCTGGGTGCGTACGCCTTCCAGGCGGCGTGGGCGGTGGCGCTGCTGGCGGCGGGGCGAGTGGTGCAGTCGGCGGCGACGCGGCGGGTGGTGGTGCAGGGTGGCTGAGATCTCCGGGCTGGGGGAGGGCCTGCGGGCCTATCGGCTGATCGCCGCGATGTGGATCCGGTCCACGATGACCTACCGCACGTCCTTTGTTCTCACGGCGCTCGGCAACCTGCTGGTGACCGGGCTGGACTTCGTCACGATCCTGCTGATGTTCTCGCAGGTCGGCTCGCTCGGCGGCTGGACACTGCCCGAGGTCGCCTTTCTGTACGGTCTGTCGGTGACGGCGTTCGGGATCGCCGACCTGCTGTTCGGCTCGTCGGACACCCTGGGCGTCCGGATCCGCGACGGTTCCTTCGACACGCTCCTCGTGCGGCCCGCGCCGGTGCTCGCCCAGGTCGGCGCGGACCGCTTCGCGTTGCGCCGCCTGGGCAGGATCACACAGGGCGTGCTGGTGCTGGGGTACGCGCTCGGCCGGGCCGACGTCGACTGGACCGTGCCGAAGGCGCTGCTGGTGCCGGTGATGCTGGTCAGCGGCTCGGCGATCTTCTGCGCGGTGTTCGTGGCGGGCGCGGCCTTCCAGTTCCTGGCGCAGGAAGCCGCCGAGGTGCAGAACGCGTTCACGTACGGCGGTACGACCCTGTTGCAGTATCCGCCGGCCGTGTTCGGGAAGGACCTGGTGCGCGGGGTGACGTTCGTGCTGCCGCTCGCCTTCGTCAACTGGCTGCCCGCGAGCTATGTGCTCGACCGGCCGTATCCGCTCGACCTGCCGGGGTGGACCGCGTTCGCGCCGCCGCTGGTGGCGGTGGTGTGCTGCGCGCTGGCGGGCCTTGCGTGGCGGGCGGGGCTTCGTTCCTACCGGAGTACAGGGAGTTAGCACGTGACGGACGGCGACTTCGTCGAACCGGGCCGGTTCATCGAACTGGACGGCGTGGAGAAGGTCTTCGACGTACGCAGGAAGACCGGTCTGCTGCGGCGCGAACGGCGACAGGTACGGGCGGTCGACTCGATCTCCTTCACCGTGACGCGCGGCGAGATGGTCGGCTACATCGGCCCGAACGGCGCCGGCAAGTCGACCACGATCAAGATGCTCACCGGCATCCTCACACCGAGCGGCGGCCGGCTGCGGGTGGCCGGCATCGACCCCTCCCGTGAGCGCCGGCGGCTCGCGCAGCGCATCGGGGTGGTGTTCGGGCAGCGCACGACGCTGTGGTGGGACCTGCCGCTGATCGACTCCTACCGGTTGGTGCACCGCATGTACCGCATCCCCGACCGGCGGTACCGGGAGAACCTCGACCGCTGCGTCGAACTCCTCGAACTGGCCGACCTGTTGGACGTGCCGGTGCGCCAGCTCTCGCTCGGCCAGCGGATGCGCGGGGACATCGCGGCGGCCCTGCTGCACGACCCCGAGGTGCTGTATCTCGACGAGCCGACGATCGGCCTCGACGTCGTCTCCAAGGCCAGGGTGCGGGAGTTCCTGCGCACGCTGAACGCCGACCGGGGCACCACCGTCCTGCTGACCACGCACGACCTTCAGGACATCGAGCAGTTGTGCTCCCGGGTGATGGTCATCGACCACGGGCGGCTGGTGTACGACGGCCCTCTCGCCGGGCTGCACGAGGCTGGGGAGAGCGAGCGGACCCTGGTGGTGGACCTGGAACGGGAGGTCCCGCCGATCGAGGTGCCCGGGGCCCGGGTGACCAAGGTCGAGGGGCCCCGGCAGTGGCTCGCCTTCCCGGCGTCCGCGTCGGCGGCGCCGCTGGTGGCACGGATCGCCGCGAGCTACCCGCTGGCGGACCTGTCCGTACGGGAACCGGACATCGAGGCGGTGATCGCCAGAATGTACGCCGGCGAGACCGAGGGCGCCGTCTCCTAGGGCCAATGCCGACGCCCTAGCCGTACGGTGGCCCCGGCCGCCTCGTAGCACGGGCACGGGCGGACCTCGTAGGCTGCTGGCTATGACCGACGATGCCCCGGAACTGCGCGCCTCCGACGCCGATCGCGAGCGGGTCGCCGAAGTCCTGCGGGACGCCCTCGCGGAAGGGCGGCTCGACATGGAGGAGTTCGACGAACGGCTCGACGCCACCTACAAGGCGCGCACCTACCGGGAACTGGCCCCGATCACCAAGGACCTGCCCGCGGCCGGCGCGGTGGCCCCGCCGCCCGCGGTGGCGCTGAACAAGGAGCCCGCGGCGGACGGGAGTTGGGCGGGCCGGATCGTCGGCGGCGAGGGCTCTTCGTCCTGGGCGGTCGCCGTGATGTCCGGGTTCCAGCGCAAGGGGCGCTGGACCGTGCCGCGCCGCTTCAACAGCTTCGCCTTCTGGGGCGGCGGCGAGATCGATCTGCGGGACGCCGACTTCGCGGACCGCGAAGTGGTGATCAACTGCGTTGCGATCATGGGCGGTATGCAGGTCGTGGTGCCCCCCGGGGTGGAGGTCGTGGTGCGCGGCATCGGCATCATGGGCGGCTTCGACCACCGGCAGGAGGGCGTGCCCGGCGACCCCGGCGCGCCACGGGTGATCGTGACCGGCTTCGCCTTCTGGGGCGGCGTCGGCGTGGAACGCAAGATCGCCCGCGCGGAGCGGCAACGGCTGAAGGAGGAGCGCCGGCAGCAGCGGCTGGACCGGCGGTCCGAACGCCGCGAACTCCCCGAGGGCAGGCGCGGGGACCGCATCCGCGACGAGCGCGAACGACGCCGCCACTGGGAGCACTGAACGACACCCACCAGGAGGACCGTTCGCCCCGGTCCCCGGGTCTCGGGGGCTGCCTGACTCCCCGGGGCTTGGGGTGCTGGGGTTCGGGGTTGTGGTGTCCAGACCGACCCCGCCCGGGGGCCTATGCGGCCGTCAGGCGACCGCCGCCAGTGCCGCGACCCGGGCGAACTCTTCCTCCAGGCGGTCACGGCCGAGGCCCGCGAACTCCCGGTCCAGGTCTGCTGGTGTCACTCCGCGCAGTTCCACCATCGTGCGGGCGGCCCGGACCCATGGCGCCCACTCCGACCCGTACTTCACCTGCTCCATGTGACCCCCCGGGACCGGCTGAAGCGTCACGGGATGATGGAGGGGGCCGACGACTCCCCACGCGGGTACACGCCTCGCCCACGCCGCCACGAACTGTCCACCGCGCAGGGCGTGGCAGAGCTGGATGGAGATCCCGGCGCACGGTACGCATACCGGCGGGCTCGTCGTGCGCTCCCCTTCCCGGATCGGGCCGACGCTGTCCCGCAGGAGAAACAGGTGCGGGCCGTGGGGGTCGGTCGGCGTGCGGGAGCAGACCTGGCACATCATGTTCAGCATCGCCCGGCGCTGCCGGTAGGGGTGGACGTTCCGCAGTTGTGGGCTGCCCCGCCGCTGCTTGGGCCGCAGGGCGTACCGGACCCAGAGCACGCCGAAGCTGTCCCGGTCGTACGGGGTTTCATCCGCGTACGCGATTCCCGGGGCCACGCAGTGGTACGAGACTTCGACGAGCGCCTTCACGGCGTCTACCTGTAGCAGAGGGGATCACCGATGCGCGTAGGGATCACCGGACACCGCGGGCTCAGCAAGGACGTGGAGCAACGGGTATGCGCCATGCTCGATGAGGTCGTACGCGACTTGGACACCGCTGATCTGACGGCCGTGTCGTGCATTGCCGATGGTCCCGATTCGTGGTTTGCGGAAGCGGTGTTGAAGCGGGGCGGCCGGCTTGAAGTCGTCGTTCCCGCGGCGGAGTACCGCGAGAGCCTTCCGGAGTGGCACCACCCCGTCTATGACGAGCTGTACGGCGGCGCGGTCGACATCCATGAAACCGGCATGACCGAGTCAACCTCCGAGGCGCACCAGGCGGGAAGCGAGGTCTTGGTGGGCCTGGTCGACGAGCTGATCGCCGTGTGGGACGGGAAACCGGCCTGGGCGTTCGGCGGGACAGCGGACGTGGTCGCTTACGCGGAGCGGACCGGTGTGCCCGTGCGCATCGTGTGGCCGGACGGCGCCAGCCGCTGACCGGGCGAGAGCCGCGCGAGCAGCGCGGCGAGGTCGGACGCGTCCATACGGGCCAGCTTGGCAGAGCCCCCCGGCGCCATGGGGCGCTACCCGACCCTGTCACGGGGCTGCCCGCGCCCGGGGCCACGGGGTGCTGCCCGGCCCCAGACGGACATCGGCCACCACCCGTGCCACACCCCCACGGCTCGGCCGCGCCCACCCGCGCCTCGCAGGACGCCACCCACCCGGCCGACGGCTGAGCTGTCACGACCCTGCCGCCGTCGGTCGGCTATCGGTGCTGGTTCCGCTATAGTTCCGCCTGGCCCGCGCCCTTGAGGGTGGCCAGGTCGAAGGCTTCGGCCATTTTGCGGTAGCCGCGGTCGCTGGGGTGCAGATGGTCGCCGGAGTCGTACTGCGGGCGCAGCCGTCGCGGGCTCCACGGATCCCGTAGGGCCGCGTCGAAGTCGACCACCGCGTCGAAGACCCGGCCCCCGCGTATCCGGGCGTTGATCTCCTGGCGGACGTGTTCGCGGGCCGGTGTCGAACCCCGGTGCCCGGAGAACGGCATCAGGGTGGCGCCGACGACCTTGAGGCCGCGGGCATGGGCCCGGCGGACCAGCGTACGCAGCCCTTCAACCACGCGGTCCGGGTCGGCGAGCCGCGGGTTGCGCAGGATGTCGTTGACCCCGAGGTCGATGACGACCACCTTGACGTTCGTACGGTCGAGCACGTCCCGGTCGAAGCGGTCGAGCGCGCTCTCGTTGTCGGCGGGCCGGCCAAGCCCGTCCGCGAGTATCTGGTTCCCGCTGATGCCCGCGTTGACGATGCCGTAGCGGGGCAGGTCCGCGCCGTCCGCGACGGCGTCGCGCAGCCGCCGGGCGAGGAGGTCCGTCCAGCGGCGGTTGGCGTTCTCGGTGGAGGTGATGCCGTCGGTGAGCGAGTCGCCGAACACGACCACCGTGCCGTCGGACTCGTTGCTGAGCACGTCGAGGGCGGTCAGATAGCGCCAGACCGACGTCTGCTCGGTGTAGCGGGCGCCGGCCGCGTCCTCGGTGCGGTCGCCCTGGGCGACGTACGAGGTCTGCCGCGCGTGCGGATGGTAGGTGACCGGTCCGGCCGCGGTCGGGGAGTACGTGGTGACCAGGATGTCCGCGTCGTGCGGGACGGTGATCCGCACGGCGTCGCTCACCACCTGCTCGCCGGGCGCTATCAGCACACCGGTGCCGCCGCCGAACGTGAGTTGCCGCATCGTGCGCGCCACGGCGGCCGCGGTGCCGTCACCGGCGGCGACCGCCAGGGACGCGTGCGTGACGGCCAGCGCCGACTGGCCGTACAGGTTGGACAGCGTGATCCGGGCGCTGGTGCCGCTCACGCTCGTGTGCACCACGTTCCGTATCGAGCGGCCCGCCATGCCCTGTGTCTCCGTGCCGGGTTCGCCGCCGACCGGGGAGGCGGACCAGGCGCCGACCCAGGTGCCCGTGGACGCGGGGGCCGCCGAGGAGTCGTGCCGCGGGCGGTGGCCGGCGACGGTGGTGCGGGATGTGCCGCCGTCGGCCGCCACGCCGGCGTAGATGGCGGCGGACAGTCCCAGCACCAGCGCGATGACCGCACTGAGCAGGACATAGCCATGACGCCTGGTCATGCTTGTGCTGTTCTCCTCGGCGAGGGGAGCCCTGGCTCCGGTCCGACGAGCCCATGATGCGTCATGAGCCGGGGTGACCTGACAGGACCCTGTGCAAACCCCCGTCCGGACAGACGCCGGGAACTCTTGTTCCGTTCCAGGAGTCGGTCAGGTTGGGACAATGGGTGCGGGATCGCCGAACGGGTGGAGCGTATGGACGGCACGGAGGAAGGCGCGGAAAGGCGCACGACCGAACGTATGGCCGAGCGTATGGCCGAACGCACGATCGAAGGAGCGGCGGCTGGTGCGGCGGCGGGCGCGGCGGCCGGGGCCGCGGTGCCGCGCGGCTACCGCGCCATGACGTCGTTCACCCCGGCCGACGCGGAGCGGCAGCGCGGCGTGCGACGCATGAAGCTCACCGCGGTCGGCCTGCTGCTCTTCGTGGCCGTCGTCTACGGCCTCGCGAAATGGGCGTCGAACGCGGGCGCGGGCCCCTGGGCGGGCTATGTCGCCGCGGCGGCCGAGGCCGGCATGGTCGGCGCGCTCGCCGACTGGTTCGCGGTCACCGCCCTCTTCCGGCACCCCCTCGGCCTGCCCATCCCGCACACCGCGATCATCCCCAACAAGAAGGACCAGCTGGGGATCTCGCTCGGCGAGTTCGTCGGCGAGAACTTCCTGTCCCAGGACGTCGTACGGCAGCGGCTGCGCGCCGTCGGCATCGGCAGCAGACTCGGCGCCTGGCTGGCCGAGCCCGAGCACGCGGACCGGGTGACGGCGGAGCTGGCCACGGCGCTGCGCGGCGCGCTGACGGTGCTGCGCGACTCCGACGTCCAGGCGGTGGTCGGCGAGGCCATCACGCGCCGCGCCGACACCCAGGAGATCGCCCCCGGCATGGGGAAGATGCTGGAGAAGATCGTCGCGGACGGCGGTCACAGACGGTTCGTGGACCTGATCGTCGGCCGGGCGCACGACTGGCTCGTCCTGCACGACGAGCAGGTCATGGACGCCGTCCAGGGCGGCGCTCCCGGCTGGACGCCGCGCTTCGTCGACAAGAAGGTCGGCGAACGGGTCTACAAGGAGCTGCTGCGCTTCGTCACCGAGATGCGGGACATGCCCTCCCACCCGGCGCGCGGCGCCCTCGACCGCTTCCTCGGCGACTTCGCCTCCGACCTGCAGTCCGACACGGACACCCGCGCGCGCGTGGAACGGCTCAAGGGTGAGGTGCTGGGCCGTGGCGAGGTCCAGGACCTGATCGCCTCCGCCTGGACGGCCGTACGATCCATGATCGTCTCGGCGGCCGAGGACGAGCGCAGCGAGCTGCGGCTGCGGGTGCGCGCCTCGCTGCTGTCGCTGGGCGCCCGGATGGCCACCGAACCCAAGGTCCAGGACAAGGTCGACAGCTGGGTCGAGGGCGCGGCGGTGCACGTCGTGACGACCTACCGCAAGGAGATCACCTCCCTGATCACCGACACCGTGGCCGGCTGGGACGCCGAGCACACCACCCGGAAGATCGAGGCGCACATCGGCCGTGACCTGCAGTTCATTCGTATCAATGGCACAGTGGTGGGTTCCCTGGCAGGGTTGTTGATCTACACGGTGTCGCAGGCGTTCGGCGCTTAGGACCTGTCCTGGCCGGGCCGGTGGCCAGGGCCCGGCCGGGCTCTTCGGCGACGCGGCGACCGACGACGAGGGAGCCGCGCCCATGACCGCTGCCGAGGCCGCCACCGGCCGGACCGTCACCACCTCCGTGCCCGCCCGGCTGGACCGTCTGCCCTGGTCCGGCTGGCACTGGAGGATCGTGTTCGGCCTCGGCACCGTGTGGATCCTGGACGGCCTGGAGGTCACGGTCGTCGGCAACATCGCGAGTCGGCTGTCCGAGCCCGGCAGCGGGCTGCCGATCACCTCGGGTGAGGTCACCGGGGTCGCCGCCGCGCTGTATGTCGCGGGAGCCTGCTCCGGCGCCCTCTTCTGGGGCCGGCTGACCGACCGGCACGGCCGCCGCAAGCTCTTCATGATCACCCTGGGGCTCTATCTGGCCGCCACCGCGCTGACCGCCATCTCCTTCTCCACCTGGTGGTTCTTCCTGTTCCGCTTTCTGACGGGCTTCGGCATCGGCGGCGAGTACGCGGCCATCAACTCGGCGATCGACGAGCTGATCCCGGCGTACTACCGCGGCCGGGTCGACCTGCTCATCAACGGCAGCTTCTGGCTGGGCGCCGTCGGCGGTTCACTGCTGTCGATCGTCGCGCTGAACACGGACCTGCTGCCCGCGGACATCGGCTGGCGGCTTACGTTCGCGCTGGGCGCCGTACTCGCCCTGGTCATCCTCCTGGTGCGGCGGCACGTCCCGGAGAGCCCGCGCTGGCTGCTCATCCACGGCCGGGAGCGGGAGGCGGAACGGATCGTCGCCGCGATCGAGCGGCGGGTCACCGAGGAACGGGGCGAGCCGCTGCCCGAGCCGCACGGCGAACTGGTCATCCGCCAGCGCCGCGACATCGGCTTCAGGGAGATCGCCCGCACGGTCCTGCACGACTACCGCAGCCGCGCCGTGCTCGGCTTCGCCCTCTTCATCGGGCAGGCGTTCCTCTACAACGCGATCACCTTCGGCTTCGGCGCGATCCTGACCACGTTCTTCGACATCCCCGCCGACCGCACCGGGTACTACTTCGTCGTCATCGCGGCCGGCAACTTCCTGGGCCCGCTGCTGCTCGGCAAGCTCTTCGACACCGTGGGCCGGCGGGTGATGATCTCCTCGACCTATCTGCTCTCCGGCCTGCTGCTGTTCGGCACGGCCTGGCTGTTCGACCGGGGTGCCCTCGACGCGAGCACGCTGACCGCGTGCTGGTGCGCGGTGCTGTTCTTCGCCTCGGCGGGCGCCTCCAGCGCCTATCTGACCGTCTCCGAGATCTTCCCCATGGAGACCCGGGCCCTGTGCATCGCCTTCTTCTACGCCCTCGGCACCGCCGCCGGCGGGATCAGCGGCCCCCTGCTGTTCGCCGAACTCACCGGCACCGGCAGGGTCGCCGACACGGTCCTCGCCTTCCAGGTCGGAGCGGGCCTGATGTGCGCGGCCGGACTGGTCGCGGCGGTCCTCGCGGTACCGGCGCAGCGACGGGCGCTGGAGGACATCGCCCGTCCGCTGACGGCGGCGGACTAGGCCGAAACGCTCCGCTGGTTGTGCAGCGATCGGATGTGCCGCGATGTGCCGTCGGTTGTCCGCGGCGCCGTCGTGGCTGGGCGCTCCCCCAAGTTCCCGGCTTCGCTCGAACAGGGGCCCCATCGCGGCGGAGCCGCATATTGATACAGCCCCGCGCCCCTTTGGGGCGGTGATCGGAGCCGCCGGACCGGAGAGGCGGCTGCCCGTGGGAGGCGCGCCTCGGAGGTGGGACGCGCGGCCCGCAGGAGGGTCCGCGCCTTCCCCCGGAGGGTCATGCGCCGGTGGTCGATCCCGGGCGGACGATCATCAGCACCGTGACGATCGCCCACAGGATGTTGAACATCCCGGTGAACATGGCGAGCCGTACGGTCGTCTCCCGCGTGCCCGCCCCCTCGACCAGCGCGCTCTGCCGCGGCAGCACCAGCGCCACCAGCACCACGGCGGCCATCGCCGTCAGCACGATCGACACGATCAGCCAGGCGCTGCCGAGCACGCCCATGTTGCTCGCCGTGGCGAACCCGAAGACGGGCACGGCGACACCGACGACGCCGTACACCCGGCAGATCCGGTGCAGCAGCTCCACGGTCCCGGTGGCCCGGACATCCTCCGGGGCGGCCAGGGCCCGGCGGGCGGCCGGCGGGAACATGCTGGCGGCGACGGTGACGGGACCGATGGCGACGATGGCGGCCAGTACATGGACGGCGAGCAGGAACTTGGTCACGGGACGACGCTAGACAGCCGGCCGGCGCGGCAGAAGCGGCAGTAATGCCAGAGACCAACGGATTCTCGCCGCCCGCTCCCACCACACCGCCCGGCCCGCTTCCCCCGGCCCGCCTGCCTGGCCACAATCCGTCGTAAGCTACGTTTCCTGCCATGCACACCGTGGCCGTACTGGCGCTGGACCAGGTCATCCCCTTCGACATCGCCGCCCCGATCGACACCTTCGGCTGGGCCCGGCTGCCGGACGGCCGCGAGGCCTACCGGATCCGGGTGTGCTCACCGCCGGGCGAGATGAGCGCGGGCGCGTTCACCGTGCGGGCGCCGTACGGTCTTGAAGCGCTCGCGGACGCCGACACGATCATCCTGCCCGGCGTCGCGGACCCGACGGTGCCGCTGCCGCCCGGGGTGGCCGAGGCGCTGCGCGCCGCGGCGGCGAACGGCACGCGCATCGCGTCCATCTGCGTCGGCGCGTTCGTCTTCGCGGCGACGGGCCTGCTGGACGGCCTGCGCGCCACGACGCACTGGGTGGGGGCCCGCCATCTGGCGGCCCGCCACCCGGAGATCACCGTCGACCCGAACGTCCTGTACGTCGACAACGGTCAGTTCCTCACCTCGGCGGGCGCCGCCGCCGGAATGGACATGTGCCTGCACATGATCCGCAAGGACTACGGCTCCGCGGTCGCCGCACACGCGGCCCGCATGTGCGTCATGCCGCTCGAACGGGAGGGCGGCCAGGCCCAGTTCATCGTCCACGAGCTGCCCCCGGCCCCCGCAGGCGCCACCCTGGAACCGCTCCTGGAGTGGCTGGAGGACCACTGCGACCAGGACCTCACCCTGGAGGAGGTGGCCGCGAAGGCGGGCATGAGCACCCGCACCCTGAACCGCCGCTTCCGCGAGCAGACCGGCACGACCCCGCTCCAGTGGCTGCACCGGGCGCGGGTGCGGCGCGCGCAGCACCTGCTGGAGACGACCGCGCACCCCGTCGAACGCATCGCGCACCAGGCGGGTTTCGGCTCCCCGACGGCGTTCCGGGAACGGTTCAGGAGAGTGGTGGGAACAAGCCCCCAGGCATACCGCCGGGCCTTCCGCTCCCGCGGCGGCGCCCCCGCCGGCGCCGGAAAGCCCTGACAACCGAGAGGCGACCCGAAGAGCGAGGTACGGGCACGCCCGGACCGACACGGCGAGCTGGTACGGCGGGGGCGAGGCCGGAGGCTGCGTACGGGTGTCCGGGGCGGTACGGCGGGGGCCGGGCTCGGATGGTCTGAGGGCTGCGTACGGGTGCGCGGTCTGGTACGGCGGGGGCCGGGTTCAGGGGGCCGAAGGCTGCGTACGGGTGCGCGGAGCGGTGCTGCGGGGGCCGGTTCGGGTGGTCTGAAGGGCTGCGTACGGGTGCGCGGGGCGGTACCGCGGGGGCTGGGCCCAGGGGTCCGAAGGGGCGGCGTACAGGTCCCCGGGCCGTGTGGCGGGCTGGGCCCAGGGGGCCGAAGGGGCTGCTTACAGGTGCTTACAGGTGCTTACAGGTCCCCGGGCCCGTGCGGCGGCGGGCTGGGCTCAGGCGCGGCGGTCGGCGACGGCCCAGGAGGCCAGGGCGACGGCGCCGGCGACCCCGAACACGGACGGCCAGGCGCCGACCTTCTTGGCCAGCGGATGCGACCCGGCGAAGGCGGCGATGTAGGCGGCGCCGAGCGCGCCCGCCGCCTTGGGCCCGGCCTCCTTGTGCCACTGCTGAGCGGCGGCGGCTCCCGCGACGGCCAGGACGACCCCGCCGAGTTGCCGCTTCTTCGTCCAGCGGGCGACGCCGTATCCCCCGACGAGCCCGCTCGCGGCGATCACGGAGCTGGGAACCTTGGCCATGTCTGCCTCCTCATGTCACTGCCCGAGGCTAACCGTTCCTAGAGACTGAGCGGGAGTGGGTCCTGTTGCCAGAACCCGTGCTCAGCCGAACGCCCCGAACGGTGTTGGGCGTTCTGGTCCACCGCTTTCACTCCGTATCCGGCGCGCACGGATCGTGTCCGTGGTCCGGGAATGCGGGGGCGGTTTCCCTCACGCCCCGGGGCCACCGGTCCGGCCTGGACGGTCCGATGCCCCGCACGATCACTCCGGTCGTGCGGGGGCGGTGCCGTCCGTCGCCGGATCGGATGTCCCAGGGCGCGCCTGCCGATCGCCACGGCGGCCGCGTCGTGGCGAGTGGTTGTGCGGTTGTTGCCCGTGAGGGGTTTCTGCCAGTGCT
>NZ_JBEPAP010000026.1:0-115248 GCF_040298665.1 Streptomyces sp. NPDC001508
GGAGACCAGCAGTTGGCCGTGCTTGGCATGCTCGTCGGGTCCACCCGGGTCGGCGGGCACATACAGGCCGGGAATACCGAGCATGCCGGTCGGCCGCACCGTCTCGACGAGCGTGTTCAGGACGACGGCGGGTTCCTCATGGCTGGCGTCATGCGACTGGGCCTGGTACCCGACGGCGTCCACACCCTTGTCGGTGCCCTCGCCCCTGGTCTGCTCCTTGATCTGCTCACTCGGATCGCCCTGGGTGAAGTCGATCGGGACAGCCCCGATCTCCGCCGCCTTGGCGAGCCGTTCCGGCACCCGGTCCACGGAGAACACCTGGGACGCACCGCGCAACAGCGCGGAGTAGGCGGCCATCAGACCGACGGGCCCGGCGCCGAACACGGCCACGCTCTCACCGGGGGACACCTGGGCGAGTTCGCAGCCGTGATATCCGGTCGGGAAGATATCGGCGAGCAGCACGAAGTCGGTCTCGAACTCCTCGCCCGGTGGCAGCTTCAGACAGTTGAAGTCGGCGTACGGCACCCGCAACCGCTCCGCCTGGCCGCCTATGAAGGGGCCCATCGCCACATAGCCGTACGCACCGCCGGCGAACCCCGGGTTGACCGTCAGACAGAATCCGGTCTTGCCGGCGAGACAGTTCTTGCAGAACCCGCACGCGACGTTGAACGGCATCACGACGCGGTCCCCGGAGGACAGGGAGGTCACACCGCTGCCGACCTCCTCGATGACGCCGAGGTTCTCATGCCCGAAGACGATGCCGGCCTCGGCCGCCGTGCGGCCCTCGTACATGTGCAGGTCGGATCCGCAGATCGCGGTCGACGTCACCCGTACCAGCACGTCGTTCGGGTGCTGGATCTGCGGATCGTCGACATCCCTCACAGCCACGCTGAAGGGCTTCTCGTAGACGACGGCTTTCACCTGTACCACCTCCGCGTCGAACGCCGGGCACCGGCGACGGGCCGCCGCATCCGCGAAGACGCGCACCATGACACGGCCTGTCGGCCCGTGTCGCGGGCCCAGGCGCTCTTGCTTCGCCACTCGATACTTCCAGGGAACTCCCGTACGTCAGCACCTGCAACCCGCATCCCCCACACCCCGCCGGCACACCGCCCACCCCCACCACGGCAGCGCCCCAGGGGGCGCGGGGAAGTGCGCGGTCAGCCACGACGACGCCGCTGAAGTGGGGTGTGCCGGGCCCGGTGTCCCCGCGCAGCGGACGGGATCGGGTGGCGCCTCACGCGGGGAAGCGTGTGGTCAGCCACGATGGCGCCGCAGGACGAAAGCCTCCCTGTCCCGGCGGGCCGCCCCGTTCGACAGGCTCGGGTCAATCGGTCGAGCGGGCCGAGCCGGGAGCGGAACCGATCCCGGCCGGCCGTGCCTGGACGGCGCGGCGACCGCCGAGCAGCAGCCGCCGCGCGGGACGCTCCACCTGCTCGTACAGGACCCAGGACAGGCCGAGGGACAGCGCGAAGGCGACGGCGGTCACGGCCAGGCCGGCCAGCGCGCCGAACCGCGGGGAGAGCCCGAGCACATTGGTGCCGGCCCGCAGCACCAGCAGATGCACCATGTAGAACGCGAACGACAGTTCCCCGAGCCGCACCAGCCGGCGGCGCCGCCACAGCGAGGGCAGCCCCCGCAGGTCCGCGACGGCCGCCGCCGGGATGAGCAGGGCGAAGCCCGCGATGGTGCAGGCGGTGGCCGCGTAGCCGGGGGTGATCTGCGGCACGAGGAAGTAGCCGATGACCGCGAGGGCGAGCGATGCCTCAAGTCCGGGGCCGCGCCACCGGTCGAGGAACACCAGCCGGGCGGCGGCGGCGCCGAGGACGAACTCCGGCAGCCGGGCAGCGGGGTTGGCGCTGATCGACTGCGCCGTCCAGTGGTGTGTCTCCGCCCAGGCCAGTACCAGCACGGCCAGCACCGACGCCCCGGCCAGCACCGCGGACCCGCGGGCGCCGAGCCGGCGCAGCAGGAGGGCCAGCAGCGGGAAGGCCGCGTAGAAGAACGCCTCGCAGGCGAGCGACCAGCTGACCGGGTTCAGCGTCTGCCACCAGGGGCGCCACCAGGAGTGCACCAGCAGAACGTTGGCGACCGCCTGGGACGGCTCGGGCTTCGTCTGGTGGGCCAGCGTGAACGCCATGAGCAGCGCGATCGCGGCCGTCACCAGGTGCACCGGATAGACCCGGGCGATCCGCCGCCGCCAGAAGGCGAGCGCGCGGTCCCCGGGCCGCGCGGACCAGGTCAGCACAAAGCCGGACAGCACGAAGAAGAACGACACGCCGCTGGCGCCGGGCCCGAAGGCCCAGGTCGCATAGCGGTCGCCGGCGCCGCCGAAGTAGTGGAAGTTGCGTACGTGCAGTCCGAAGACCAGCAGGGCCGCCACCCAGCGCAGCCCGGTGAGCGACGGCAGCGAGGGCGCGGGCGCGGCGGGTGGCAGCCGGGCGGCGGGGGAGGGGGCGGTGACGGGCGGCGTCCCGGTGGTGCGGGTCGTCCTGGTCGCCGTCGTCATCGGATCACCTTCCGGGGGAGTGTGGGGCGGGCATGAAAGGGAACGTTGCCAGTTCGCCATCTTTCATGCAGGTTGTTCAGGAAACCTCACACCCCTGGCGTGGCCGAGCGTTGACGGCGCGTCTTGGCGGGTAGGGCAGGCCCCCCATATGGCGGACCCGGGACACCCCGCCCCCGGACGCGGCGGTGTCCGCGCCGGGACTTCCCCCGCCCGGGGGAACGGCGGGGCGGCCGGTCATGGCGGGATCCATGGGAGACGGGTCGAGATCGCCAGGGCACCGGTCGGCCACCGTGGTGTCCACCGGGCCGAGCCGGGAGAGCGCCGGCAGCGCGGCGAGCGCGATGTCCTCCCGTACCGAAAGCCCGCGGACGACCCCCTCGGCCTTGCGGTCCTGAGGCAGCAGACCGACGCTCGCGCGGATTTGCATCGTTGGAAGGGCGCTGTGAACCCCTCCGTCCGAAGTCCCGGCCGGCCCGCCCGGTCCTGCGGTCAGCGCCGGCCCAGTGTGCTCTCCCGCTCCACCAGCCGGAATTCGGCGGTGAGTTCACGTCCGCCGGGGCCCTGCCGGCCGGACAGGCTGCGCAGCAGCGAGGCCACCGCGAGCCGGGCGATCGCCTGCTTGTCGGGCGAGATCGTGGTCAGCGAGACGGCTCCGAAACGGCTCTCGGCGATGTCGTCGAAGCCCACCACGGCGATGTCCCACGGCACCCTGAGCCCGCGCTCGTGCAGCACCCGCATGGCGCCGATCGCGATGAGATCGTTGAACGCGAAGACCGCGTCGGGCCGCACGCCCGCGTCCAGCAGCCGCGCCATGGCCCGCGCGCCGTCGTCCCGGTCCCAGCCGCCGACCGGCACGACCAGGTCGTCCGGGGCCGGGACCCCGGCCGCCGCCAGCTCGGCCCGCCAGCCGTCCAGACGCAGATGGGCGGGGCGGTTGGCGGAGTCCGTGCGGACGCCCAGATAGGCGATCCGGGTCCGGCCGCGGCCGAGGAGATGGCGCACCGCGGCGCGGGCCGCCGCCACATTGTCGATCGCGATGTGGTCGAACGGCAGGTCGTACTCCCGCTCGCCGAGCAGCACCAGCGGCACATCGTCGGCCCGGCCGCGCAGATCCTCGGCCTCCAGCTCCAGCGGGCTGAGGATCAGCCCGTCGATCACCCGGGCCCAAAACCCCTGGCTGACCAGCAGTTCCCGTTCGCGTTCACCGCGCGTGTGGTCGAGCAGAACCGTGAACTCATGCTCGGCGGCGGCGTCGATCACGGCGCCCGCCAGCTCGGCGAAGTACGGGTTGCCGAGTTCCGGTACGGCCAGCGCGATGATGCCGGTACGGCCCTTGCGCAGATGGCGCGCGGTGAGATTCGGCCGGTAGCCCAGCTCGTCGATGGCCTGCTGCACCCTGGCCCGCATGGCCGGGGCGACGTGCGGATAGTTGTTGACGACGTTGGACACGGTCTTGATCGAGACGCCCGCACGTTCGGCCTGGGCCTGATGGTGTGGCAGGACATGCCGGCCATGACCGCGGGCCGGAACCCGGACACGGCCTCCCGCACCCGGTACGAGCGCGAGATGAAGCAGATGATCGACGAGCACATCAGCAGCCCGTCGATCGTCATGTGGGTCACCTTCAACGAGGGCTGGGGCCAGTACGACATGGCCCGCATCGCCGACCAGGCCAAGGCATGGGACCCGACCCGGCTGGTCGACAGCATGTCGGGCCTCAACCTCGGCGCGGACGGCGGCACCGGCGACATCATGGACGAGCACGGCTACCCGAGCCCCGCACTGCCCCCGCACCCGGACGGCGAACGGGCCCTGGTCAGCGGCGAGTACGGCGGCCTCGGCCTCGCCGTGCCCGGCCACGCCTGGTCGGTGCAGCAGTCGTACGTCGACGTCGACCCGGCCACCTACACCGACGACTACCTCACCAAGCTCGCCGAGGTGCACGCCCTGGCCTGCCGGGGCGGCAACGGCGCCGTGTACACCCAGATCACGGACGCCGAGGGCGAGCTGAACGGGCTGATCACCTACGACCGCAAGGTCGTCAAGCCGGAGGTGCGACGGCTCAAGGCCGCCCACGAGGCACTGATCGGCGACGCGTCCCGGGCCACCCCCGCGGGCTGCGCGTGACACCCCGGCCGCCCGGCGCGCACCTCCCCGCCCGCCGGGCGGCCCCGGCGTCCCGCCCGAGCACGGGCGTACGACTCGCCGGAACCCGAGCCGATGAACCCTCTTCGGCCAGGGCCCGCTTTGCCGAAACGGCAAAGATCATTGCCGTGTCCGGCCGGATCGGCGCAGGCTCTCCCCGGGTGGCGCCATGACCACCCACCGCGGCCCGGACCGCGCCGAACCCAGGGAGGCACCATGACCGAGATGCCCACCATGCGACCCGAGGAGTTCTGGGAGACCAGGTACCGCACCAACGACCGGGTCTGGAGCGGTAGGCCCAATCCGCTGCTCGTCCGTGAGACCGCCGGGCTGCGCCCCGGCACCGCCCTCGACCTCGGCTGCGGCGAGGGCGCCGACGCCGTGTGGCTGGCCACGCACGGCTGGCGGGTCACCGGCGCCGACATCTCGGCCACGGCCCTCGACCGCGCCGCCGCGCATGCCGCCGAGGCGGGAGTCACCGACCGCACCTCCTGGGAGCGCCACGAACTGGGCCCGAGCTTCCCCCGGGGCCGGTTCGACCTGGTGAACGTCCAGTATCTGCAGTCCCCGGTGGCACTGGACCAGCGTGAGGTGCTGCGCCGTGCCGCCGACGCGGTCGCCGCCGGCGGCACGCTCCTCGTCGTCCTGCACGCCGGCTGGCCGTCCTGGCAGACCGAACCGCCCTTCGACCACACCTTCCCCACGCTGCGCGGCGTCCTCGACGACCTCGCGCTGCCCGAGGAGCACTGGACCGTCCAGACGCTGGAGTCGGTACGGCGCACAAGCACCTCACCCGACGGCACGGAGGGCTTCCGCGACGACCATGTGTGGCGCGCGCGCCGCACCGACTGACCGCAGCCGGCCCGGGTCAGCCCGCCGGCTCCCGCTTCCGCCGGCTACGCGCGGCGGCCGTCCGGGCCGTCCGGTCGCCCGCCTGTGACCGGTTGCGGCGGCCGTCCAGCTCGACGGCCAGGGGCGTGGCGGTGAACACCGAGGAATAGGTGCCCACCGCAAGACCGATCAGCAGCGCCAGGGCGAAGTCGGTGAGCGAGTCGCCGCCGAGCACCGCCAGCGCGGTCAGGATCAGCGCGGCGCCCATCCCCGTGTTCACCGTGCGCGGCAGGGTCTGCACGATCGCCCGGTCGGCGATGTCCGGCAGCGCCGCCCGGTCGCGGCGCAGCAACTCCCGGACCCGGTCGAAGACGACCACCGAGTCGTTGACCGAATAGCCGATGACGGTGAGCAGCGCCGCGAGGAACACACCGTCGACGGGCTTGCCCAGCCAGGCGAAGACACCGACCAGGATCAGTACGTCGTGGGCCAGCGCGACCACCGCCGCGGTGCCGAGCAGCCAGCGGAAGCGGGCGGCGAGATACAGCAGTTGGGCACCGAGGGCCACGGCCAGCGCGATCAGCGCGTTGCGGCGCAACTCGTCGCCCAGGCTGGGGCCCACCAACTCGTCGCGGACCCGCTGCGCCCTGCCGCCGAGGTCACCGACGGCCGCGGTGACCTCGGCCGCCTGCGCATCGGTCAGTTCACCGGTGCGCACCGTCAGCCGGGCGTCGCCGGAGGACTGCACGACGGCCTGCGGGAAACCGGCGTCGGCCAGCGCGGCACGGGCCCGCTCCGGGTCGACCGGGGTGCCGGTGGCGTACTCGATGAGCCGTCCCCCGGTGAACTCGATGCCGAGGTCGAGGCCGCGGAACGCGATGCCCGACCCGGCGAGGACGAGGGCCACGCCGGAGACCGCCAGCCAGCGCCGCGGACGACGCATCAGCCGCGGATCGCGCCGCGCCAGCCGGTCGCGGACCGTGCCGGTGGTGGCGATGCCGGTCAGCCCGGGGCGGCGCCGCACCCAGGCCCGGCCGGCCGCGTACTCGGCGAGCACCCGCGTGATGACCAGGGCGCTGACCATGGACGCGAGCACGCCGATGCCGAGGGTGACGCCGAAGCCGCGCACCGGCCCGGAGGCGAGGAAGAACAGCAGTGCCGCGGCGATCAGCGTGGTGATGTTGGAGTCGGCGATCGCGCTGAAGGCGTTGCGGCAACCGGCGGCGAGCGCCGACCGCGGGCCGGACCGGAGCCGGGCGGCGCTCTCCTCCCGGGCGCGTTCGAAGACGAGTACGTTGGCGTCGACGGCCATGCCGATCGCCAGGACGAAACCGGCGAGACCCGGCAGCGTCAGGGTGGCGCCCAAGGCGGCCAGGGCGGCGTAGGAGATCAGCCCGTAGCAGAGCAGTGCCACGGTCGCCAGCACGCCCATGAGCCGGTACACGCCGATGATGAACAGCGAGGTGAGTACGGTGCCGAGGGCTGCGGCCCAGGCGCTCGCGGTGATGGCCCGGGCGCCCAGGCTGGGGCCGACCGTGTGCTGCTCGACGGTCTCGACCGGCACCGGCAGGGCGCCGCCGCTGATGAGCAGCGCCAGTTCACGGGAGTCGGCGTCGTCGAACGCCCCGGTGATCCGGGTCGAGCCGCCGGGGATGCCCGTCCCGCAGGAGACCGAAGGGTCGACCTGCGGCGCCGAGATCATCTTGTCGTCGAGGACGATCGCCACGCGGCGCGCTGGATCACCGACGGGACGGCAGGCCGCCTCGCCGGTCAGCCCCGTCCACCGGTCGCGGCCCGAGCGGTTGAAGTCGACGGTGACGCCCCAGCCGGCGCCTGACTCCTGGTCGAAGCGCGCGGCGGCACCCTTGACGTCCTGCCCGGCCAGGGCCGCGGCCCCGAGCCGCAGCAACTGTCCCGACTCGTCGGGCAGGACCCGCTCCCCGGACGTCCCGGACCGCGACCGGGGCGCCTCGGCGGCGCTGTCGAGCACCGGGTGGACGGTCAGCTGGGCGGTTCGGCCGAGCACGTCGGCGGCCTTCTTCGGGTCCTGCACGCCCGGCAGTTCCACGATGATCCGGTTGCTGCCGGAACGGACGAGGGTGGGTTCGGCGACGCCGAGCGCGTCGACGCGGCCCCGCAGCACCTCCAGGGTGCGGTCGGTGGCGGCGCGGTCGGCGTCGACGGTCTCGGTCGAGCGGGTCTCCAGCACGATCTGGGTGCCGCCGCGCAGATCGAGCCCGAGGCGGACCGGCACGGTCAGGGCGATGTACAGCGATACGGCGATCACGGCGAGGGCGAGCAGCGCGCGGCCGCGCGCCGAGCGGGAACGCGAGCGGGTGGGGGGACGGTAGCGGGAACGGGTCAACGGTGCCTCCGGCGGGCACGCCGCGGCTGCGGCCGGCGCGGTCGCGGCGGACGGTCAGGACGGAAAGGTCAGGAGCCGGAGGACAGGGGAGGCGCCCGCCCGCGCTCGGGGGGCGCGTCGGACCCCGAGGGCCCGGGAACGTCCGCACCCCACGGCGCCCGCGCGGAGCCGGGAACCGGGAGGGACGCGCCGACGGTCAGGGCCGCCGCGTGCTGACCGGGCGGCCCCGGACGCTCGGCATGATGCTCATGACGCGTCCCGGCCCGGCTGACCCCACCGGCGTCGCGCTCCACGTCGGCGTGGGGGTGGGGCTGGGCCCGGTGGGTGGGATGGTGCTCGTGGTGTGTGGCGCCTCGGCTGGTGTCGTCGGCGTGGTGGTCCGCGTCGGCGTGGGGGTGGGGCTGGGCCCGGTGGGTGGGGTGGTGCTTGTGGGGAGTGCCGACCGGGCTGGTGTCGTCGGCGAGGTGGTCCGGGCCGGCGTGGGGGCGGGGCGGCTGGGCCCGGTGGGTGGGTTTGTGGTGGTGGCTGTGCGCGGTCGCGCGGTGGCTGGGTGGGCCGGGGTGTTCGTGGTGGTGCTCGTGGTGTGTGGCGCCTCGGCTGGTGTCGTCGGCGTGCTGGTCCGCGTCGGCGTGGGGGTGGGGCTGGGCCCGGTGGACGACGTCGCCTCGGTGGACGACGCTGCCTCGGCGGAGCGCATCGGTCGGGGTGGTGACGTTGCCTCGGCGGAGCGCATCGGCCGGGGTGGTGCCGGTGGTGTGGTGGGCTGCGTGGGCCGGGGTGGTGTGGGCGGTGTCGGTCTGGTGGGTGTTCGTGGTTGCCGGCGCGGGGGCCGGGGCTGGTCGGGGGGCCGCCGGGGTGGACGCCGTTGTCAGCAGGGCCAGCAGGGCCAGCAGGACGGCCGCGAGCACGGTGAGCCGGCGGGTCGGCCGCTCGGCCACGGCCCGGGGGCGGGCCATCGGCCGGCCGGCCGCCGCCCCGGGGACGGCGTGCGGACGCACGGACATGCGCCGTCCCCTTTCCTGGTGGCGGTCGTGATACGGCAGGCGGGTCCGAGGCCCGGGCCCCGGGAGAGCGGAGGATCAGGGTTCGACGAGCCCGGCCCGGATCGCATAGCGGGTGAGGTCGAGCCGGTCGCGCAGACCGAGCTTCTGCAACAGGTTGGCCCGGTGCCGCTGCACCGTCTTGATGCTGATGAAGAGCAACTCGGCGATCTCCTTGGACGACCGCCCCTCGGCCACCAGCTTGAGCACCTCCTCCTCGCGGGGCGTGAGGATCTGGTCCGGGGTCTCCTCGCCGTGCCGCACCCGCTCCAGGTAGTTGCGGATCAGGGCGGTGACCGCGCCCGGGTAGAGGAAGGGCTCGTCGCGCATCGCGGCCCGGCAGGCGGCGACCAGATCACGGTCGGCGACCGACTTCAGCACATAGCCGCAGGCGCCCGCCTTCAACGCCTGGAAGAAGTACTGCTCGTTGTCGTGCATCGTGAGCATCAGGATCCGCAGCCCCGGCTTCAGCCCGGCGAGTTCCCGGGTGGCCTGCAACCCGGTCAGCCGGGGCATGGCGATGTCCAGGACCGCGAGGTCCACCTCGTGGCTGCGGGCCATCTCGATGGCCTCCGCCCCGTCACCCGCCTCGGCGACCACCTCCAGGTCGGGCTCCCCGTCGAGAATGAGCCGCACACCGCGCCGTACCAACGCGTGATCGTCGGCGAGCAGAATACGGATCTTGGCTGGGTCGGGCATGGTCAGGACTGCTTTCTCGGGACGGGCGCGGCGAGCCGGATCTGGGTGCCGGTACGGGGTGCGCAGACGGGGGAGATGTCAAGGGCGGCACCGATGAGCAGGGCCCGCTCCCGCATTCCGCGGATGCCCGCGCCCTCGCGCGCCGCCTTCATTCCCCGGCCGTCGTCGGTGACGGCGAGGACCACCGCGTCGTCGGTGTGCTGCAACGCCACCACGACCCGCTCGGCGTCCGCGTGGCGGGCGGCGTTGGTCAGGCTCTCCTGGGTGACCCGGTAGAGCACCAGCTCGGTCTCCGGCTCCAGCGCGGGCAGGTCGGCCGCGAAGCGGCGTTGCACCCGCAGCCCGGTGTGGGTGGCGAAGTCATGGGTGAGCGAGGTCAGCGCGCTCACCAGACCCAGGTCGTCCAGCACGCCCGGCCGCAGCCGCCGTGCCAGTCGACGTACCTCGTCCAGGCTCTCCCGGGTGATCTCCTGCACCTGGCGCAGCTCCCCGCACAGCGGCTCCTCCGCCTCGTCCGCGGCCCGTTTCAGGGCGAGCAGCACGGCGGTCAGGCTCTGCCCGACCTCGTCGTGCAGCTCCTGCGCGATACGGCGGCGCTCAGCCTCCTGCGCGAGCAGCACCCGGGCACTGCTCGTGGCGCGTTCCTGCTCCAGCCGCTCCAGCATCGCGTTGAAGGTGCGGATCAGGTCGGCGACCTCGGCGCCGCCCCGGGCGGGCAGCCGCTGGCCGGGCCGCAACAGGTCGACAGTCGTCATCAGCCGGGTGAGCCGGTCCAGCGGGGCCAGGCCCCAGCGCAGCAGGGCGGCGTTGGCCGCCAGCAGTACGGCAAGCCCGCCCAGCAGGATGATCGCCTCGGTCAGCACGACCGGCACGGAGACGGTGACGGGAGCCCACAGCAGCAGCGCCGTGGCCGTACCCAGCACCGCGGCGTTGAGCGCGAAGATCCGCCAGAACAGGGACACCGGTGCGTACTCCTCCATGTGTGACGCGGCCTGCCTCTACTGTCGTCCATCGCACCCCGGCACCGGCCCGCGCCCCCCGGGTCCCGATGCGCGCCCGCCCCAGCATGACCGTCGCCCGGTCGCGGGTCGATGGGATCTGACGCCCATTTCGGATGGCTCGGCCTACCCATGCGGGCCCCGGATGGATGCTCCGACCTCGGGGAAATGGGGCCTGCGCCCGATGGGTCCTGGCCGCCCCAGCCAGCAGGCTTGAGGCATGACCGAACCGCTTCGTCCACGCACGGTGTGGCCGTCGGACCGCCCGCCGCCCGTGGCCGTGCGCCGCCGCCCACCATCCGCACCGGCCGTGAAAGGGCCCCCACCATGTCCCTCGACACCCCGCGCGTGCCCCACGACACCTCGCGCACCGCGTCCCGTTCCGCCCGTCTGAGCCCGGACGAGGCGCGCCGCCGTCTCGACCACGCGCGCGCCACCCGGCTGACCCAGCTGGAGGCCCTGGACGAGACCGGTCAGACGGCGGACGACCACCTCATGTCCGCGCAGCGGACCGCCATCCAGGGCGTGCTCGCGGAGATCGACGCCGCGTTCGCCCGTATCGAGGACGGCAGTTACGGCATCTGCCTGGGCTGTGCCCAGCCCGTGCCCCCGGAGCGCCTGGAGATCCTTCCCTACACCCGTCACTGCGTCGCCTGCCGCGCCACCGCCTGAGCCGTCCCCGCGGCCCCTCGTCCTACGGCCCTGCACAAGGGGTGAAGTGGTGAACCCGAACCAGCAGACCATCAGCGACCGCGACACATGTCTCACACCCGAGGACCTTGCCGCGCTCCGCGAGAACCTGACCGAGCAACTCCAGTTCCGCAGGGAGCAGCTTCAGCAGATCACGGCGGACGCCGGGCCCGGCGACGACGACGGGAGCGGGCTGCCGGCGGCCTCGCAGGTGGAGGTCCGGGCGAAACTCGCCACCTCCGCCCGCATGGTGCTCGCCGACATCGAGGCGGCCCTGCGCCGCATGGACGAGCAGCGCTACGGCGACTGCCACCTGTGCCTGCGTCCGATCGCCCGGGACCGGCTGATGATCGTGCCGCAGGCCCGCTATTGCGCGCGCTGCCAGCAGGTGGGGGAAGCCGGACGATGAACCCCGCGCGCAGTTCACTCGCGGTGCCCCGGCATCGGCCCTGGCCGGCCTGCCGGCAGCGCCGGGTGTCGCCCTCGACATGGGCAGCGCCCGTACCCGGGTGTGGCCGGCCGGCCGGAGGACGAACGTCGACGTGCCCAACGGCCACGTTCCCGGGCAACGGCGCCGAGTACCCCATCCGGCGCGGGGCCATCGTCGACACCGCGGGCGGGGCCCGGATGCTCGATGGGCTGCGCGGCCATCGGCTGCCCCGCCTGGCGCGTCCCCCGGTCGTGGTGACGACGCCCGCACTCGACGGGATCGCCCACCGTGCCGCGGCCCGGGCCGCCGTGGCGGTGCTGCGGTCTGCCGAAGAAGGGAGTATCCCCATGCCCGGCGGCATCCCGCGGGCACAGCCGCCTCCCGACGATCTGCCACGCCATCCGCTCTGGCGGTTTCGCCGCAACCCGTTGCGGCGTGCCACCGATGTGGCTCAGGCGTGGATCGGCCTCGGCCTGCTGCTGGCCGTGCTCGCGGCGATGCCGGGTGCCATGTTCCTGATCGGTGACACCGCCTACCGCCACTACACGCACACGGCCCGTCAGCAGGCCGCGACCCGGTACCAGAGCACCGCGGTCCTCCTGCACGACTCGCCGAGGCACCCTGAGCCGGGCTCGGACGAGGAGAAGCGGACCCGTTACCGGGTCGAGGTCCGCTTCACCGACCGGCTCGGCCACTCCCGCACCGGGCGCGTCGATGTCCGCCCCGGACTGCCGGCGGGCAGCACCGTCCCGGTCTGGACCGGGACTCAGGGCGGGATCACGGATCCGCCGATGACCGCCGGGGAGATTCGCAGCCGCTGCATGGGCTGGGCGATCATCGCCGCCCTGGCGGTCGCCCTCGCGGGAGCCGCGGTGTACGGCGTCGCCGAGCGCGCGCTGCACCGGCGCAACCTCGCCGCCTGGGACACCGCCTGGGCGCGCACGGCTCCCCGCTGGACGACCCCCACCTGACCCCCGGCCTATTCGAACCGCCCCTCGACGACCCGCTTGGCCGCCTCGCTCTCGGCCGCGGCGGGGGACAGTTCGCTCAGTGTGTCGAGGTCCGTGTCCTCGCGCAGCTCCTCTTCCCAGGCGGCCGCGAGTCGTTCCTGTTCGTCGTGCGGCTGCTGCCGGACCTGTTCCCGGTCGTGCGGGCTCAGGGCGGCCAGGAAACGCTCCAGGGTGTCGATCGGCATCCACTTCTCCTTGATCACGGGGCGTCGGCGCCCTTGCGGACGCCGTCCCAGAGTGATCGCTGCCGACCGTCACCCGGCGGAGCCGAGGCGTGCTCCGACCCGAATGGAGCACGGCCGGGCCACCCGCCCCCGGTGCGCTCACCGCTCGGTGTGCTGCGGTCAGGGCAGGGTGTCCGGCGGATGCACGGGCGTCGGCCGCACCATGGGCGAGAACACCTGAGCACCCGTCGACCGCCTGGTCGTCCAGCCGCCCCCGGCCGCGGACATGTGTCGTGCGGCCGTACGGAGGTGAGGGCGGCGAACTCCGCTTCGGTCCGTGCGTCTCTTTCCGTGCGTGCGCCGGTCGTGGCCGCTGTGACACCGGAGTGTGTCAGGCGTCGTCCGACGTGTCGCCCTCGGTCTCGGCCGGCTCCGCGGACGTCGGCTCGGCGAGCGAGTACAGCACCGACCTCTGCTGCTTGTGCCGCTGGATGCGGCCCTTGGCGACAAGTGCCTCCAGTGTGTTGCGCACGACCTGCGGGGTCGGGGTCCGCTCGGGGTGTTCCCGGATCAGCTCGTCGCGCAACTCCTTGGCCAGACGGGGCTCGTCGTGCGCGCGGAGCAGATCGAGGAACACATCACCGAGCAGCGGCTGACGCGACGCGGCCTGCGCGGCGACGCCGTCGGCCTTCTTCTTACCGCTCTTGGCAGCGGACTTGGCAGCGGACTTGGTACCCGTCTTGGTGGCGGACTTGGGGCCGGCCACCGCACGTGCCGCACGCCCACGGCGTCGCGGCGCCGCCGGCGTCGCGGCATCGCTGTCGGTGCCGGCGTCCGTGTCGGTGGTTGCGGCGGCCGTGGCGACGGGAACCAGGGTGGGCTCGTCCTGCGCCTGCTGCGGCAGCGGCGCGGCTTCGGTCACCACGCCGTCCGACGGGGTGTCAAAACGCTCGGCGATGTTCAGGATGTCCAGCAGAAGCGCCTCCTCCTGCTTCAACGTGCTGACACGCTCGGAGAGTTCCTGCTGCCGGCGCCGGTTCTCCTGCAGATCCGAGGCGGCCTGCTCCAGATAGCGGGATCGGATCGAGGCATCGGTCGATTGGTCGGACACAATCATTCACTCCTTGAAGACGATGGGTGGTGGTGCGATGGTACCGACCCGCCGACCCGGCATGGCGAGGTGTGCCGGAGCCGGGGCGGAAACACACGTACATCGCACTCGTTCGAGCGACGTCCGGCCCGTGACAGGCATGTGCCGCAGACCGCGGGTTGCGGCGTACCGTACCCGGTCACGACTCCCGCCGACTAGGGTGTGAGCGGGCCGCGAGGGTGCCGAACTGCCGTGCGCGGCACCGCAGGTCACCTCCCGGGGGAAAGGTGTTCCACATGCGCGGAAACCTGTCACGGCTCGCCGTGGCGGTGGCCGCCGCCGTCGGTCTGTCACTCGGCACCGGCACCGCCTTCGCCACCCCGCCCGGCCCGGGTGTCACGGGCACGATCATCGCGCAGACCACGAAGGGCGGGACGGACCGCATACTCCGGCAGACAACCGTGCCGCCGGGCCGGAGCACGGGCCGGCACTGTCACGACGGGCCTCTGTACGCCTATGTGCAGCAGGGCAGGCTCAGTCATTTCGACGCCGGTTGCGCGTTTGACGGCGTCTACCGGGCCGGCAGCCGTCTCACCGAACCGTCCGGCGAGGACCACGTCCACATCGGACGCAACCTCGGCACGACCCCGGTCGTCCTGGACGTGCTGTACGTCCTGCCCCACGGGGCCCCGCTCTTTGAGGACGCCCCGAATCCCGGCTGCGACTTCGCGTAGACGTCTGCGAGGAACCGCCCGAAGACGGGTCAACCGCCCGCCACCGCAGGTGTTTTCGGCGCGGTGTCGGTAGGGCGGTCGCCGGGTGTCGCGGACCGGCTAGGCATGTCACAGGCCGCTCGGCCGGCCCTCGGCGGCCAGCCGGAGTTCGCGGCCCGGCCAGCGGCGGCGCAGCCAACGGTCGTGGCTGGCCAGGACGATCGCGCCGGGACCGGAGCCCAGCGCCTCCTCCAACTCGTCGCACAGCCGCGGCGACAGATGGTTGGTGGGCTCGTCGAGCAGCAGCAACTGCGGTGGGCGGGCCACCAGAAGAGCCAGCGCGAGCCGGCGCCGCTGACCGACGGAGAGGTGTCCCACCGGCTTGTCCAGGTCCGCCTCGTGCAGCAACTCCAGCGAGGACAGCGGGACCGCCTCCGCCCGCTCGGCGCCGAGCGACGCCTCGTAGGTGTCCCGTACGGTGCGGTCGGGCCGGTCGAAGACGGTGTCCTGTTCCAGCAGCCCCACGCTGAGACCGGGCCGCCGTACCGTGCCCCGCGCCCCGAGCCGCCCGGCGAGCACCGCCAGCAAAGTCGACTTGCCGGTGCCGTTGTCGCCGGTGACCAACAGCCGGTCGGCCGCCGACACATCGAGCCGGTGCACGGCGAGCCGGCCCGCCACCCGGACGTCACGCAACGACACCACGGTGCCCTGCGCCGACTCGCCGGCGAGCGCCCGGTGCCCGAAGCGCAGCGGCCGGGGCGGCGGGGCGACCTGGGTGCGTTCCCGTTCGTCGAGCCGCCGGGCGGCGTTGCGGACCCGGCGTGAGATCTGGCTCTGCACCCGGCCGCCCCGGTGGCCGTAGCCCATCTTCTCGTTGTCCCTGCGCCCCCGGTCCGGTGCGACGCGGTGCGCGGTGACCCCGGCCGAGCGGCGCAGCGCCGCCAACTCCTGCTGTTCCTCGGCGTATCGGCGCTCCCAGCGGTCCCGCTCGGCATGTTTCTCGGCGAGGTAGGCGGTGTAGTCGCCGCCGTAGCGGACCGGGCCGTCCACCGCGGGATCGAGGTCGATCAGGTCCGTGCACACGGCGTCGAGGAACGCCCGGTCGTGACTGGCCACCACGACTACCCCGGGCAGCTCGCGCACCTGTTCCTCCAGGAAGGCGGCGGCCCCGTCGTCCAGATGGTTGGTGGGCTCGTCCAGCAGCAGCGCGGCGGGCCGCCGGACCAGCAGCGCGGCCAGGGCCAGCCGGCCGCGCTGCCCGCCGGAGAGCGAGCCGAGCGTGCGGTCGTGCGGCACCTCGCCCAGACCGAGCCCGGTGAGCATGATCGCGGCACGCCGGTCCGCGTCCCACGCCTCGCGCTGCTGCGCCTGTTCGAGCCGTCGGCCGTACTCCTGGAGCAGATCGGCGTGGCCGGGGTGGGACGGTGGGATGTCGGCGAGCTGCCCGGTGAGGTGTTCGAGCCGCGCGAGGTCGGCACGGGCCTCGCGCAGGGCGTCGTCGAGCACACCGGCGATCGTCGACGTGGCGTCGTACGGCATCTCCTGGGGCAGATGACCCAGATCGGCGGGGCGTACGACGCTGCCGGAGTCGGGTTCGTCGGCTCCGGCGAGCAGGCCGAGCAGGGTCGACTTGCCGACGCCGTTCTCCCCGATCAGGCCGATGCGCCGGCCGGGGGAGGCGGTGAGGGAGACGCCGTCGAGCACACGGCGGCTGCCGAGGGTGTGGACGAGGTCGTGGGCGAGCAGGGCCGGCTGAGCGGACATGGGTTTCCACCGAACGTGAGGGGTGCTGGGCCCGCCGGGCTGCCGCCTCGGGCGCGGGCGTGGTCGGCACATCGGCGGGTCACACCTCGGGCGCCGCCGTCTCCACCAGCGCACCCCGCTCCAGCCGCAGCCGGCGCCGCACCCCGATCTCACGGAGGAACCGCTCGTCATGGCTGACGACCACGAACGCGCCCCGGTAGGAGGCGAGCGCGCTCTCCAACTGGCCGGTGCTGACCAGGTCCAGATTGTTGGTCGGCTCGTCCAGGAGCAGCAGATGCGGGGCCGGTTCGGCACACAGCACACAGGCCAGGGTGGCCCGTAGCCGCTCTCCGCCGGACAGCACCCCGGTCGGCAGGTGGACGCGCGCACCGCGGAACAGGAAGCGCGCGAGCAGGTTCATCCGTTCCGCGTCCGTGCGGTGCGGCGCGTACGCGGCGAAGTTCTCGGCGACGGTCCGGTCGAGGTCGAGCAGGTCGAGGCGCTGCGCGAGATGGGCGATCCGGCCGTCGGCCCGCCGGATCCGCCCGGTCTGCGCCGCCGGATCGCCGTTGATCAGCCGCAGCAGGGTGGACTTGCCCGCGCCGTTGGGCCCGGTCAGCGCGATCCGTTCGGGACCGCGGACCGTCAGGTCGATGCCGTCGCCGGCGAACAGGGCCCGCCCGTCGTGCCGGACCTGGAGGTGTTCGCCCTCGAAGACGGTGCGTCCCGCCGGCACGACGGTGTCGGGCAGATCCAGGCTGATGCGCTGCTCCTCGCGTACGGCCCGCTCCGCCTCGTCCAGCCGGGCCCTGGCCGCGCTGACCCGGGCGGCGTGCTGCCGGCCCGCGCGGCCCGCGGACTCCTGCGCGCCGCGCTTCATGTTTCCGGCGAAGATACGGGGCAGTCCCGCGTTGTTGAGGTTGCGCGCGGCGTTGCTCGCGCGCCGCTCGGCGCGCTCGCGAGCCTGCTGCATCTCCCGTTTCTCCCGCTTCAGTTCCCCTTCGGCGTTGCGGACGTACTTCTCGGCGGCCTCCCGCTCGGCCCGTACGGCTTCCTCGTACGCGGTGAAGTCGCCCCCGTACAGCCGTAGTTCACCGCTGCCGAGTTCGGCGATGCGCTGCATCCGGTCGAGCAGGGCGCGGTCGTGGCTGACCACGAGCAGACACCCGGTGAAGTCGTCGAGCACGTCGTAGAGCCGGTGCCGGGCGGCGAGATCCAGGTTGTTGGTGGGCTCGTCGAGCAGCAGCACATCGGGGCGCCTGAGCAACTGGGCGGCGAGACCCAGCGAGACGACCTGGCCGCCGCTGAGCGTGCCGAGGCCGCGGTCCAGGGCGAGGCCGGTGAGGCCGAGCCGGTCCAGTTGGGCCCGGGTGCGTTCCTCGATGTCCCAGTCGTCGCCGATGATCGTGAAGTGTTCCTCGCTCACGTCCCCGGACTCGACGGCGTCCAGGGCGCGGATCACCTCGGCGACACCCAGCACCTCGGCGACCGTCATCCCGGTGGTCAGCGGGAGGCTCTGCGGGAGGTGGCCGAGTGTGCCGGAGACAGTCAACGACCCGGAATCGGGGCGCAGTTCACCGGCGATCAGCCGGAGCAGGGTGGTCTTTCCCGAGCCGTTGGGCGCGACCAGACCGGTGCGGCCGGATTCCACGGCGAAGGACAGGCCGCGGAAGACCGGGGTGTCGTCGGGCCAGGAGAAGGACAGCTCGGAGCAGACGACGCGGGCGTCGGACATGAAGGGACCTCGGAGAAGGACGGGGCAGGGGCAGAGCGCTGCCCGGGCAGACAGGGGAAGAAGGCGACGACGACCGGGCCACGACGGCGGCGCTCCACGGCGCCGGCCGGTGGCCGATCAGCTCCGGGTATCACCCGGAGATGTCGTCGTCACCTGCCATGTCTGGTTTCCTCCGAAACGGTCAAAGGTCCGGCCGAGTGTAGCAGCCCCCGTGTGCGCGCCTCGCGTCCTTGCGGCCCGTCCGGTGCCGCGCGCCCGGGGGGAATATCCTGCGAGACACCGGAGGTTCGCAGGGACGACCACGGCGGACGGCCGGGACCCGCGCGTGGCGTGCGGCACGGGCGGGGAGCGGCGCGCCGGAGTTCCGGACGCTGAAGAAGGGTGACGTGTGATGAGCGAGAACGAGCAGAAGGCCCTGCTGGCCGGTGGCTGCTTCTGGGGCATGCAGGAACTGATCCGCAGGCAGCCGGGAGTCCTGACGACACGGGTGGGCTACAGCGGCGGCGAGGTGTCCCGTCCGACCTACCGCAACCACGGAAACCACGCCGAGTCGATTGAGATCACCTTCGATCCCACGGTGACCGACTACCGCACCATCCTGGAGTACTTCTTCCAGATCCATGACCCGACCACGAAGGACCGGCAGGGCAACGACGTGGGTGCCAGCTACCGCTCCGCCATCTTCTACCTGGACGACCAGCAGCGGCGGATCGCCGAGGACACCATCGCCGATGTCGAGGCGTCCGGTCTGTGGCCGGGCCCGGTGGTGACCGAGGTGGTGCAGGCAGGCCCGTTCTGGGAGGCCGAGCCGGAGCACCAGGACTACCTGCAGCGCTACCCCAACGGCTATACCTGCCACTTCCCGCGCCCCGACTGGCGGCTGCCCAAGCGCGCCGCGTGAGCGCGGCGGCGCCGCCCGGGCCGCCGCGGCGCGGGTGATGCCGCGCCGCCGGCGCGCTCCCCGGCGATCACGGCCGTGCCGGTCCGGCCGCCGTCGACGTCCACCACCGTCCCGTGCACGAACGCGGCCTCGTCGGCGGCCGGCCGGACGGCGGCCCGGGCGATGTCCTGGGCCGGGCGCCTGCGCCCGGGTCGGCGTCCGGCGGGTGGATCAGTCGCGGACGCGCAGCACGAGCTTGCCGCGCAACCGCTCCGTCTCCATACGGCGGTGGGCCTCGGCCGCCGCGCTCAGCGGCAGCGTCTCGACGGCGCGGGGCCGCAGCCGGCCCGCGCTCAGAAGCATGTTGATGTGGTGCGCGGCCCCGGCGAGCTGCGTGGTGTCGGCATGGGAGATGGCGAACCCGTGCAGTGAGCGGTCCTTGACGTACAGGTCCCGCACCGGCAGGACGGGCCGGGACCGCAGACCGGACATGACGACGATCCGCCCGCAGTCGGCGAGCAGACCCACGGAAGTCTCCAGGTCGTTGCGGCCGGAGGTGTCGACATGGAGGTCGATCCCGTCGGGCGCGGCCTCCCTGATCAGGGCGCCCGTGTCCGGACGGTGGTAGTCGATGACCTGATCGGCACCCAGGGAGCGGACGTAGGCCGCGTCACGGCCGGCGGCGACGGCGATGACCCGGGCGCCGGCGTGCGCCGCCATTGTGACGAGGGCGCTTCCCACATTGCCCGCGGCGCCCAGCACGGCGACGGTCTCCCCGCACCGCAGTTGCCCGTGGGTGAACAGGGCGAGGTGCGCCGTGGCCGCCGCGTGGGCCAGCGCGACGGCCTCGATCGGGTCCGCGCCTTGTGGCAGGCGGTAGAGCCGGTCGGCGGGCACGACCGCCTGCTCCGCGGCTGCGCCCTGCCGGCCCGCGTGCCCGAGGCTGTTGCACCAGACCCGGTCCCCGGGCCGGAAGCCGTGGGTCGCGGGCCCGGCGGCGGCCACGGTGCCCACCAGGTCACGGCCGATGACGAAGGGGAAGGGCAGGGCAGTGGCGTACGCCCCCGAGCGGACGAGGGCGTCGACGGGGTTGACCGCGCTGGCCTCGACATCGACGAGCACGTCATGGGGGCCGGGTGCGGGCGGCGGCAGTTCGCCGTGGCGGATGGCGTCCGGTGGGCCGAGTCCGGTGATGTAGGCGGCACGCATGGACACCGACTGTGGCACGCGAAGGCCGCCCGGGCCGCCGGGCGCGCGCGTAGCGGTGGGACGGTACGCCGAAACGGCACTGCCGCCCGGGCCGTGTGCCCGGGTCGTGTGTCCGGCCCGCCTCGGAGGATCGCGACCGATGTCGATCGGTCGGCGCCGACGCGTGGGGCCGGCCGGCGGGGCGGGACTGGGCGGACGTCCGACGGGGAAAGAGCAGTCCGGACAAGGGCGCCGCGGTTCGGCCGGTGGGAGGCCGCGGGGGCATGACTCGGGGGAGGAGCGCCGCGATGGGCTGGGGGACGAGTGCGCAGGAGGCGGACCGGGCTGCGCGGGACCGGGCGTTCGAGGCGGCCGCGCATCAGGGGCTGGGGGAACATGTGACCACCGTGAACCTGGGCAGCCGGATCCGCGGACTGGGGTGTGTGTCGGCCATGGTCGGGTTGGTGCTGCTGCCGCCGGGCATCGGCCTGCTGTCGGGCCCGGGCGGAGCGACGACGAAGACGGTAGCCGTGATGCTCGTCGTCCTGGGTATCGCCCTGCCCGTCTGCGGCCTTCGGGTCGAGGGCCGGCTCACCCACCGGGACACCCGGCTGTATGTCTTCGACCGCGGTCTCGTCGTCACCGATCACGACCGCATCGTGCCGTGCGCCTGGCCGGACCTGCGGATCGAGGAACGCACGGTGCACGGCACCTACGGCAGCGCCGGACATGGTTACACCGCGCACTGGCTCCACCTGTCCGCGTACGGCGTCCCCCTGTGCCGACTGAACGCGAACAACTCCGCCGCCCGGCACATCCCGCGCTCCGCCTCGGACGCGGGCCTGTCCTAGCCGTGCCGTATCCGACCGGGCACGTCAACCGGGTCTTCTGCGGCGTCCGTTGGCTGTGACGTCGGTCGAGGGCCCGCTGGGGGAGCGGAGCGGCGGGGTGTCGCGCGGCAAGGTGGCGGCAACGATCTGGTGCGACCTCGTGAGGTATGCCATCGAAGGGCGGCCGGCCGGGGCGGTGAACCGACGCGCCGGGGTGGGACGGAAGACACCCACCTCCGCGGCCGGGCGGTCGTTGCTCCACGGGGCGGCCGGGTTCCCACCCGGCGCCCGCAGGGCCGCGGCCGTCATCGGATCGCCCAGTACGGGGCCGGGCTCCGCTGGTGCCTCCGTCATCCAGGAACGGATGATGTGGACGAGCGGAAGGCCGAGCAGGCTCGGGAGCGCGACACAGGAGCCGGGCCGCCGGGCCCGGACCAAACGGTGGCCGGTCGCCGCCGGGTACTCCAACGGGCAGCCGATGAACGGGAACTGCTCGTCCCCGCGTACTTCGGCGGTGCGGGTGAGGTGGAAGTCCGCCAGGACAGCGGCGGGTTCGCCCTCGGCCCGTGGGCGACATCCCGTCCGAAGAAGGCGACGCCGGTCGGTGAGTGAGCCTTCGACATGTGTGTGGCGCCGGGGCCGGGTTTCCCGAAGGACAAGCGCTCCCCCGGCCGTCGCCTACTTGCTCTGGAGCTTCCCGAGCGGGTTGGGGTCTTCCTCCAGCGCGGTGGCCGCCGCCTTCCAGGCGGTGTCCTCGGGGTAGAGGGCGCTGCGCAGGAAGGCCCAGGTGAGCTGCTGGATCAGAGCGACGCGCGCGGGATGCTCGTCCGTCGTCTCGGCGGCCTCGTACCCCGGGATGCCGCCGAGCGAGTGCTCCGCGCCGAACAGCGTGAGCAGGCTCTTGTCGCCCGGGCTGTAGGTGTAGGGGTCGGTGAACCAGTCCGGTCCGCGAGTGGAGAGATGGGACTGGTCGTGGTCCCCGGCGACGATGAGAGCCGGGGCGGTCATGGTGTCGAAGGACGGCTTCATGAAGGGGAAGTTCTCGGCGGCGAACGGGGTCAGGTCGTCGCCCAGGCCGATCAGGGCGAGCAGCACACCCGCCGTGACCCGGGGGTCGGACAGGTCCTCGCCGGGAACGCCGTCGGAGCCGAGGACTCGCGCGCCCAGCAGTGTGCTCGCCGTCTGGGCTCCCCAGGAGTGGCCGGCCACGGCGATGCGGCTGCGGTCCAGGCGCCCGCCGAGGCCCGGCACGGAGGCTTCCAGAACGTCGAGGCCGTCCAGTACGCGCTTGAGGTCATCGATACGAATGCGCCAGATCCGCGGTGTGCGGGGGTCCTCGGCGGGGATGCCGAGCGTCCGGGAGTCGAGGTGGGTGGGCTGCACGACCACGAAGCCGTGAGCGGCCCAGAAGTCGGCCAGCGGCGCGTAGCCGTCCATCGACCAGCCGAAGCCGTGCGAGAAGACGATGACGGGCAGATCGGTGCCGGTCGCGGGGGCGGACACACGGACCTGGAGGTCCTCACCGCGGCCCGGGGCGGGCAGGACGACCGGCCTCGCGGATATCACCGTGGTGGGCGCATCCGCGCCCTTCGGCGGGTTCGTGGTGTTCGAGTCGGACATGGACGTGCCTTCCGTTCGGTAGCGGAACCTCGTTCCGCAAAGGAACGATACGGAACCGCGTTCCGATTCGTCAAGCGGTGCGGGAAGGTGTCACGGTCCTGTGTGAGCTTGCTCAGATCCCCTTGCACACCCAGGAGTTGACGGCTCATCAGGGACTGAGAGGTTCCTCCTGCCCGGCCCTGGAGCAAGGCGTGGCATGAGCGCGGCGGAGCATGAGGAACGTGCCGCGCCGCGCCGGGAGTTCGTCGCCCAGGGCCCGGCCCCGCCGCGCCCGGTCAGGCCCCGCAGGTCAGCGCACAGGCGATACGACGCGCGCCCCTGTCCCGCCGCGCCCGGTCAGGTCGCCCGACCCGATCGGGCGCAGGAGCCCACCACTGCGACCCGCAGAATGGTTGCGGACATGTCAAGCAGCGCCTACGGTTTACGCGCCTCAACCAGCCCTTCCGGCAGAGAAGTCGAAGCTCCCCGATCCCCGGGAACCCAGCAGAGGAGATCCTCATGGACACGCGACGTACCCCCGGCCGGGCCCTGGACCGGCGCGCCCTGCTGCGCGGCGCGGCGGGCATGACCGCGGCGGCGGGCATCGCGACGGTCGCCGGCGTCGGCTCGGCGGGCCGGGCCTTCGCCTACGGCTGGAGCCGCACCCTCCAGCAGGGCGCCTCCGGCGCGGACGTGACCGAACTGCAGATCCGCGTCGGCGGCTGGGCCGCCGCCGGTGCCCAGCAGACGTACGTCCCGTGGGACGGGGCGTTCGGCGCCGGCACCGACGGCGCGGTCAGACGCTTCCAGTCCGCGTACGGCCTGACCGCCGACGGCGTCGTCGGACCGCAGACCCAGAGCGTGCTCAACGGCCTGGAGAGCGCCGACGGCTCCACGGCCCACTTCGAATGGAGCGAGTTCTCCTCCAAGGACGGCTCCGGCTTCGCCAACGGCAAGGTGGACTCCGCACAGGTCAAGGAGAATGTGCGACGGCTGATGTACAAGCTGGAAGCCGTGCGCAAGAAGGCCGGGGACAGCGCCGTCACCATCAACTCCGGCTTCCGCAGCGTCGCGCACAACGCCTCCGTGGGCGGCGCGTCCAACAGCATGCATGTCTACGGCGTCGCCGCCGACATCGTCGTCACGGGTCACACCACGCTCCAGGTGTACCGGATCGCCGAGACCTGCGGGTTCTCCGGCCTGGAGGCGTACACCCACTCCTGGCAGCACGTCGACAGCCGGGTCCAGTACTCCTCGTACGGCTCGGGGTCGTGGTGGTGGGAGAGCGGCGTGGTGTGACCCCCGTGCGCCGACCGCCGGCGCCGGCCTGCCCCCACGGGGCGGTCCGGCGCCGTTTGCGTTGCCTCTCGCAAAGGCCGCGGGCCGGTGCCCGCCGGTTCCGGACCGGCCCGAACGGCCCGCCATCCGGGTGATCTACGCCGCGTACCCGGCAGCCCGGGTCGCCAGGAAACACAAGGTCGGCGCGGGTTGCCGGGCCGTCATGGGCCTCGGGCGGAGTGGCAGCCCGACGGTGGCCGACCGAAACTGGCAGAGCGGTTCGTGATCAGGAAAGTGCGCAGGCAAACGTCCTCCAGGAGGTCGATGGTGGAGCAGTCCGCCGACGTCTACATATCCGGGCCGGACGAAGCACCCGCAGCCGGGGGCACCGGCGCGAGGCCGGCGAGTACCGAAACCGAGCGAGGACTCGCCGAAGTCCTGGCCGATGTACTGAAAGCGGAACGCGTCGCAGTCGACAGTCACTTCTTCGACGACCTCGGCGCCAACTCATTGGTCATGGCACAGTTCTGCGCCCGGCTCAGAAAGCGCACGGACCTGCCGTCACCGTCCATGAAGGACATCTACCGCAGCCCGACGGTCCGGGGCCTCGCGGCGGCGCTGGCGCAGGCCGCGCCCGGTCCGGCCGGGGTGTCCCGGCCGGCCGGGACGGCACCGCCGGCGCCCGCGGGCCCGCAACCCGTGCCGGCCGCGCCCCCCAGGGCGAGACACGTCCTGTGCGGCACCGCCCAACTCCTCATCTTCCTGGGCTACTCGTTCGGCGCCGGACTCGTCACCGCCCGGGGCTTCGAGTGGGTCGCCGCCGGCTCCGGTCTCGTCGACGTCTATCTGCGGTCGCTGCTCTTCGGCGGCCTCGGCTTCACGGGACTGTGTCTGTTCCCGGTCGTCGCCAAATGGCTGCTCGTCGGCCGTTGGAAGCCCGGGGAATTCCCCGTCTGGGGCCTTGCCTATCTGCGCTTCTGGCTCGTCAAGGTACTGCTGCACGCCAACCCGATGATCCTGTTCATCGGCAACCCGTTGTACGTGCTCTATCTGCGGGCCCTCGGCGCGCGCGTCGGCAGGGGTGTCACGATCCTCTCGCACTCCTTCCCGGTCTGCACCGATCTGCTGACGATCGGCGACGGCGCGGTGATCCGCAAGGACGCCTACTTCCAGTGCTATCGGGCGCACGCCGGTCGTATCCAGACCGGCCGGGTCACCCTCGGCCGTGATGCCTTCGTCGGTGAGAAGACCGTGCTGGACATCGACACCTCGATGGGCGACGGGGCGCAGCTCGGTCACGCCTCCGCCCTCTACCGCGGCCAGCACATCCCGGACGGCGCACGCTGGCACGGCTCCCCGGCCCAGCCCACCGAGACCGACTATCTGCGGGTTCCGCCGGCCCGGTGCGGCGCACTGCGCCGGGCCTGGTTCGGCCTCGGCGCCCTGCTCCAGCTGTACTTCCTCTACCTGCCGCTGTTCATGGGCGGCACCTACCTGCTGTTCACCGGTGTGCCGGCGATCGGTGACCGGCTGACGACGGACTCCACCGGGCTCTCCTCGGCGGCCCTGTTCACCGACGCGCTGGTGCTGTCCCTCGTGCTGTTCTTCGGCCTCACGGCCGTGGGCCTGGTGGTGCTGTACGTCGTGCCCCGGCTGCTGAACCTGCTCATCGAGCCCGGCCGGGTCTACCCGCTCTACGGATTCCACTACGTGGTGCACCGGGCGATCGCCCGTATGACGAACGTCAAGTTCTTCGCCTGGCTCTTCGGTGACAGCTCCTACGTCGTGCACTACCTGCGCGGGATCGGCTACAACCTCAACCAGGTGGAGCAGACCGGCTCCAACTTCGGCTCCGAGTTCCAGCACGAGACACCGTTCCTCGTCTCCATCGGCAGCGGCACGATGGTGGCCGACGGGCTGTCCGTGCTGAACGCCGAATACTCCAGCACCTCCTTCCGGGTGGCGAAGGCGTCCATCGGGCCGCGCAACTTCCTCGGCAACAACATCGCCTACCCCGCCGGCGGCCGGACGGGCGAGAACTGCCTGCTCGCGACGAAGGTGATGGTTCCTCTCGACGGCGAGATACGCGAGGGCGTGGGCCTCCTCGGCTCCCCGTGCTTCGAGATCCCCCGCTCGGTGGAACGGGACACCCGCTTCGACCACTTGAGGACCGGCGAGACCCAGCGGCGTCTGCTCGCCGCGAAGAACCGCCACAACCTCGGCACGATGGCCCTGATGATGGGCGTCCGCTGGCTGCACGCCTACCTGCTCACGGTCATCGGTCTGGCCGCCGTCGACCTGTACGGCGTGGCCGGATACGTGGTGATCGCCGGATACCTGGCCATCACCCTCGCCGTCACCACCCTCCACTACGTCCTGGCGGAGCGCGTCATCGCCCGGTTCCGCCCGCTGCAACCGCGGCTGTGCTCCATCTACGACCCGTACTTCTGGTGGCACGAACGCCTGTGGAAGGTTCCGGACCAGTACCTCGACATCTTCAACGGGACACCTTTCAAGACCCTTGTGTGGCGGATGCTCGGCGTCCGCGTGGGCCGCGCGGTCTTCGACGACGGCTGCTTCATCACGGAGCGGACGCTCGCCGCCATCGGCGACGGCTGCACCCTGAACGCCGGCACCAAGATCCAGTGCCACTCGCAGGAGGACGGCACCTTCAAGTCCGACCGCTCGACGCTCGGCGAGGGCTGCACGCTCGGTGTCTCCGCCCATGTGCACTACGGCGTGACCATGGGCGACGGCGCGGTGCTGGCGCCCGACTCGTTCCTCATGAAGGGCGAGGAAGTCCCCGCCCACGCGCAGTGGGGCGGGAACCCCGCCGCCGATCTGCCGGTCGCCCCCGAGCCTTCCTCGGGCCCCGGCGCGCCGACGGCGGCCCAGACAACGGCAATGTCGTCGGTCAACGGCGCCACCGCGACGGTGAGTTGAGGAAGGTCATTCGATGGGAGCGCACGTGGAAACGGACCGGGAGTACTGGAGCCGTGTGCTGAGCGCCGGCGGCTGCACCGCCGTGCCCCGCTGGGTCGGCGAGCCCGTGGCGGGCGTGGCCGGGTACGAGACGACGGCACCGGACGATCTGGCGGCGCAGGTCCGCGCGCTGGCACGCGAGCTGAATGTGCCGCTGAGCGCGGTGCTGCTCGCCGCGCACGCCAAGGTGCTCGCCGCCCTCTCCGCCGAGCAGGAGGTGGTGACCGGCTATGCCGCCGGGCCGCGGCGCGCGCCGCTGCCGTGCCGGCTGACCGTCGCACCCACCTCCTGGCGCGCCCTGGTGGCCGCCGCGCATCACGCCGAGTCCGAACTGCTGGCCCACCGGGATTTCCCGGTCGACGGGCTGTGGCGACAGATGCGGGTGGCCGGGCCGTCCTACGAGGTCGTGTTCGACCTGGCCGGGACCGACGGCGGCCTGGTGGACGACGCCGTACTGTGGCTCGGCTGGTCCGAGCGGGGCGGCCGGCTGGCGCTGAGGCTGCGCTACCGCACCCAGGCGCTCGACGCCGGGTACGCGGCCCGGATCGGCGGCTACCACCTGGCCGCGCTGCGCCTGATGGCGGCCGACGCGAACGCCGGGCACGCCGAGCAGAGCCTGGTGTCGGCCGACGAGGCGCACGAGCAACTCGAAGGACTGGCCGGGCCCGGCCGGGTGTTGCCGCAGGCGCGGGCGCACGAACTGTTCGAGCAGCGTGCGCGGGCCCATCCGGACGCGGTCGCGGCGGTGTGCGGCGACCGGTCCTGGACGTACGGCGAGCTGAACGCCCGCGCGAACCGGCTGGCGCGGGCACTCCTGGCGCGCGGGCTGACCCGCGAGGGCGTGGTCGCCGTGGTCACCGAGCGCAACCTCGACTGGCTGGCCTCGGTGCTCGCGGTGTTCAAGGCCGGAGGCGTCTATCTGCCGATCGAACCGCACTTCCCCGCGGGCCGCATCCTGGCAACGTTGTCGCGTGCCGGATGCCGGCTGGTGCTCACCGAGTCCGGCAGCACCGACACCCTGGACGAGGCCCTGACCGGCCTCCCGGATGTGCAGAAGGTGCTGATCGAGGCGGCGTACCGGGAGGGGCACGCCGACGGCGACGTCGGGGTGCGGGTGTCGTCCGACCAACTGGCCTACATCTACTTCACCTCCGGCTCCACCGGCGAGCCCAAGGGCGCGATGTGCGAGCACGCGGGCATGCTCAACCATCTCTACGCCAAGATCGACGATCTGGGGATCACCGAGGGACGCGTGGTCGCCCAGACCGCCCCGCAGTGTTTCGACATCTCGCTGTGGCAGCTGGTGTCGGCGCTGCTGGTCGGCGGCCGGACGCTGCTGGTGGGCCAGGACGTCGTCGTGGACGTGGAGCGGTTCCTCGACACGCTCGTCGCGGGCCGGGCCGGCGTGGTGCAGGTCGTGCCCTCCTATCTGGAGGTCGTGGTCTCCTACCTGGAGCAGCACCCCCGCGAACTGCCGGATCTGCGCTGTGTGTCGGTGACCGGTGAGGCGCTGAAGCGGGAGCTGGTCCAGCGCTGGTTCGCCTGCCGGCCGCGCGTCAAGCTGGTCAACGCCTACGGGCTCACCGAGACCTCCGACGACACCAACCACGAGGTCATGGACAAGGTGCCCGAGCGGGTGCTGCTCGGCCGCGCGATCAACAACGTCCGCGTGTACGTCGTCGACGAGCAGCTGTCCCTGGTGCCGCTGGGCTCCCCGGGTCTGATCGCTTTCTCCGGAGTCTGCGTGGGGCGGGGCTACGTCAACGACCCCGAGCGGACCGCCGAGGCGTACCGCGAGGACCCGTACCGGCCCGGCGAGCGGCTCTACCTGGCAGGGGACTGGGGCCGCTGGCACCCCGGCGGAAAACTCGAGTTCCTCGGCCGCCGGGACAGCCAGGTCAAGATCCGCGGCTTCCGCATCGAGATCGGCGAGATCGAGAACACCCTGCTGCGGGCGGACGGGGTGCGCGACGGCGCGGTCGTCGTCGCCGAACGGGCCGGCCACAGCAAGCACCTGATCGCCTTCTACACGGGCCGGCACCTGCCCACGGACGAGCTGCGCGAGGCGCTGGCCGCCGTCCTGCCCGCCTATATGGTCCCCTCGGCCTTCCACTGGCAAGACGCCCTCCCGCTGACCGCCAACGGCAAGACCGACAGGAAGGCGCTGACCGCGCTGGCCGAACAGACGGCGCCGCCCGCCGAGGACACCGCACCGCCGCGCGACCGCGCCCCGCTCACCCCGACCGAGCGCAAACTGGCGGGCGCCTGGGCGGAACTGCTCGGCGTACCCGAGTCGCAGATCGGCCGCCGCGACCACTTCTTCGACAGCGGCGGCACCTCCCTGACGGCCGTGAAGCTCACCATCGCCCTGGACCGCGCGCTCTCCCTCAAGGACATCACCCGGCACCCGGTGCTCGCCGACCTCGCGGCGCTGCTCGACGGCACCGCCCGGCAGTCCGCCGAACTCCTCCAGCCGCTCACGGAGGCGGACGGCACCGCGGAGTGCGCCCTGATCTGCTTCCCCTACGCGGGCGGCAACGCGGTCAACTACCGGCCGATGGCGAGCGCGCTCGCGGCCACCGGATGCGCGGTGTACGCCGTGGAGCTGCCCGGCCACGACCTCGCCGCCCAGGACGAGCCGTTCGCGCCGCTCGCCCGGGTGGCCGAACGGGTGGCCGCCGAGATCGCCGCGCGCGGCCTGAGCCGGGTCATGCTGTGGGGCCACTCCTCGGGCGCCGCGGCGGCCCTGGCCACGGCCCGGCTGCTCCAGGACCGCGGCGTGGCGGTCGCGCGGGTCTTCCTCGCGGCACAGCTGCCCGGCACCCCCGCCGAACGGCGCGCCGCCGCCGGCGAACTGACCGGGCGCAGCGACGCGGAGATCGCCGCGAGGCTGGCCGAGGACAGCGGCCACCCCGAACTCGCCGAGCTGAACGCCCGGCACACCGAACGCGTCGGCGCCGCCTACCGGCACGACTGTGTGAGCGCGCACCACTACCTCGCCGACGCCCTGGAAGCCCCGCCCGCGAAGAAGCTGGCCGCGCCGGTGACCGTGGTCATGGCCGCCGACGACCCGAGCACGGCCGGCGATCCTGACCGCCACCGGGCCTGGCAGCTGCTGGCCGAACAGGTGGAGCCCCACGAACTCGCCGACGGCGGCCACTACTTCCTGCGGACCCGCCCGGCCGAAGCAGCCCGGGCCGTGCTCGGTGCCACCGCACCACTGGCCTCTTCCTGAGCCGTCCACCGCCCCCACAGGGGCAACCGAAAGGAAACCGAGATGACGTCCTCTCCCCTGGCACCACCGCTCGACGTGGAGCTGGCGCCGGACCGTCCCCCGCTTCTGCAGGTCGACCCGCCCGGCGACGCCCCGAGTTGGGCGGCCGAACACCGCGACGCGCTGCGCGCGCAGGTCGCCGAGCACGGTGCGCTGCTCGTACGCGGCCTCGGGCCGCGCACACCCGACCAGGTCGGCGCCGTCTTCACGGGCCTGGCCGGCGGCCTCATGACCGAGCGGGAGGCCTTCGCCCCCCGGGAGACATACAGCCCGGGGCTGTACTCCTCGTCCACCTGGCCCGCCAACCAGCCGATGTGCATGCACCACGAGCTGAGCTACACGCTGGAGGTCCCCGGCCTGATGCTCTTCGCCTGTCTGATACCCCCCGAAGAAGGCGGGGCGACCGCGGTGGCCGACGCGGAACAGGTGCTCCAGGCGCTGCCCACGGCGCTCAGCGAACGCTTCGAACGCGAGGGCTGGCTGCTCACCCGCAGCTACAACGACGAGATCGGGGCCTCCCTCGCGGAGTCCTTCGGCACCGAGGACCGCGCCGCCGTCGAACGCTACTGCCGCGCCCACGCCATCGACTTCACCTGGCAGCCCGACGGCTCCCTGCACACCCGGCAGCTGCGCAGCGCCGTGGTCCGCCACCCGGTCACCGGACGGCGCTGCTGGTTCAACCAGATCGCCTTCCTCAACGAGTGGACGCTGGCGCCCGAGGTCCGCGAGTACCTGGTGGACGAGTACGGCGCGGACGGACTGCCGTTCAACACCCGCTACGGCGACGGCAGTCCGATCGGCGAGGACGTCGTCCAGCAGCTCAGCAGCACCTACGACAGGCTCACCCGACGCGAGCCCTGGCAGGCCGGCGATGTGCTGCTCGTCGACAACATCCGCACCGCGCACAGCAGGGAGCCGTACACCGGCGAACGCCAGGTGCTGGTCTCCATGGCCGAGCCCCGGCGACTGGCCGACTGCGTCCCCACCACGAAGGCGAGCACGCGATGACGAACGTCCTGTCCCCCGCCACCCGGCGGGCCACCGCCCAGGCGGCGCCGGCGCCGAGCTTCGCGGTGATCTCCGGAGCGCAGGTGCAGCAGGCCCTCGCCGGACGCGAGCGGGAGATCGTGGAACTGGTCGAGGCCACCTACCGGTTGCACGGCGCCGGGAACACCGTCAACCCGCCGTCCTACTTCCTGCGCTTCCCGGACCGCCCCTCGGCGCGCATCATCGCGCTGCCGGCCTCGGTCGGCGGGCCCGACCAGGTCGACGGCCTGAAGTGGATCTCCAGCTTCCCGGAGAACGTCACATCGGGGCTGCCCCGGGCCTCCGCGGTCCTCATCCTCAACGACCACGCCACCGGCTACCCGCTCGCCTGCCTGGAGAGCTCCATCATCAGCGCGACCAGGACGGCGGCCTCGGCCGCGCTGGCGGCCGACTGGCTCAGCCGCAACCGGTCCCGCCCCACCCGCATCGGGTTCTTCGGCACCGGGCTGATCGCGCGCTACATCCACACCTTCCTCGCGGGCACCGGCTGGACGTTCGAGACGATCGGCGTGCACGACGTGTCCGCCGACAGCACCGCCGGGTTCTGCGGCTATCTGCGGCAGTCCGGCGCCACCGCGGAGGTCACCGTGCACGACAGTGCCGAGGACCTGATCCGCTCCAGCGACCTGGTGGTCTTCGCCACCGTGGCCGGCACCCCGCACATCAGCGACCAGGGACTGTTCGCGCACCACCCGCTCGTGCTGCATGTCTCCCTGCGCGATCTCGCCCCGGAGATCCTGCTCGGCGCCGCGAACTTCGTCGACGACGTGGAGCACTGTCTGCAGGCGGACACCTCCCCGCACCTGGCCGAACAGCTCACCGGCAACCGTGACTTCCTGAACGGCACCCTCGACGACGTCATGTGCAAGCGGGTCCTCCCGCCGGCCGACCGCACGGTGATCTTCTCGCCGTTCGGACTCGGCGTCCTCGACCTCGCCGTCGGCAAGTACGTCTACGACGAAGCAGCCCGGGCGGGTGATCTCCGCCTCATCGACGACTTCTTCCACGACCTGCGCCGGTACGGCTGAAGCCCTGTCCCTCAGCCCTGGCACCAGGAGGCCCACCGTGCCCGTCATATCCGCTCCCCACGCCTTCAACGAAGGCCAGCTCTACGTCGATCTGCAGCCGACACTCGGGCGTTCCCTCTACCTGAAGTGCGAGGGCTTCAACTTCGCGGGCTCGATCAAGTTGAAGGCCGCGGTGGAGATGGTGGAGGCCGCCGAGCGCGACGGAGTTCTGATGCCGGACTCGACCCTGGTCGAGTCCTCGTCGGGAAACCTCGGCGTGGCGCTCAGCATCATCGCCGCCAGCAAGGGTTACCGGTTCCTGTGCGTCACGGACTCCCGCTGCAACCTCTCCACCCGGCTCCTGATGGAGGCGCTGGGCAGCGAGGTCCATGTCATCGCCGACACCGACGCCAACGGCGGCTTCCTCGGCGCCCGGATCGACTATGTCCGGGCGCTGTGCGCCTCCGACGATCGGTACGTGTGGCTCAGCCAGTACACCAACCCGGGCAACTGGCGGGCGCACTACCATCGCACGGGCCCGGAGATAGCCCGTCAGTTCCCGCGCCTCGACGTGCTGTTCGTCGGCGCCGGCACCACCGGAACGCTGATGGGCTGCGCCCGCTACTTCCGCCACTGGCACCGGCCGGTGCGGATCGTCGCGGTGGACAGCGCGGGCTCGGTGGCCTTCGGCGGCAAACCCGGCCGCCGGATGATCCCCGGCCTCGGCATGAGCATGCGTCCGCCGCTGCTCGACGAGTCCCTCGTGGACGAGGTCATCTGGGTCGAGGAGGCGGACACCATCCGCATGTGCCACCGGCTGGCCAGACGCGGTTTCCTGTTCGGCGGCTCCACCGGCACGGTGGTCAGCGGCGCGACGGACTGGCTGGACGCGCACGGCACGTCGGACCTCACCGCGGTGGCCATCGCCCCGGACCTCGGCGAGCGCTACCTGGACACCATCTACCAGACGAACTGGCTCCAGGACCTGTACGGCGACCAGATACTCGACTCCGAGCAGGTCGCCGCAGGCCCCCGGCGGACCAAGCCGCTGCCGCCCACACCGGAGCGGGGACAGCGGCCGTAACCGGCGGCGGACCGACTCCGTGCCGGGCCGAACCCCCGGGCCGGCACGGGGCCGGCCCCGTTGTCCAGGCCTCGGCTCACGAAGCCGCCGACCACCGGCGGGCGGACCACCGGCGGGGCCGGCTCGGGGCCCGTGCCGAGCCCGGCATCTCCCGGCCCGCCGTAGCGCAGCATCCGCGGGTGCCGCGCGACGGCGGGCTTCGCCACCGTGCGGGCCGAGGGCCCGCGGCGGCTGAGCGCCGTCGACCGGGCAGCAACACCTGGACGTGCTCGGCGTCGGGCCGGTGCCTGCGCCGCGGACCGCGCGGCGCGAGCCGCGCCACGACGAGAACCGGGACCGGCGGGACCGGGGCGGCGCGGCTGACCGCTCCGCGGCGTCGGCCGCGTGGGCGTGTACCCGGTACGCGCTTTCCTGCCGCGGCCGGCCGCAGGTTTGCCGGTCGGCGCATGCGGTCCCCGGCGGGCTCACGAGGGACCGGGTGATGGCCCAGCCCCCGGGACTCAGCGAGGCCGAGGCGCGGCCTTGGCCACCAGCGAGACCCCAACGCCCGTGTGGCGCACACCTGTTGAGGTGTGCGCCACACGTCGTGGGGGGAACCGGGCGGGGTGGGGCCCGCTACTTGATGCGGACCACCTGTGGGTCGTGGTCGCTGCTCTGGTCGGAGAACTCGGCGTTGATGTGGACGACCTCGTAGCGCGGCTTCTTGATGGCGGGCGAGACCAGGATGTGGTCCAGGGTCTGCGAGTTGCCGTCGTACACGTAGCTGTAGCGCTCGTTCACCGGCAGCGTGTTGATCAGGTCCTTCAGGACCCCGCCTGCCGTCAGCGTGGCCAGCGGCTTGGAGAACTGGTAGTCGTTCAGGTCGCCGAGGACGACGATCTTCGCCTTCCTGTCCTTGGCCAGCAGGCTGCGCACAAAGGTGTTGACCTCCGTAGCCTGGGCGACGCGCTGGGTCTCGGAGCCGAGCACCGGCGGCTGGACGGCGCCGTGCACCGGCTGGTCGCCGCCCTTGGAGTTGAAGTGGTTGCCGACCACGAAGACCCGCTCACCGCGGAAGACGAACTCGCCGACCAGCGGCTTGCGGCTGCTCTTCCAGGCGTTCGAGGCGGGGTTGATCCTGCCCGGCGAGACGGAGAGCCTGACGCCCTTCTTGCCGTCGCCGACGGCCTCGACGCCGGTGGTGGAGCCGCCGCCCGGCCGGTCGACGAAGGTGACGCGCTTCGGGTTGAACAGGAACACGTTGCGGATGTTGCCGCCCGGCTCGCCGCCGTCCTGGTCGTTGACCGGGTCGACGGAGCGCCAGTCGTACGCCGGACCGCCGGCCGCCTTGATGGCGTCGATGAACTGGGCCATCGTCCTGTCGGCCGTGACCGTGCCGTCGTCCTTGGGACCGTTGTCGTCCTGGATCTCCTCCAGGCTCACGATGTCCGGGGCGGCCAGGTTCTTGACGACGCCCTCGGCGAGCCGGTCGAACTTGCTCTGCGGGTCCGTCGGGTCGAGGTTCTCGACGTTGTACGTGGCGACGGACAGCTCGTTCGACTTGGCCTTCTTCGCCACGTCCGGCGTGAGACCGCCGGAGGCGACCGTGCCGACCTGCGTCGCCTGGACGTTGTAGCCGCCGTAGCCGGAGTAGTCCACGGGGCCCGCGGTGGTGCCGGTGAGCGTGTCCCCGACGTTCGCGTGCAGTGGGTCACCGGTCAGCGGGGTGATCAGGAGACGGCCCGAGTTGGGGCTGTCGTAGCCCTTGTAGATCGTGCCGCCGCGCGGGGTCGGGTTCTGCCGGGGCTTGGTGGTGATCCATGTCTCGTTGTACGTGTTGGAGGCGCCCACCACCCGGGAGTCGCCGATCTGCACCCGCATGCCCTCGCGGGACTCCAGCCAGTCCAGCGCGTAGGTGTCGGGCTTCAGCTCCAGGGAGTCGATGCGGCCCCCGTCGGCCTGCGGCGCGTACGCGTCCGGCAGTGTCCGGGCGTCGACGGCCTCCGCCGCCGGCAGCTTGTTGCCGGTGGAGAGCACGGCCGCGGTCGGGCCGGTCAGTTCGGTGACGGACTGCGAGCCGCTGCTCTGGCCGCCGGGGTAGTACTCGCTCACCTTGCCGGACACCAGCACGGAGTCGCCGACCTTGACGAGCGGGGTGGCGGAGCCCGTGAAGACGAAAACGCCCTCGCTGGTGGCGGGGTTCTGGTCCGGCTCGGGGTCCTGGATCCAGTAGCCCTTCGAGCCGGTGCTGCGCACACCGGTCACCACGCCGGGCACGTTGGTGACGGTCCTGCCGTTCTGCGGCGAGATCCGGGTGCTGCCCTGGATGTCGTGGATGCGCAGCGGGCCCGGGGTGGTGTCCGTGGGCGACGGGGTGGGCGTCGGCGACGGGTCGCCGCTGCCGCCGCTGCCGGCCGCGTTTCGGGGGCTCGGGGTGCCGCCGGTGAAGTCGGCCGCGTTGTCGTCCGTGTCGGCGAGCGAGGCGGCGCGCGAGACGGAGGTGGTGTTGCCCGCGCCGGTGGCGGGGCTGCCCTCGCGGACCACGGCGGTGCCGAAGCCGGCCAGGTCCTTCACGGTGCCGTCGGCCGCGCAGTCCGCGGCACTCAGGCAGGTGAGCGCGGTGGTCGAGTGGACCAGCGCGACGGTGCCGCTGGTCGCCGACATGGCGATGGTCCCGGTGGCGTCCGGCGCCGGCAGGGCGGTGTCGCCCGCAGCGCCCTTGGCCTCCTGGACCAGATAGGTGCCGCCCGCGGGAATGGCCCCGTCCAGCGGGGTGACCTGCCACTTGCTGCCGGCGCTGGGCGAGCCGCTGAGGTACTGCACGGACCAGCCGCTCAGGCTGAACGGCGCGCCACCGGAGTTGCCCAGCTCGATGAAGTCGTTGGTGAGGGACGCACCGGAGTTGCCACCGCCGCCGTAGACCTCGGAGATGACGGCGTCGGGAGAGGGGGCCGCCTGGGCGGTCAGGGGAAGGGCGATCAGCGATCCGGCGATGCCGAGGGGAAGGGCGATGAGGCCGGCCTTCGCGCCTCTGCCGCGCAGGCTCAGCGGTATGTGTGCAGACACGTGGGCTCTTTCGTGCGGGAGTCGGGACGACGCGACTGAACCGTGGGAGGTGGCAGAAGGCTTGTGCGTCGGCTGGAAAGATACGCGCGTAGATAGCCGGGTAACAAGATGTGGTGCGGCTCAAGTGCCGAGCGTTTCCACAACCGTTCACCGGACGTAACGTGAGTGCCCTCCGCTTCGCCTCCGCGACATATTCGTACCGAAACAGGGCTGTTCATGCCGATCGCGGGCCGTGAGCCGGGCATGCCGTGGCGGCGGTCAGGTGCCGTGGACCGGGGCCGGAGCGGGCGTGTCGGCGAGCAGTCCGCGCACCGCGGCACCGACCTCCGCCGGGCGCCACCGGCGGTCGCGGACCGCCCGCGGGCCGTGCCGCCAGCCGTCGGCGACCCCGATCGTGCCGCCCTCGGCCTCGAAGACACGCCCCGTCACATCGCCCGAGTCGGCCGACGCCAGCCACACCACAAGGGGGGACACATTGCCGGGGTGCATGGCGTCGAAGCCGGAATCCGGTGCGCGCATCCGGTCCGCGAAGGCCGCGACCGCCTCGGTCATCGGGGTACGGGCCGATGGCGCGATGGCGTTGACGGTCACCCCGTACCGGGCCGTCTCGGCGGCCGCGATCACGGTGAGCGCGGCGATGCCCGCCTTCGCGGCACCGTAGTTGCCCTGCCCGACGCTGCCCATCAGACCCGCGCCGGAGGTGGTGTTGACGATCCGCGCGGCGACCGGCCGGCCCTGCTTGCTCCGCTCGCGCCAGTACGCCACCGCATGCCTGAGCGGTGCCGCATGACCCTTGAGGTCCACCTTCAGCACCACGTCCCACTCCTGTTCGGACATGGACACCAGCATCCGGTCGCGGTTGACGCCCGCGTTGTTCACCAGCGCGTCCAGCGTGCCGAAGGCGGCGACGGCCCGCCCCACCAGCGACCTCGCGTACGCCCAGTCGCTGACGTCGCCCAGGTCGGCGACGGCGGTTCCGCCGGCCGCCACGATCTCCTCGGCCACCCGGTGCGCCGCCTCCCCGAGGTCGTTGACCACGACCCGGGCGCCCTCGGCGGCCAGCGCCAGCGCGTGCTCGCGGCCCAGGCCCCGACCGGCCCCGGTGACCACGACCACCCGGTCCTGACAGATTCCGCTCACCGGTGCGTCCCTTCGCCGAGATCCGTCCCGCTCCCGTCGCCGGCGGGCCCGGTCAACTCCAGCCACCGGGCGACGCGTTCACGGTGGTGCGCCGGGCCGCCCCAGTCGGCGGCCAGCGCCCAGGCCCGCTTCGCGTACAGATGGAGCGGGTACTGCGTGGTGTAGCCGACGGCCCCGTGGCACTGGAGCGCCGTACGGGCCGCAAGCCGTGCCGCGTCCGAGGCGAGGACCTTGGCCATCGAGGTGCGCACCGCGGCCTCGGCGTCGCCGGCCGCCTGCGCCCAGCCGGCCGCGAACACCGCGGGACGGGCGAAGCGCAGCGCCACCTCCACGTCCGCCAGCGCGTGCTTGACCGCCTGGAACGAGCCCACCGGCACCCCGAACTGACGTCGCTCACGGACGTGGGCCACGGTCAGTTCGAGCATCCGCGCACCGAGCCCGACCAGCAGCGCGGCGGTGGCCAGCACTCCGCGCCGCCACACGGCGGCCTGCGCCGTAGGCCCCTCGGCCAGCAGCAGCCCGCCGCCGGCCGGCGCCGACACCCGGGCCGACGCGCGCGAGCCGTCCACCGAGGCGACCGGCTCGGCGTGCACCTCGCCGCGCTCGTACAGCCGCAGCCCATCGCCGGCGCGCACCACGATCAGCGCGGCGCGGGCGGCGAACGGCACCGGGGCGCCCTCCTGTCGGGCCACGGCGACAAGGGACGACCCGGCCAGCACGGCGGTGAGCTGCGGCGCGCCCGCGGCGGCGAGCAGCGGGGCGCCGACGGCCACGGTCTCGGCCGCGGGCACCGGCGGCCCGGCCCGGCCGAGCGTCTCCATCAGCGGCGCCAGCGCGTTCTCGTCGAGGCCGAGACCGCCCGCCGCCTCGGGAACCAGAGCGGCCGGCACACCGACCTGCGCGAGGGTCCGCCACAGGGCGTCCACCCGCGCGACCCGGCCACCGGGCCAGCCGGCCCTGATCAGCTCGGGCCCACACCGATCGGCCAGCACCTCGCCGACCGCCTCGGCCAGTACCGCGTCCCGTTCCGCCACGGCGAACCGCATCGGTTCCGGTCACCTCCTGGGCAGGCCGAGCAGCCGCTCGGCGACGATGGTGCGCTGGATCTCGTTGGTCCCGGCGTAGATCGGACCCGCCAGCGAGAACAGGAAGCCCCTGCTCCAGGGCCCGTCCACCTCGGCCTCGGAACCCAGCAGGTCCATGGCCGTCTCGTGCAGCAGGATGTCCAGTTCCGACCAGTACAGCTTGTTCAGGCTCGACTCCGCGCCCGCCTGCCGCCTCTCGACGGCCGAGGTGACCTGCTCCAGGGTGAACAGCCGGTACGCCTCCGCCTGTATCCAGGACTGCGCCACCCGGTCCCGGTGCGGGCCCGGGCCGCCGGGCCGGGCCCGGGCCAGCTCCAGCAGCCGCCGGGCGGCGTCGAGATAGCGGCCGGGGGAGCGCAGCGTCAGCCCGCGCTCCGCGCCGGTGGTGGCCATGGCGACCTGCCAGCCCTGCCCGACGCCGCCGAGCACATCGGCGTCGGGTACGAAGACATCGTCCAGGAACACCTCGGCGAACCCCTCGTCGCCGTCGAGGCGTTCAAAGCCCCGCACGGTGACACCGGGCGCGTCCAGGGCGACGAGGAAGTAGGTCAGCCCGCGATGCCGCTCGGCCCGCGGATCGGTGCGGAACAGACCGAACAGATGGGTGCAGAACGCCCCACGGGTCGTCCATGTCTTCTGGCCCGACAGCCGCCACCCGCCCGCCGCGGCGTCACGGACCGCCCGGCTGCGCAGCCCGGCCAGATCGCTGCCGGCGTCCGGCTCCGACCACCCCTGCGCCCACAGGTCACGGGCGGCGGCCATCCGCGGCAGGATCCGCCGCCGCTGCTCGGGCGTGCCGAACTCGAACAGGGCCGGGGCGAGCAGGAAGACGCCGTTCTGGGTGACCCGCGAGGGCGCCCCGGCCCGGTAGTACTCCTCCTCGAAGATCAGCCACTGCCACACCGAGGCGTCCCGGCCGCCGTACCGCGCGGGCCAGGACACCACCGCCCAGCGGGCCTCGAACAGCGCGCGTTCCCACTCCAGATGGGCGGCGAACCCCTCACGGGTGTCACCGGAGGGCAGCGGCTCGCGCGGCACATGCGCCGCGAGCCAGGCGCGGGCCTCGGCGCGGAACGCCTCCTCCTCCTGACTCCAGGTCAGGTCCATGCTCACGCCTCCCCGTCCCGGCCGCGGCCGAAGGTGTCGCGGACCCGGCGGGCGGCGCCGCCGAGCCCCAACTCGAAGGTGAATCCCTGCTCATAGCGGTAGCTGCGCCTGACGTCCCACAGGTCGATCCCGTTCAGGGCCTCCTTGGCGGCGCGGATCACCAGCGGGTCCTTCGCGGCGATCTCGGCCGCGACCTCCAGCGCCCGCTCCCGCAGCCGCGCCTTCGGTACGACGTCCAGCACCGAACCGAACGCGTGCAGTTCGGCGGCCGTCGCGGTGGCGCAGGTGTACATCATGGCCCTGGCCCGGTGCGCCGGTACCAGCCGGGACAGATGGGTGGCGGCACCGAGCGCCCCCCGGTCCACCTCGGGCAGCCCGAAGTAGGCGTCCTGCGCGGCCACCACGACGTCCGCGTTGCCCACCAGGCCGATGCCGCCGCCCAGACAGAATCCGTGCACCGCGGCGACGACCGGGACCGGGCAGTCGTAGACCGCGGCGAACGCGGCGAAGCAGCCCCGGTTCACCCCGATCAGCGTGGTCTCGCCGGGGTCGGCCCGCAACTGTCTGATGTCCACACCGGCGTTGAAGCCGCGGCCCTCGGCGCGCAGCACCACGACCCGCACCTCAGGGTCGTCGCCCAGCCGGTCCAGCTCCCGGGCCAGCCGGTACCAGCCCGCCACCGGCAGGGCGTTGACCGGCGGCCGGTCGACGACCAGTTCGGCGATGCCGCGGCCGTCGACGGCGGCCCTGACGATGTCCGTGCCCATGCGTTCTCCCGAGGTGACGGCGGTCGGCCGGGTCGGCCCGGTGGGCCCGGTCACCGGCGTGCCGGGGCGGCGGTGAGCCGGGTGAGGACGGCGTCCGCCTCGGCGACGATCCGTTCGATCAGCTCCGCACAGCTCGGCAGGTCCTCGATGACGCCCACCACCTGTCCCGAGGCGAGGGTGCCGAGGTCGGTGCGGCCGTCGACCATGCTCGCGCGCAGCATCATGGGCGTGTTCGCCGCCATCAGGACCTGGGACCAGCCGAGGTCATGATGGCGGCGCCGCATCGCCAGGCCCTCGCGCACCAGGGCCGTCCAGGTCAGCCCGGACACCCGGCGGAAGGCCACGGCATGCCGCACGGACCGCGCCAGCCGGGACACCGCCCCCTCAGCGAGCAGCCGCTGCACCGGCTCGGTGCGCAGCACGCGCTGCGGGACGCCGTCCAGCACCGAGGTGACCACGGTGTCGGTGACCCCGCGGCGCAGATACTCGGCCTTCACCGCGTCCTGGACGGTGCTGTCACTGGTCAGCAGGAAGCGGGTGCCCATCGCGATGCCGACGGCGCCCTGGGCGAGCGCGGAGACCAGACCCCGGCCGTCCCGGAAGCCGCCGGCCGCGATCACCGGGATGCCGACGGCGTCCACCACCTGCGGGAGGAGGATGGAGGTGGGCACCGCCCCGGTGTGGCCGCCCCCTTCGCGGCCCTGGACGACCACCGCGTCCACGCCCCACGCCTGCACCTTCTCCGCGTGCCGGCGGGCACCGACGGACGGGATGACCACCAGCCCCGCCTCCTTGAGCCGGCGGACGACGCGTTCGTCGGGGGCGAGGGCGAACGAGGCGACCCGGACGCCCTCGCGCACGAGGAGTTCGCCGCGTTCGAGGACGTCGGGGGCATCACCGCGGAAGTTGACGCCGAACGGGGCGTCGGTGCGCTCGCGCACGGCGCGGACGGCGGCGCGGGTCTCCTCCAGGGTGAGCGTCGCACCGGCCAGGATGCCCAGGCCGCCCGCCGCCGCCGTGGCGGCCGTCAGCTCCGGACCTGAGACATATCCCATCCCGGTCTGCACGATCGGGTAGCGGACGCCGACGAGGTCGCACAGCGCGGTGTGCAGGGCGGGATGGACAGTGGCGGTCATGCCGGGCCTCCTTACAGCCGTTCGAGGATGGTCACGTTGGCCTGGCCGCCGCCCTCGCACATGGTCTGCAGGCCGTAGCGCCCGCCCGTGCGCTCCAGTTCGCCCAGCAGTGTGGTCATCAGCCGGGCGCCGGTGGCGCCGAGGGGGTGGCCGAGGGCGATGCCGCCGCCGTTGACGTTCACCTTGTCCGGGTCGGCGCCGGTCTCGGCGATCCAGGCCTGCACGACCGGGGCGAAGGCCTCGTTCACCTCGAACAGGTCGATGTCGTCGATGGACATCCCCGCCCTGCGCAGGGCGTGCCGGGTCGCCGGGATGGGGCCGGTGAGCATCCGGACCGGATCGTCGCCGCGGACCGAGAGATGCCGGATCCGGGCCCGTGGCGTCAACCCGTGCTCCTTGAGGGCCCGTTCGGAGGCGATGAGCAGGACCGAGGCGGCGTCGCAGACCGGGGAGGCGAGCGCCGCGGTGATCCGGCCGCCCTCGACCAGCGGGGGCAGCGCGGCCATCAGCTCCGGCGAGGTGTCGCGCCGCGGGCACGCGTCGGTGTCGAAGCCGCCGACCGGCTCGATCTCGGCCTTGAACCGGCCGGCGTCGATCGCCCGCACCGCCCGCCGGTGGCTGCGCCAGGCGTAGCGCTCCATGTCCTCGCGGCTCAGCCGCCATCGCGCGGCGATCAACTCGGCGGCCCGGAACTGCGAGACCTCCTGGTCGCCGTAGCGGGCGCGCCAGCCGGGCGACTCGGCGAACGGGGTGCTGAAGCCGTAGCCCCGGCCCAGCGTCATGGCGGCCGACATCGGGATGGCGGACATGTTCTGCACCCCGCCCGCCACGATCAGATCGGCGGTCAGCGACATCACTGCCTGCGCCGCGAAGTGCACCGCCTGCTGGCCGGAGCCGCACTGCCGGTCGACCGTCACACCCGGGACATGCTCGGGCAGCCCGGCCACCAGCCATGCCGTACGGGCGATGTCGCCGGCCTGGGAGCCGACGGTGTCGCAGCAGCCCAGGATCACATCGTCGACGGCACCGGGGTCGACGCCCGTGCGGCGCAGCAGCGCGCCGATGGCATGGGCCGCGAGGTCCGCCGAGTGCATCCCGGCGAGGGCACCGCCGCGGCGCCCCACGGGAGTGCGGACGGCGTCGACCACATAGGCGTCGGCCACGGTTGCCTCCTTCTCGGACGTGCCGGTTCGTGCGTGCCGGTGCGTTTCTGCCGGTTGGTGCATGTCGGCGCGTTGGTGCCGCTCTTGCGCGCCGGTGTGTGCGTGCCGCTCGTGTGTGCCGGTGTGTGCGTGCCGGTTCAGGGGTGCCGGCTGCTGACCGACACGACCTCGCCGGTCATGTACGAGGAGTAGTCGCTGGCCAGGAAGACCATGACGTTGGCCACCTCCCAGGGCTCGGCGGGCCGGCCGAACGCCTCCCGTTCCTTGAGTGTGTCGAGGAGTTCCTCGGTCGTGACCTTCGCAAGGAACGGATGCAGTGCCAGGCTCGGGGACACCGCGTTGACCCGGATGCCGTGTCCGGCCAGGTCCAGCGCGGCGCAGCGGGTGAGAGCCATCACCCCGGCCTTGGCCGCCGCGTAGTGCGCCTGCCCCTCCTGGGCCCGCCAGCCCACCACCGAGGCGTTGTTGACGATGACGCCGCGCCGGCCCGCGCGGACCATCCGGTTGCCGGCCGCGCGGACGCACCGGAAGGTGCCGGTGAGGGTGATGTCCAGGACCCGTGACCACTCCGCGTCGCTCAGGTGGAGAACGCTCGCGGTGCCCCCCAGCCCGGCGTTGTTGACCATCACATCGACCCCGCCGAACGCCTCCGCCGCGTCCAGCAGGCCGCCGACCTGGCGCTCGTCGGTGACGTCGCAGACCACCGCGGCCACCCGGTCCGTGCCGAACTCCTCGCCCAGCCGGCTCAGCGCCTCGGTGAGCCGGCGCTCGTGGACGTCGCCCAGCACGACCGCGCCCGCGTCCTCCTCGAGGCAGCGGCGCACCATCGCGGATCCGATGCCCGCGCCCGCCGCGGCGGTGACCACCACGGTCTTGCCCGTGAGCAGGCCGTGCCCGGGTACGTACCCCGGCGCGGGCGGCCCGCCTCCGCTCCAGTTCGGGTCCACGGTGGTCACGGTACCCCACCAAGCATTTGTTTGGTCAATGCCCGTGCCGAGGCGCGATCGGCCGAAGTCGCCTCGCGAGAAGGGACGTTGGGTCTGGTGACGTGGCCAAGCAAGCGCTAGGTTGTAGCACGCCTCGGCTTCCCGGATCCGGTGCGGGACCCCGGGCGAGAGGAGGACTTCATGGGGGACAAGACGATGCCCCTGGACGACTTCGCGGCGACGATCGAGTCGGGCATGACCGTCGGGATCGGCGGCTGGGGATCCCGGCGCAAGCCCATGGCGCTGGTCCGCGCGCTGCTGCGCAGCGATGTACGCGAGCTGACCGTGGTCTCGTTCGGCGGCCCCGACATCGGCCTGCTGTGCGCCGCCGGCAAGGTGCGCAGGCTCGTCCACGGCTTCGTCTCGCTCGACAGCATCGCGCTCGACCCGCACTTCCGGGCCGTGCGGGAGCGGGCCGCCGTCGAGACCGCGGAGTTGGACGAGGGGATGCTCGTCACCGGCCTGCGGGCCGCCGCCCAACGGCTGTCGTTCCTGCCCACCCGGGCCGGACTCGGCTCCGACGTGCTGACCATGAACCCCGGCCTGGTGACGATCACCTCCCCGTACACCGGCGAGGAGTACGTCGCGATGAAGGCGCTCCCGCTCGACGCGGCCCTCGTGCACGTCAACCGGGCCGACGCGGCGGGCAACGCCCAGTACCTGGGGCCTGACCCGTACTTCGACGACCTCTTCGCGATGGCCGCGGAGCGCTGCTATGTGAGCGCCGAGCGGGTCGTGCCGCCGCGGGAGCTGTCGGCCGCGGGCCCCGCGCAGTCCCTGCTGATCAGCCGCATCTTCGTGACCGCGGTGATCGAGACGCCGGGCGGCGCCCACTTCACCTCGTGCGAGCCCGACCACCGGCGCGACGAGGCGTTCCAGGCGCACTACGCCGCGGCCGCCCGGGACCCCGCCGCGTGGCGGCTGTTCCGGCGGACGTTCCTCGACGGGGACGAGGCGGACTACCACAAGGCCGTGGCCGGGTTCCACGCCGGACGCGGCGGAGCGGACGGCACAGGGAGGGCGCGGTGATGACCGGGATCACCCGGGCCGAGGTGTGTGCCGCGGCATGTGCCGACGCCTGGCAAGACGCCGGGGAGGTGCTCGCCCACACGGTCGGCGTCCTGCCCGGCATCGGGGCGCGGCTCGCGCGGATGACGACCGATCCGGACCTGGTCCTCACCGACGGCGAGGCGTACTTCATGAGCGAACCGCCGCCGCTCGGCCGGACCGCCGCGCACGGCGGCGTCATCGAGGGCTGGGTGCCGTTCGGCCGGGTCTTCGACATCGTCGCCGCCGGCCGGCGACGGAGCATGATGGGCGCCGCGCAGCTCGACGCGTACGGCAACCAGAACATCTCCCTCATCGGCGACTGGCGGCACCCCACCCGGCAGCTCATCGGCGTGCGCGGCGCCCCAGGCAACACGGTCAACCACCGCACCGACTACTGGGTGGCCCGGCACTCGCCCAAGGTGTTCGTGGAGAAGGTCGACGTGGTGTGCGGGGTGGGCAACGACCGCGCCAGGGCGCGCGGCGGGCTCCGGTTCCACGACCTCGGCGTGGTGATCACCGACCTGGCGGTGCTCGACTACGGGGACGACGGACGGCTGCGCATCCGCTCGGTGCACCCCGGCGTCACGGTCGCGGAGGTCCGCCGGAACACGGGTTTCGACCTGGCGGCGGCCGGTGCCGCCGAGACCCGGCTGCCGGACGCCGCGGAACTGCGGCTCATCCGCGAGGTGATCGACCCGGAGGGGCTGCGCGACCGGGAGGTGCCCGCCGCCGGGCCCGGACTCACGGGGCGGTGAGCCCGCCGTACAGGACGCGCAGATACTGCTCGGCGACGGCCTCGTGCCGGAACCTGCCGCGCGGCCGGTACCAGCGCACGGTGCACCACACGGTGTCCCGGATGAACCGGTAGGTCAGGCTCGCGTCGACGTCGGCACGGAACACCCCCGACCGCTGGCCGGCGGTCAGGGCGCGCAGCCAGATCTTCTCGATCTTCCTGCCCATCTGGTCGACATACTCGAATCCGGGCTGGCCGCTCAGCGCGCCCGACTCGTTCTGGTAGAGCGCGACGGCCTCCGGTGTCTCGTGGATGACCGTGAACGAGTGCTGGACGAGCTGGTCCAGTACCTGCCTGGGGTCCTGCGCCGCCCGCTCGATCGCGGTGAAGCGCTCCAGCAGCCGCCCTAGGAAGTCGTGGAGGATCTCATGCAGCATCTCCTCCTTGGAACTGAAGTGGTGGTAGAGACTGCCCGACAGGATGCCCGCCTCGTCGGCGATGTCCCGGACGGTGGTCTGGGCGTAGCCGCGGCCGGCGAACAGGCGGGCCGCGATCTGCAGCAGCTCCGCCCGGCGGTCCGAACCGCCGCTGCCCGCCCGCGTACCGTTGCGGGCCGCCGTGCGCACCGGGCGCCGTACCGCCATGTCGTCGTCCCTCCTGCCGGGTTCGGCCCCGGCCGGCCCGGGTGCGCTCCATCGTGCCACAGGGCACCCGGGCCACCGCGGGCCCGAACGGGCCCCGTTCGGCCCCGCACCGGGACACCGACCGCCGCGCACCGTCCCGCGCCGGGACAGCCGCCGCGCACCGTCCCGCCTCGGGATACCGGCTGCCGGTTCGCGTCCGTACACCGGCCGCCGTGCATTGTCCTGCCTCGGGACACCGGCTGCCGTGCATCGGCCGCGCCGGGATACCGGCTGCCGGTTCGCGTCCGTACACCGGCCGCCGTGCATTGTCCCGCGTCGGGACACCGGCTGCCGTGCATCGGCCCGCGCCCGTATACCGGCCACCGCCCACCGGCCTGTGGGTTCGCGTTCACCGTTTGTGCGTGCGGGCGGTCTGGGCCCCGGCGTTCGGTGTGTGCCTTAGGAAGGCCGGCCACTCGCCGCCCCCGTCGACGTTGAGGACGGCACCCGTGATGTGCGCGGCGAGCGGCGAGGCGAGCATCAGACAGGCCGCTCCGATGTCCTCGGGCCGGGCGAAGACCCCGCGCGGGATCGTGGCCGCCACCCGGGCGGTCTGCTCGGCGTCGCCGTAGTGGCCGGCCGCCCCCGGCGTGGCCACCAGACCGCAGCTGACCGCGTTGACCCGCACCCGCGGCGCCCACTCCACCGCCAGGCTCGCGGTCAGGCTCTCCAGGGCGGCCTTGGCCGCCCCGTAGACGGCCGCTCCCGGACTGGGGCGCCGGGCGCCGATGGAGGTGATGTTCACGACGACGCCGCCGTCGTCCTGGCCGTCCATGACCGGGAAGAGCTCGCGGCACACGAAGACCGGGGCGAGGAAGTTGAGGTCGGTGACCCCGCGGTGGAAGCGCGGCGAGGCGGTGGCGAAGTCGGCGAAGGGCGCGCCGCCCGCGTTGTTCACCGCGACGTCGATCCGGCCGTGCCGTCCGGCGGTGTCCGCCACCCAGCGGGCCACGGCGTCCGGGTCGCGGACGTCGACCCGGCTGAAGCGGGCCGCCCCGCCGTGGACCCGCGGGGCGGTGCGGCCGCAGATCTCGACGTGGGCCCCCGCCCGCAGGAACACCGCCGCGATCCCGGCGCCGACGCCCCTGGTGCCTCCGGTGACCAGAACGACCCGGTCCGTCATGTCCAACTGGAGCGGCATGGCGCCACCCTAGCGCCGACAACCAAGCAAACGCTAGGTCGGTGACCGGGATCCGCGCGGACGCGCCGGGCGGCCGTCCGGCGCGGTGCGGACCGGCCGCCCGGTGCGTTCCGCACCGGGGCGAAGCGGCTTCACCAGCGGCTTCACCAGCGGCATCGCCACGCCGCGACGGCACGATGAACAACCACCTGGCCCCCCTGGGACCGAAGGCCGACAAGGCGAGGCGGCCCGGCTGCCGGCGGGCGCAGCCGGGGTCCGTGGCGGGTCGCGGTCGGTATCGGGCGGGAAGGCGAGGCATGGTGGAGGGGTGATCGCACTCGCCGTCGTCTGTGCCGTCGCGGGGGCCGCCAGCAATGCCGTGGGGACGGCCTTCCAGCGCAAGGCCGCCTCCACGGTGTCGCAGGGCGGCGGCCTCGGCCTGATGATCGCCCTCGTGCGACGGCCCGCCTGGTCGATCGGCATCGCCGGTGTCGTGGGCGCCGCGCTCTTCCAGGCCCTGGCCCTGGTCAACGGGCCCCTGGCGCTGGTCCAGCCGCTGTTCGTGCTGGAACTGCCGTTCGCCCTGCTGGTCATCGCACCGCTGATGCACCGCAGGCTGCCCGCCGCCGGCTGGCGGGCCGTCGCGGGCATGGTCGGCGGGCTCGCCCTGGCCCTGGCCGCGGCGGCTCCCTCGGGCACCCGCAACGAGGCGGCCATGGCGCGCTGGCTGCCGGTGCTGGCCCTGACCCTGGGCGCGATGCTCCTCGCCGTCGTCCTGGCCCGCCCGGCGCGTTCCTCACTGTTCCGGGCGGCGGCGCTGGGCACGGCCGCCGCGATCGGCAACGCGCTGACGGCCGCGCTGATGAAGTCGGCCACGGGCGTGCTCGCCGACGCGGGGTTCACCGCCTTCCTGCGCACCTGGCAGACCTACGGCTTCGCGCTGGCCGGCGTCGGCGCGCTCCTGCTGCTGGAGAACTCCCTCCAGGCCGGCGCCCTGGTCGCCTCGCAGCCCGCGCTGACCATCGGCGACGCGACCGTGAGCCTGCTGCTGGGCGTGACGCTGTTCGGGGAGGAGATCTGCACCGGCTGGTGGCTGCCGGTGGAGCTGGCGGGCGTCCTGCTGATCCTGTGGGGCGTGCTGCGGCTGACCCGGGTGGCGCCCCACCTGATCGACCTCAACCGCTGAGACGGGCCGGCGCCGCCTGAGAGGAGACGTACCGGGTCGCGCGGCGCGCGTACGCAGACCGGCGCGTACGCCTCCACCACGGCACGGCACGGCACGGCGCGGCAGGACCGTGCCGCGGTCGGCACGGGACAGGGGCGCCGCCGAGCAGTCTGGTCCGGCGATCTCGGCGTCCTCGATCAGCCGCGCCATCCGCCGGGACGTCAGTCCCGAGCGCGCGCGTGGCGACGCTGCGCCGCGTGCTCCGGCGCACCCGCGTATCGCGCCGGGTGCCGGCCGGTCCGGGGTGCGCCGGTGAGTGAGGGGTCTCCGTATGCGTCGACGGCATTTGACATTAGATCCTCTTATGGCAGATAAAGGACATGCTTTGGCCACTCATTCGCGCAGCGTGATGTCCGCGGGGGTGAGGCCGCCATCCCTGCTACGCGAATGAGTCCGACCGTGTCCCAAGCCACCACCGACCAGCCCGCCCCCGATGCCGTCGCGCGGTGGCACGCCTGGCGCGCCGAGCGCCTGCGGGCCCTGACCGCGCCGACCGGGAACCTCGCGCTCGTCGAGACCCGCTGGCTCCCGGCCGGCGAGAGCCCGGACGCGGAGCGGGACCGGGCCGGCCGGCCGGACACCGTGAGCGTCACCACACTGAGCCGGACCGACCTCGTCACCGGCGAGCCCGAGCACGGTCTGCGGTTCTGGGACGCCGACGCGCCGGCCATCCGCCGCTTCGACCGGGTCGACACCTTCCCGTACGACCCCGCCTGGGTGCTGCACGCCACCTACACCCCCGTACCGGGCGCCCGCCGGATCCCCTTCGAGCACATCCGGGACAACGGCGGCACCCGCGACCTCGTCGTCCCCGGCGACATCACCCTCACCGTCGACGGCCGCGCCTACACCCTCAGCGCCTTCGACGACGACGGCACCCTGCTGCTCGTCTTCGGTGACCCCACCAACGGGGACACCACCTACGGCGCCGGGCGCTTCCTGTTCGTGCGGCGCACGGAGCACGACGACCGGGTGCTGCTCGACTTCAACCGCGCCTTCGTGCCGCCCTGCGGATTCTCCGATCAGTACAACTGTCCGATGCCGCCCCGGCAGAACCGCTTCCACCTGCCCGTCGAGGCCGGCGAGAAGCGCGCCGTCTTCCGCGGCGGCGTCCCCGCACAGCACTGACCCGCAGCCCCCCCCGCACCGCAGCACGAAAGCGCACACCACGTGAACATCAAGAAGACCTCCCTGTACGGCACCGCGACCGCGGCCACCCTCGCCCTCACCCTGACCGCCTGCGGCGGCTCCGGCTCGGGGGGCAGCGCCTCCGGCGGCTAGTGGGACAAGAACGCCACCGTCGACATCGGCTCGCTCTACGAGCCGCAGAACCTCGACAACACCGCGGGCGGCGGGCAGGGCGTGACCGAAGCCCTCAACGGCAACGTCTACGAAGGGCTGTTCAGGCTCACCGACGACGGCAAGGTGGACAAGCTCCTCGCCCGGGACTACAAGGTCAGCACCGACGGGCTCACCTACACCTTCACCCTGCGCGACGGCGTGAAGTTCCACAGCGGAAAGCAACTGACCAGCGACGACGTCAAGTACAGCTTGGAGAAGGTCATCGCGGACGACTCCCAGTCCGCCCGCAAGAGCAACCTCGAGGTCATCAAGGACATCGCCACACCCGACGCGCACACCGTCAAGGTCACGCTGTCGCAGCGGTCCATCTCCTTCGTCTACAACCTCTCCTACGTCTGGATCATCAACTCCCAGGCGAAGAACCTGAAGACGACCGAGGACGGCACCGGCCCCTACACGCTGGACAAGTGGACCCGGGGCTCCGCCCTCGGCCTGAAACGGTTCGCCGGCTACTGGGGCGGCGCCGCCAGCAACCAGAAGGTCGTCTTCCACTACTACAAGGACGCCACGGCGCTCAACAACGCCCTGCTGACCAACGCCGTCGACGTGGTCACCGGCGAACAGTCCCCGGACGCCCTCGACCAGTTCAAGAACAACCAGAACTACAAGGTCAACGACGGGAACTCCACCACCAAGCTGCTGCTCGCCTTCAACGACAAGGCCAAGCCCTTCACCGACGTCAAGGTCCGCCGGGCCGTCTCCGCCGCCATCGACGACAAGAAGCTCCTGGAGTCGGTCTGGGGCGGCTACGGCAAGCTCATCGGCTCGATGGTGCCGCCCACCGACCCCTGGTACGAGGACCTCACCAAGGTCAACGCCTACGACCCGGCCCGCGCCAAGAAGCTGCTCGCCGAGGCCGGTTACGCCAAGGGCTTCAAGTTCACCCTCGACACCCCGAACTACGACCCGCACCCCACCGCCGCGACCTTCATCAAGTCCGAACTCGCCAAGGTCGGCATCACGGTCACGATCAACACGATCACCCCGGACCAGTGGTACACCAAGGTCTACAAGAACCACGACTTCACGGCCACGCTCCAGGAACACGTCAACGACCGCGACCTCGTCTGGTACGGCAACCCCGACTTCTACTGGGGCTACGACAACAAGCAGGTCACGCAGTGGGTGCGGCAGGCCGAGGAGGCCCGGACCACCGCCGGGCAGACCGAACTGCTGAAGAAGGTCAACCGCAAAACCGCCGAGGACGCGGCCAGCGACTGGCTGTACCTGTACCCGCAGATCGTCGTCGCGAGCAGCAAGCTGTCCGGCTACCCGCTCAACGGCCTCAACTCGCAGTTCTACGCCTACGACATCAAGAAGAAGGGCTGATGGCGCGCTACCTGCTGCGCCGCCTGGTCTTCCTCGCGGTGTCGCTGGCCCTGGCGAGCGTGGTGCTGTTCGTCCTGCTGCGCATGCTGCCCGGCGATCCGGCCAACGCGCTCACCTCGGTGGGCGCGAGCCCCGAGCAGATCGCCGCGGCCCGCCACTCCATCGGCTCCGACAGGCCGCTGCCCGAGCAGTTCGCCCACTGGCTCGGGCAGTTGGCGAGCGGCGACCTCGGCACCTCCTTCGTCAGCTCGCTGCCCGTCGGACCCGAGGTCTCCGCCCGGCTGGACGTCACCGTGCCGCTCACCCTCGCGGCCTTCGTACTGGCCGTCCTCATCGCCGTACCCGCCGGGTTCCTCGCCGCCCACAAGCGGCACACCTGGTACGGCGCGCTGCTCAGCGGCGTCTCCCAACTGGGCATCGCCATCCCGGTGTTCTGGCTCGGCATGATCTTCATCGCCGTGTTCGCGCTGAACGCGGGCTGGCTGCCCGCCGGCGGCTTCCCGCAGGACGGCTGGTCCGCACCCGCGGACGCGGTCCGCTCGCTGGTGCTGCCGGTCCTCACCATCGCACTGGTGATGAGCGCGTCCCTGATCCGCTACGTCCGCTCCGCCACCCTCGACGTGCTGGGCAGCGACCATCTGCGCACCGCCCGCGCCCTGGGCTCCTCCTTCGGGCGGGCGATGTGGCGGCACGGGCTGCGCAACGCCGCCGTACCGGTGATCTCCGTGCTCGGCATCGAACTCGCCTCGACCCTGCTGGGCGCGGTCGTCGTGGAGTCCGTGTACGCGCTGCCCGGCCTCGGTTCGATGCTCGCCACCGGCATCGCCCAGCACGACTACCCGGTCATCCAGGGCGTGCTGTTCGTCTCCACCCTCGCCGTGCTGCTCATCGGCTTCGTTGCCGACCTGGTCCAGCGGATCATCGACCCGCGGCTGCGCGACCGACTGACGGGAGGTGCCCGATGACCGGAACCGACGTGCTCGAACCGGCGCCGCCCACGAGCGAGGCACGCGCCGGGCGGCGGGCCCGCGGCTCCGCCACGCTCATCGTCGGCTGTGTGCTGGCGGGCGCCATCGCCCTGCTCGCCCTGGTCTCCCTGTTCTGGCTGCCGTACCCGGCCGACGACACCTCCGGCGGGCGGCTCACCGGCCCCGGCGGCGCACATCTGCTCGGCACCGACAAGCTCGGCCGGGACCTGTTCACCCAGGTGATGACCGGCTCCCGGATCGCCGTCGAGGCGGGCCTCGGCTCGGTGCTCATCGCCGCCGCGATCGGCGTCACCCTCGGGCTGCTCGCCGCGTTCGCACAGGGCTGGCTCGACGACACGCTCTCCGCGTTCCTCGACATCCTCATCGCGTTCCCGACCCTGCTGCTCGCCATGCTCATCGTGGCCGCCCGCTCGGCGACCCTCGGCTCCGCGGTCCTCGCGATCGGGCTGGCGCAGAGCGCCGTCGTCGCCCGGCTGGTGCGCATCCTCGCCAAGCGGGTCCTCGCACAGGACTACATCACCGCCGCCCGCACCTCCGGCACGTCCTGGCCGCGCACCGTGCTCGGCCACGTCCTGCCCAACATCTGGCCCACCCTCGTGGTCAACCTGGCCCTCCAGTTCGGGCTCGCCGTGCTCGCCGAGGCCGGACTGTCCTACCTGGGCCTCGGCGCGCCGCCGCCCAACGCCTCATGGGGCCGCATGCTCCAGGAGGCGCAGGCCACCTTCACCACCGCCCCCGCCGGCGCGCTGGCCCCCGGCATCCTGCTCGTGCTGCTGGTGATCGGCGTCAACCTCGTCGCCGACGGCCTGCGTGACACCCTCGACCCGGCGACCCGCCGGAGGCGCACATGACCCTCCTCGACGTCCGTGGCCTGACCGTCCGCACCGGCGACGGCCGGACCCTGGTCGACGACCTGACCTTCGGCGTGGCGAGCGGCGAACGGCTCGGCCTCATCGGCGAGTCCGGCTCCGGTAAGTCGCTCACGACGCTCGCGGTGCTCGGCCTGCTGCCCGACGGCATGACCGCCACCGGAAGCGTGGAGCTGGCCGGCACCCAGATCGTCGGCGCGAGCGAGAAGCGGCTGACCGCCGTGCGCGGCCGGGACGCCGCCGTCGTCTTCCAGGAGCCGCTGACCGCGCTCGACCCGCTGATGCGGGTGGGCCGCCAGATCGCCGAACCCCTCGGCAGGCGCACTGGTCTGAAGGGCGCCGCCCTGCGGGAGGCCGTACGCGAGGCGCTGGCCCAGGTGCGGCTGCCCGAGCCGGAACGCATCGCGCGGGCCTTCCCGCACGAGATCTCCGGCGGGCAGCGGCAGCGCGTCGCCCTGGCGATGGCCCTGGCCTGCGCGCCCCGGCTGCTGATCGCCGACGAGCCGACCACCGCCCTCGATGTGTCCGTGCAGGCGGAGATGCTGGACCTGATCGACACCCTGGTCCGGGAACGGGAGATGGCGGTGCTGTTCGTCAGCCATGACCTCGCCGTCGTCGCCCGGGTGACCGACCGGGCCCTGGTGCTGAGGGACGGCCGGGCCGTCGAGGAGGGCACGGTCGGCGAACTCGTCCGCGCCCCGCGCGAGCGCTACACCAGGGACCTTGTGACGAGCGCCCGGAAACTGGAGTCCGCCCTGGACCTGAGGAGCCCGCGGTGACGCCCGTACTGGAACTGAGGGATGTGGCGCTGCGCCACCGGGGGAGCGCCGCCGACACCGTGCGGGATGTCTCCCTCGCCGTCGAGGCCGGGCACAGCCTCGCCCTGGTCGGCGAGTCCGGGGCGGGCAAGACGACCCTGCTGCGCCTGCTGCTCGGCCTGTCCCGGCCCACCGCCGGCGGCGTACGCTTCGACGGCGCCGAGTTGTCCCCGCGTGACCGGGCGCAGATGCGCCGCTTCCGGCGCAGCGTGCAGTGCGTCTTCCAGGACCCCTACTCCTCCCTTGACCCGCGCCGGCGCGTCGCCGCCATCGTGGCCGAACCGCTGCGCTCCCTGGGCATCGACACCAGGGCCGGCGCGGCGCCCAAGGTGGCCGCGGCCCTGGAACGGGTGGGCCTGCCCGCCGACGCGGCGGACCGCTATCCGCACGAGTTCTCCGGCGGGCAGCGCCAGCGCATCGCCATCGCCCGGGCCACGGTGTGCGGGCCGCGCGTCCTGCTCGCCGACGAACCCGTCAGCGCGCTCGATGTCACCACCCGGGTGAAAGTCGTCGACCTGCTCGCCGAGTTGCAGCGGGATCAGGGGCTGACGCTCGTGATGGTCTCCCACGACCTGTCGGTCGTCGCCTCCCTGTGCGAGCGCACCGCCGTACTGGAACGCGGCCGCATCGTCGAACAGGGCGACACCGCCCGGGTACTGGGCGCCCCGGCGCACCCGTACACCCGCAAACTGATCGAGAGCGTGCCCCGCCTCCCCACCTGACACACCCAACAGGCGACGCACCGCCGGGAGACCGCCCGCGCAGGATCTGCGGCGACCCGGCCGCGCCACCGATCCGCCCGTCACGCACGGCAGACACCGCGCAGGGGTCCGTGGCGGCGACCCCGCCGGTGGAGTCCGAGGATGCCGCGCACCCGCGGCGCACCGCGCTCGGCCCCAAGGCCGAGGTGTCGGCGCCCACCGCGCCGTGGGCCGGGTTCGCCCGGAACGCCGCCCGTTTGCCCGGCTGTTCCGCGGGTGCGGGTGCGGGTGCTGTGCGTACCTCCCGCCCGTAACAGGTCCGGTGGGCCGCCGTGGCCGCGCGGCGCGCGCTCGCCTTCGTGGGCAACCGGCCGCTCGGTCCCTCGTCGAAGGCGGGGAATCGGTGGCGGGTGGCTCACTCGGTGGGGTGCGGGGCTCTCAGGTGCAGTGACCGTAGTGCCGCCTCCAGGGCGAAGCGGTGGTCGGGGTCGGTGAGGCGGTCGCCGAGCCGGGCGTCCAGATTGCGCAGGCGGTAGCGCACCGTCTGGGCGTGCACGCCCAGCATCTCGCCGACCTGCTCCGCGGGCGCCCGGGTGGAGATGTGCACGCGCAGGGTCTCCATGAGCCGGCCGCGGCGGCTGCTCGGCAGCCCGTCGAGCGGCGCCAGTTCCCTGGCCGCCAGATGGGACACGAGCGGCGGGTCCGACAGCAGCCACAGCGTCACCAGGTGGTCCTCGCAGCGGGTCAGCGGCGCGTCGGCCACGACACCCTCGTCGATCAGCTGGAGCACGCGGCGCGCCCAGCGGATGGAGTCGGCGGCCTGCGCGAGCGGCACCGTCAGGCCCGCGACGGCGTGCGTGCCCGCCGGCGCCGCGTCCAGCATGGCGAGCCGGTCCGGGGTCAGGGCCCCCGGGATGAGCAGATGCGGCTGCGGAATGTCCAGGTCCGCGAGGACGTCACCGGCCAGACCCGCCTCCAGATGGTCGGGCGCGGGCGACCGCAGGGCGACGAGGGTGACCTCGGCGGGCAGCGGCCAGGCGGCCGCCTCGCACAGCCCGGACACGGTCGCCTGCGGCAGCGGCGGCGCGGCCAGGATCAGATGCAGCAACTGTCTTCGTACCGCCGAGACCTCCGACGAGGCCCGCGACTGCACCTCCACATAGCCCTCGCGGGAGAGCGCCTCCAACTCCTCGACGTAGGCGAACAGGGCGTCGGCGAAGGCGAGGATCACGGTGGGCGACAGGTTGTACTGCCGGCCCACGGCCTTGGCACGGCGCAGGGCGATGCGCGCGCCCAGCCGATAGGCCCCCTGAAGGGTGTCCAACTCCCTGCCCTCATAGGCCTCCACGCGCCCGAACTTGCGTAACAGCTCGTCGCGCACCGCCGAGTCCTTGCCCGGTTCGGCGACCCGGTCCACGAAGGCGGCCAGGGCCTCCTCGACGCCCTGCCGGATGGCGTCGGCGTTGGGGCCGTTGAGCAGCCGGCCGTACACGGGATAGGCGCGGGTGACCTCGATGCGTATTTCCTTCATGAGGCCCGGCAACTCCGGCCGCATGAAGGCCGCGAACTCCCTGGGCAGGGGGTCGAGGGGTTCTCCGACCTGCGGCGACCGTACGGTTGAAGGCATGACTGGTCGTCCCTTGCTCTCCGACGCGCCCGGTGGGGGGAGACCGGCCGGGTGCCCCCCGCTGGACCGAGGGGGACACCCGGCCGGCCCTCAGGTGCATACCTGTCTTGGGCTGCTGAAGCTAAATCAAGTTTCACGCGCCGTACACAGGTCGTGCACGGTTTGCCGCAGCGAGACGGGATCGGACTGCCGGGACGGCTGATAATCGCCTTTGTACGGCGCTCACTTGACGGCGGAGTTCCAGTTGCGCGCGAGGATCTTGCCGGCGTCGGGGGCGACGGTGCCGGGTGCCGTCAGACCGGTGAGGTAGGTCTGGGTGTTGTTGAGTGTGAGGCTGTTCTTCCCGGCGGCGGACGGCAGCCCGGTCTTGAGGTTGACCGCCGCGTCGACCAGGCCGAGGCCCAGCCCGCAGCCGCTGGCGCCGGGCACCGCGAAGCCGCTGTCCCTCTGGGTGGCGCCGGTGAGGCCGATCCGGCTCATCTCGCCGTCGTCGGCGGGCGTGCCGTCGCCCTTGAAGAACGACAGTCCGAACGTGGGGTAGGTGAGGTTCGCCGGCCGCAGCACGATCGGGTTGCTCTTCGTGCCGATGTAGCAGTTGGCGCCGAGGAACGGGTTCTCCAGGTGGATGCGGACCGGCAGGGCGACGATGGGCAGGTCGGTGAGGACGCCCGCGCTCTGGTCGAAGTCGGAGGGTGTGCCGACGGACTCCACGGTCGCGGTGATCTTGTTGAGCGTGCTGTTGGCGAGCTGTTCGCAGATGGCCGTGATCCCGGGCAGGTCGCTCGGACACATCAGGCCCAGCAGCCCGCCGGGCACCGACGCGGAGTCGGCGATGATCGCACCGTCGCTCGGGGCCACCACGGTACTGGTGCCGTCCGAGCTCTGCACGACGCCCATCTGGAGGTTGGTACGGCCCGTCACCACGGTGGTCTTGCCCAGCGTGATGGAGCCGTTCGGCGAACTGGAGACCACGCACTGCGGCGTCCTGGCCAGGCCGTCCGCGGCGAGCATGGCCGGCGCGTTCACCGGGCAGCGGGTGAACGGCGCCCACTCGCCGCTGAGTTGGGCCGTGGCCGCGGTCGCGGTGCCCATCGAGGCGAAGGCGCCGAGCGCGGTGCCGAGCGCGGTGACGGTGGTGGCGAGTCTGGCGCCGAGCGGGAACCGTTTCATGAGGTGGCCTTCCGTGAGGGGTACGGGCTGGGGCGGGACTCAGCGTTCGGGAACGGGAATCTTGAGGGGCTGCAGATCCGTGGTGCACTCCTCCGGGTTCGGCACGTCGGCGGCCACATAGCAGGTCTGACCCTGCATCTGCTTGACGTAGTTGCCGGAACCGGAGACCGAGGCCGTCAGCAGGCGGTCCACCCGCTCGCCGCCGGCCCCGCAGCCGGTGAAGGCGGGGATGGTCACCTCGCCGGTCAGCGGGCCGCCGGACAGCAGTAGATAGCCGGTGGCCGGCTCGCCCGTGACCTGCTCCCCGCGGCCGTGCAGCACCAGATGGTCGCCGGGATGGTGCGCGGGATCCGGTTCGGGGGAGGCGAGGGGCTTCTCGGTGCGGCAGTTTGGCCCCACCTCCAGCGGTGTCCCGTTGACGGTGAGCGAGATGACCCGGAGCACCAGCGGCACCCGGACATAGGTGTCGGTGCTGGTGAACACGAAGTCGGTGGCGCCGAGCGAGTCGATGGTCAGCGGGCCGGTCTGCTCCAGCACCATGGTGGCCTTCGTCGGGGTGAAGCCGAACGTGAGGAAGGTGGCCTCGAACGGGGGCGACCAGGCGCGGCCCCCGTTGTACAGGTCGCCGGTGGAGTGCTGCTTGATGGTGCCGCCGCTGAAGTCCGGGTAGAACTCGAACTCCGGCTCGCCCTGCTCGATCAGGGTGCAGGTCAGCGGGATCAGCGCGGCGCCCTTCAGCTTCCGGACGTTCGCATAGCCGGTGATGTACGCGTTGAGCGACATCGGGCCCGCCGGGTACCGGGCGTCGTACCGGCACGGCGGCGCGTCGGGCCGGGCCCCTGTGCCGCCCGGTGTGTCCCCGCTGACCCTGGGGGACCGCTCCCGCTGCCGGTCCGCCGGTGCGCCGCCCTGCCGGGTGGGCGTGCCGGACGGGGAGGGCGAGGCGGACGGCGAGCCGTCCGGGCCGCCGGGGTCCGGGCCGACCGGGACGGCGGCCAGCAGGCCGTTGTCAGGCGCGTCCTCGGCGAGGGCGCACTCGACGGTGAGCGCGGCGGGCTCGGCGGCGCCGTCGTCCGCCGCGCCGAGCGCCAGGTCCACCGCGAAGTCCGCGGCGGACAGCGTCAGTTCACCGGCGCCGCGCCCGGTCACCGTCGGTACGTCGCCGGTCGCGGTGAGCGTCAGCGGCCCGGCCGTCGGGAGGACCACCGGCTGCGCGGTGCCACGCCAGGTCGCCTCGGCGGTGGCGTCGTTCTGCGCGACGGCGACGGTCAGCCGGGTCTCGGCGGACCGCACACCTGGCGCTCCGGTCGCGGCAAGGTCGGCCACCGCCTGCGCCGGGAACTCCACGGTGGTGGTGACGTCCGCGGGCCGGATCGGCTCGCCCGCCGCCACCCGGTCGGGAAAGGCCGCCGAGACCCGCACCGTCACGGGCCGCTGCCCGGACGGAAGCGTGCACACATAGGGGAGTTCGGTGTCGACCTCCCGTATGCCCGCGGCGACGGCCGCGGCCGGGACCGTGGCGGCCAGCACCACGAACGCGGCGATCGTCGCGCCGCGGGCACGGGCACGGGACGGCCGCCGCACAGCGGCACGGGGACCTCTCATCGATTGCTCCGCTCGCATCGTTCGCCGGCCCGGGGACGGCGGTGGCGGCCGGCGGTCGCCGGCCGGGCGCGGACAGCCCGCGTGCGCCCGGCCGGTACCACCGGCCGGGCGGGCGCGAGCGGGACCTGCCCTACGGGTTGGAGCCGACGATCGTCGGGATGGTGCTGGTGCCGCTCACCTTGACGGCGTAGTTGCCCTTGAAGGTGGGTTTCGTGGACGTCGTGACCACGGTGCCGCAGCCGCTGGCCGAGGCGACGCTCAGATCACCGGAGACGCTGTTGACCGCGAGGATCCCGGTGGAGTTGGTGTAGGTCGCGCTCGCCTTGCCCGTCACCGTGAACACGCAGGCGCCCGCGGTCACCTTGGCGTTGACGTTGCCGACATAGCCGGTGGTGACGCCCGCGTTGTAGTCCTTGCCGACGACCGTCCACGGGACGGTCGCCACCGTCGTCACATTGCCGAGGACGCTGGTGCACGGCGCGCCGCTGCTGCCGAAGCTGACGGCGGCGATGGAGGCGACGGTCGCCGGGTTGCCGGTGGTGCTCTGCATGGTGCCCGACGCGGTCGATGTCGTACACGTCATCGGGATGTTGGCGGTCAGCACGATGTTGCCGCTGTTGGTCGCCGTGTAATCGGCCGGTGACGGGGTCACGGTCCACACCGTGGAGGGCACCGCGGAGGCGGGGGCGACGGCGATGCCGAACGCGGCCGCTGCGGCGCCGAGGACGAGGGCGGTCCGTGTGCTGGGTTTCTTCATGACTCTGGGACTCTCCTTGTGGATTGACCGGCAGAGGAGGGCCGCTACGGAAGCGGACGGAGATGGGGACCGGGCGGCCCGCGGCTCGGAAAAGCTCGACCGCGGGCACCGACGTTACTTGCCGGAAACTTGGCCGAACAATGCCATCGCCCATGATTCTTTGGAGAACGGAATTATCTGTCCGCCGGGTGAGCACTCCATGCTTCCGCTTAGTCATCGGATGCTAAGGACGAGGCCGTGGGAAGTTTGTGGCAGGCCACCCCCGTGATGCTCACCGAATGACAAGAACGGCGCCCTTTTTTGTCTCCGTGCTGACAGATTCCGGGCGGTCGGTCGGAAACGCGCACAAAACTCGGAACCCGCTCTTGCCCGCCGAGGTTACTCGGTCGTAACGTGCCGGGTACCGTGCCGATCTCCAGGTGGGTGGCCCCCGCAGGCCGACGGCGCGGCGGACGAGGTACGGCCCTCACCCGCCCTCCGGGGCGGTTGTCCGCCGGCCGGGCCCCGCGGATCCCGCCCCTGTGCGGGCCCGCCGCGCCGCCCTGTGCCGGCGCGACAAGTACGCGACCGGTCTTTGTCTGCGCGGTGACAAAGTCCGCGGGAGCCAAGGGAATCCGGCGCCCCACCTATTGTCAGCCGACCGCGCACCGCTTTAACGTGCGCTCCGCGGTGCACGCCGAACCGTTCCTGTCGGAGGTGATATGGGAATCGAAGTGGTCGTCGAGGGCCTGACCAAGTCCTTCGGCCGGCAGAACATCTGGCAGGATGTGACCCTCACCCTGCCGGCCGGAGAAGTCAGTGTCATGCTCGGCCCGTCCGGCACCGGAAAGACCGTCTTCCTGAAGTCGCTCATCGGTCTGCTCAAACCGGAACAAGGCCGTGTCCTCATCAACGGGGTGGACATGGTGAACAGCCCGGAACACGACATATTCGAGACCCGGAAACTCTTCGGGCTCATGTTCCAGGACGGCGCCCTTTTCGGCTCGATGTCCCTCTTCGACAACATCGCCTTTCCGCTGCGTGAGCACACCCGCAAGAAGGAGTCCGAGATCCGCCGCATCGTCATGGAGCGGATCGAGGTCGTCGGACTGCTCGGCGCCGAGGGCAAACTACCGGGCGAGATCAGCGGCGGCATGCGCAAACGGGCCGGCCTCGCCCGCGCCCTCGTGCTCGACCCGCAGATCATCCTGTGCGACGAACCCGACTCCGGACTCGACCCCGTACGCACCGCCTACCTGTCCCAGTTGCTGATCGACCTGAACGCGCAGCTCGACGCGACGATGCTGATCGTCACCCACAACCTCGACATCGCCGCCACGGTCCCCGACAACATGGGCATGCTCTTCCTGCGCCGACTGGTCACCTTCGGCCCCCGCGAGGTGCTGCTCACCAGCGAGGAACCCGCCGTGGCCCAGTTCCTCGGCGGACGCCGCGAGGGACCCATCGGGATGTCGGAGGAGAAGGACGCCGCCACCCTCGCCGCGGAGGCCGCCGACACCCGCCCGGCCCATCCGGCCGTGCCCCGCCAGATCGTCCCGCAGCTGGAGCCGTCCCCCGGACTCCCGCCCCGCCGCGCCGTCGCCCGGCACAGGGAGCGGGTCGTCGGCATGCTTGACCAACTGCCGCCCGCCGCCCGCTCGGTCATCGAGCGCACCTACGCCACGGCCGCCATCGCGCCCGCCACCGCCGCCGGGAGCGGCCCATGATGCTCGGCGCGCTACGGCAGACCGGACGGCTCTTCGCGCTCGCCGCGGAGGTCGGCCGGGCGATCTTCAAACGGCCCTTCCAGTTCCGGGAGTTCATCGAGCAGTTCTGGCTCATCGCGAGCGTCACCATCCTGCCCGCCGCCCTCGTCTCCATCCCCTTCGGTGCCGTGATCGCCCTTCAGGTCGGCTCACTCACCCAGCAGTTGGGCGCCCAGTCGTTCACCGGCGGGGCCAGCGTGCTCGCCGTGGTGCAGCAGGCGAGCCCGCTCATCGTCGCCCTGCTGATCGCCGGCGCCGGCGGCTCCGCCATCTGCGCCGACCTCGGTTCCCGGGTGATCCGCGAGGAGCTGGACGCGATGCGGGTCATGGGTGTCTCACCGGTACAGCGCCTCGTCGTGCCGCGGGTGCTGGCCGCGATGGGCGTGGCCGTTCTGCTCAACGGCCTGGTCTCGGTGGTCGGCATCCTCGGCGGCTACTTCTTCAACGTCTTCATGCAGGACGGCACCCCCGGCGCCTATCTGTCCAGCTTCTCCGCCCTCGCCCAGCTGCCCGACCTCTACATCAGCGAACTCAAGGCCCTCGTCTTCGGCTTCATCGCGGGCATCGTCGCCGCGTACCGCGGGCTGAACCCGCGGGGCGGCCCCAAGGGTGTCGGCGACGCCGTCAACCAGTCCGTCGTCATCACCTTCCTCCTGCTGTTCTTCGTCAACATGGTGATGACCGGCGTCTACCTCCAACTCGTCCCGCCGAAGGGAGGCTGAGACCGATGGCCTCCCCGCTGGTCTGGCTCGACCGCTCTGGCGACCAACTGCTCTTCTACATCCGCTCCCTGCTGTGGGTGCCGCGCACCCTGCACCGCTACCTCAGGGAGGTGCAGCGCCTGCTCGCCGAGGTCGCCTTCGGCACCGGCGGCCTCGGCGTGATCGGCGGCACCATCGGTGTGATGATCGCGATGACCCTGTTCACCGGGACCGTCGTGGGCCTGCAGGGATACGCGGCGCTCGACCAGATCGGCACCGCCGCGTTCACCGGGTTCGTCTCCGCGTACTTCAACACCCGGGAGATCGCCCCGCTCGTCGCCGGACTCGCCCTGTCCGCGACCGTCGGCGCCGGCTTCACCGCCCAGCTCGGTGCCATGCGCATCAACGAGGAGGTCGACGCCCTGGAGGGCATGGGCATCCGCTCCCTGCCCTATCTGGTCACCACCCGCATCATCGCCGGGGTCGTCGCGATCGTCCCGCTGTACGCGATCGGGCTGCTCTCCTCCTACGTGGCGTCCCGCTATGTCACCGTCCTGTTCAACGGCCAGTCCCGGGGCACCTACGACCACTACTTCAACCTGTTCCTGTCACCCACGGACGTCCTGCTCTCCGTACTGAAGGTGCTCATCTTCAGCGTGATGGTGATCGTCGCGCACTGCTATTACGGCTACCGCGCCTCCGGCGGTCCGGCCGGCGTCGGCGTCGCCGTGGGCCGTTCGGTGCGCAACGCCATCGTGCTGATCAGCCTCACCGACTTCTTTCTGTCGCTCGCCCTGTGGGGTGCCACCACAACGGTGAAGGTGGCCGGGTGAGATGAGCAGCCCACGGGGTCAGACGCTGCGCCGCCGGCTCGCCGGAGTGGTGTTCTGGGTGGTGCCCGCCCTGCTGATCTGGCTGGCCGTCGCCGTCTACGACAAGAAGTTCACCGAATCCGACCCGGTGAGCGTGGAGACTGGCAGCGTCGGCAACGAGATGCACCTGGGAGCCGAGGTGAAGCTGCGCGGCGTCGTCGTCGGCGAGGTCCGCGCCATCGAGTCCACCGGTGACGGCGCCCGGCTCACCCTCGCCCTCAGGCCCGGCGCCCGCGCCGGCATCCCCTCCGACGTGCGCGCGCAGATGCTGCCGACGACCCTGTTCGGCGAGCGGTTCGTGGCCCTCGTGCCACCCGCGCACCCCTCCGGCCGGCCGCTCGCCGCCGGAGCCGTCATCCCGCAGGACCGCTCGGCCAACGCCGTCGAGTTGCAGCGGGTCCTCGACGACGTCCTGCCGATGCTCACCGCGGTCCAGCCGCACAAGCTCTCCGCCACCCTGTCCGCGGTCTCCCGGGCCCTGGAGGGACGCGGCGACCAGCTCGGCGCGACCCTCAGCCGACTCGACGCACACCTGCGCAAGTTCAACCCCGACCTGCCCGCACTCAACCGTGACCTGAGAGAGCTCGTGAAGGTCAGCAACCTCTACGCCGACGCCGCACCCGACGTCATCACGGCCCTCACCGACTTCACCACCACCAGCGGCACCCTGGCCGAGAAGTCCGGCGACCTGGCCGCCACGCTCGGCGCCACCACCGGCGCCGCGGACGACCTGACCGGCTTCCTGCGCCGCAACAAGGACACCATCATCCGGCTCAGCGCCGACTCCCGGCCCACCCTGCGCCTGCTCGCCGAGTACTCCTCGTCCTTCCCGTGCACCCTGCGCACCCTCGCCGACTTCGTGCCGGAGATGGACAAGGCCCTCGGCAAGGGCACCGACCGGCCCGGCCTGCGGGTCGACCTCACCACCGTGCCGTCCCGCGGCGCCTACGTCCCCGGCCAAGACACCCCCTCCTACGACGCCGGCGGCGGACCCCGCTGCTACCCGGTCCCCTACCTCGGGGTGCCCACGAAACCGGCCGCCCAGGTGTCCGCCGCGGCCGGCCAGGACCTCGGGCTCGCCAACTCCCCGCAGGAGAACGCCCTCGTCAACGAGCTGCTCGCGCCGGCCACCGGCAAATCGCCGGCCGACCTGCCGGACTGGAGCAGCCTGCTCGCCGGGCCCGCCCTGCGCGGCACGGAGGTGACCCTGCGATGACCCGGCCGCGCCCCGCGCACACCCGGCGCCGCCCGCCGACCGGCCCCGTGCTGAAGTCCCTCGTCTTCCTGGTGGTGACCGCGCTGGCCACGACCGTGCTCGGGCTGAGCGTCGCGGGCACCGGCGTCGGCTCCGCAACCCGCTCCTACAAGGCGCTGTTCACCGATGTCACCGGGCTTGTCGACGGCGACAGCGTGCGCATCTCCGGGGTGAAGGTCGGCGAGGTCACCGGCATCCGCGTCGTCCACCGGCGCACCGCGCAGATCACCTTCACCGTCCGCGACGACCGCACCCTGCCCCGCTCGACGACCGCAGCCGTCAAGTACCTCAACATGGTGGGGCAGCGGTACATCGCCCTGGACCGCGGCAGCGGCGACCTCACCGGCACCCTGGAGGACGGCGACACCATCCCGCTCGACCACACCGCGCCCGCCCTGGACCTGACCCTGCTCTTCAACGGCTTCAAGCCGCTGTTCGAAGGGCTGTCACCGAAGGACGTCAACGAACTCGCCGGTTCCATCGTGCAGGTCCTACAGGGCGAGGGCGGCACCGTCGACAGCCTCATCCGGCACATCGGCTCGCTCAGCCGCACCGTCGCCGCGAAGGACGAGGTCGTCGGCGCGGTCGTGAAGAACCTCAACACGGTCCTGACCACCCTCAACGACCGCGAGGCCCAGTTCGACGACCTCGTGGACACCCTTCGCCGGCTCGTCACCGGCTTCAACGACGACCGCAAACCCCTGGGGCGGGCCGTCGCCGCCATGGGCGACCTGACCACGGTGACCGCGGACCTGCTCCAGGACGGGCGCGCACCCCTGAAACAGGACATCCACGAACTGGGCCGGCTCTCCCAGAACCTCGGCGCCGCCACCCCCCAGATCGAGGACTTCCTCGCCAGGACACCCGCCAAGATGACCGCCCTGGCCCGGCTTTCCTCCTACGGATCATGGTTCAACCTCTACCTCTGTGAGGCGCGCGTGAGTCAAGTGACCACCTCCGACGGCTCCGAGGCCCCCACCGGCATCGCCGTCACGGAGCCGAGGTGCGGCGCATGAGGCTGTCTGGCCGGCCCGGCCGCCGCGCGGACGACCGCACCACCGGCACCGGCACGCGCACCCGCGCCGGCCGGCGCCGCGGGCCGTGGCTCAAGCCCGTCAAGGACCGCGACCCGGTCGCCGTCGCCCTCGTCGGCCTGCTCCTGCTGGCCCTGCTCACCGTGTTCGCGTACCAGGCCGGCCGGCTGCCGCTGATCGGCGGCGGCACCACCTACAGCGCCGACTTCAGCGAGTCGGCCGGCCTCGACGAGGGCGACGAGGTGCGCATCGCCGGCGTCAAGGTCGGCCGCGTCACCCAGGTCTCGCTCGACGGCCCCAAGGTGAAGGTCGGCTTCGAGGTCGACGACGCCTGGATCGGCGACCGGAGCACCGCCGCCATCGCCATCAAGACACTGCTCGGCGAGAAATACCTGGCCCTGGACCCGCTGGGCAGCGCACGCCAGGACCCCGGCCGCCGTATCCCGCTGGCCCGCACCACCTCGCCGTACGACGTGACCCAGGCGTTCCAGGATCTCAGCGGCACCGTCGACGCCCTCGACACCCGGCAGCTCGCCAAGAGCTTCGAGACGATCTCCAAGACGTTCGCGGACTCGCCGCCCCATGTGCGGGAGGCCGCCACCGGACTGTCCGCGCTGTCCAGGTCCGTCTCCGAACGCGACACGGAACTCTCCGAACTCCTGGCAGGCAGCGCCCGGTTCAGCAAGACCCTCAAGGACAAGAAGTCCAGCTTCGAGACCCTCATCGAGGACGGCGGGTCCCTGCTCGGCGAGTTGAAGGACCGCCGCAGCGCCATCCGCGCCCTGCTCAAGGGCAGCAGGGCACTGTCGACACAGCTCAGCGGCCTCGTCGCGGACAACGAGAGCCAACTCGGGCCCACCCTCAAGGCGCTCGGCCGGGTCACCACCATCCTGGAGAAGAACGGCACCCAGCTCGACCGCACACTGGCGCTCGTCGGGCCCTACTACCGGCTCGTCGGCAACACCCTCGGCAACGGCCGCTGGTTCGACAGCTATCTGTGCGGGGTGGTGCCCCGCGACTACCTGCCCGACCCGGCCCAGACCGAGCCGTGCATGCCGCCGAAGCAGTCGGCACCGGCCCAGGGGGGTGGGGCGCGATGACCGGACGCGGCAGACTCCTCGCGGCCGCCCTCGCCCTGGTGGTGGTCGCCGCCTCACTCGCCGTCGCCCGGGCCCTGGACTCCGGCACCCGGCTGACCGCCTACTTCGACCGCGCCGTCGGCATCTACTCCGGATCCGACCTGCGTATCCTGGGCGTGCGGGTCGGCGAGGTGACCTCGGTACGGCCGCGAGGCACCCGGGTGCGCGTGGAACTCGCCCTCGACGAGGGCGTACGGGTCCCCGAGGGCGCCCGAGCCGTGATCGTGGCGCCCAGCGTGGTCGCCGACCGCTATGTGCAGCTCACCCCCGCCTACCGCGCCGGCCCGGCCCTCGCCGACGGTGCCGTGCTGCCCGCCTCCCGCAACCGCACCCCCGTCGAGATCGACCAGCTCTACGCCTCCATCACCGATCTCAGCAAGGCGCTCGGCCCCGACGGCGCCAACGCCTCGGGCGCCCTGTCCGACCTGCTGACGACCGGCGCGGCCAACCTCGACGGCAACGGCGCGGCGATCGGCGACACCATCGAGCAGTTCGGCAAGGCCGCAAAAACGCTCAACGGCAGCAGCGACGACCTGTTCGCCACGCTCAGCCGGCTCCAGTCCTTCACCAGCATGCTCAAGCAGAAGGACACCGATGTGCGCACCGCCCAGGAACGCCTGGACACGGTCGTCGGCTTCTTCGCCGACAACAAGGACGACCTCACGGGCGCCCTCGAAGAACTCGGCAAGGCCCTCGGCCAGGTCAAGCGGTTCATCAAGGACAACCGCGGCGAGCTGAAGAAGAACGTCGACCGGCTGGTGCCGGTCACCCGCACCCTCGTCGAGCAGCGGGCCTCCCTCGCCGAGGCGCTGGACGTGGCACCGCTGGCCGCGGACAACCTGGTGTCGGCCTACGACACCGACACCCGCACCCTCGACGGCCGGGCGAACCTCAACGAGATCAGCATGGGCGGACCGCTGCTGCCGCTCCCGGCGACGGGCGGCTCCGCGTCCTCGGGGGAGGGGAAGCGGTGAGGCGCGGCCTACGACGACACAACGCCTCCGGCGCGGCCCGGCCCGGCACCCGACGCAGGGACGACCGGGGCAGCCAGGACACTCGGCGGCACGGGGACGCCCCGGAGGACCGGGACACCCTGGAGGACCGGGACACCCTGGAGGAGAGGGACGACGGGGCGGAGGGGGACGACGGGGAAAGGGCGGACGGCGACGAGAACCGGGCGGGCACGGCCGGCGCGGCGGTCGGACGGGGCCTGCTCACCGGCGGGACGGCCGTGGGCGCAGGAGCGGGCGGACTGCTCGCCCTGGCACTGGGCTTCGCGCTGGCGGTCGGCGCGTTCACCGTACCCCTGCCACGCTTCGGCGGGATCGAGAACCTGCCGCTGCCCGGCGGCGCCGACCTCGGCTCCCACCCCTACACCGTCACCGCCGAACTCGACGACGTACTCAGCCTCGTCCCGCAGGCGGCGGTCAAGGTCAACGACGTCGCCGTCGGCAGGGTCACCGCCATCGACCTCGACCACGACGGCTGGGCCGCCCGCGTCACCATGAAGATCAACGGCGATGTGCGGCTGCCCGCCGGCGCCGGCGCCCGGCTTGAGCAGTCCAGTCTGCTCGGCGAGAAGTACGTCCAACTCGTCGCGCCCAGCACATCGCACAGCGCCGGCCGGCTCCGCGACGGCGGCGTCATCCCGCTGTCCCGCACCGGCCGCAACACCGAGGTCGAGGAGGTGTTCGGCGCGCTGTCCCTGCTGCTCAACGGCGGCGGCGTCAACCAGCTCAAGACCATCACCAAGGAACTCGACGCCGCTCTCGGCGGGCGCGAGCCAGAGGTCCGCTCGATGCTCGAACGGGTCAACACCCTGGTGACCGACCTCGACGGGCACCGCGAGGACATCACCGACGCCCTCGACGGCGTCAACCGGCTCGCCGCCACCCTCGCCGGCCGCAAGGACGACGTAGGGACCGTCCTCACCGACCTCTCGCCCGGCCTGAAGACCCTGGACGAACAGCGCGGCTCGCTGCTGGCCATGCTGCGCTCCCTGGACACGCTGTCCGACGTCGCCGTCTCCACCGTCAACGCGAGCAAGGACGACATGGTCGCCGATCTCAAGGCCCTCGCACCCAGCCTGCGGGCACTCGCGGACGCGGGCACCGACCTGCCCGACTCGCTCCAGGCGCTGCTCACCTACCCGTTCACCGACGAGGTGCTGCGCGGCATCAAGGGCGACTACCTCAACGTGTACCTGAGCATGGTCGCCGCCCCCGGAACGCGGATCATCCCGCCCCTGGTGCCGCGCAGCACACCCTCGCCCTCCGCCTCGGCGCAGGAGACACCCGGCACGGCCCGCGGCAAGAGCACCACCAAGGGGTCCGGCGGCAGCGCCCCCGCCACCCGGGCCCCGACGGCGCCGCCGCTGCCGCTGCCGTCCGTCACCACGTCCTCCCAGGACGGAGGCGCCACGCCGTGATCACCCTCGCCGTACGCCTGAAGAACCTCGCCTTCCTCGTCATCGCCGTCCTCGTCCTCGGCTTCGTCGGCATCCGCTACGCCGACCTCGGCCGCTACGCCGGCGTCGCCGACTACTACACCGTCGACGTCCGACTCCCGCGCACCGGTGGCCTGTTCACGCACTCCGACGTCACCTACCGCGGGGTGTCGGTGGGCCGGGTCGGCCCGATCGGGCTCACCGCGGACGGCGTCGTCGCCGAACTCCGCATCAAGAAGTCCGCGCCGCGCATCCCCGCCGACACCCGCGCCGTGGTGGCCGGGCTGTCCGCGGTCGGCGAGCAGTACATCGACCTGCGGCCCGCGAGCGACAGTGGGCCCTATCTCGCCGACGGCGCCCGGATCGAACAGGCCGACACCGAGGTGCCGGCGCCCGTCACCGACGTGCTGTCCAGCGTCGACGGCCTCGCCCGGTCCGTGCCGCTGGACGATCTGCGCACGGTCGTCGACGAGTTCGGCAAGGCGTTCGAGGGCCACGGTGACGACCTCCAGGTGCTCCTGGACAACGGCAGCGCCTTCGTCGAGGCCGCCGACCGCGCCCTGCCGTCCACCAGCCGGCTCATCCACGACGGCGAGACCGTGCTGCGCACCCAGGCGGAAGAAGCCCGTGCCGTCCGCGACTTCGCCACCGGGGCCGAGCAACTCGCCCGCGCCCTCAAGGGATCTGACGCCGACCTGCGGCGCCTGCTGACCGTCACCCCCGATGCCGCCGGCCAGGTCAGCGGCGTCCTGCGGGACCTCGACCCGAGCCTCGGCGTGGTCCTCGCCAACCTGCTGACCACCTCCGAGATCGCCGTCACCCGGCAGCGCGGCATCGAGGAACTGCTCGTGAAGTACCCGGCGGCCGTGTCCGCCGGAGCCACCGCCGTCGACGGAGGAAAGGTGAACTTCGGCATGGCCGTCACCTTCTTCAAACCCCTGCCCTGTACCGCCGGTTACGGCGGCACCCGATACCGCGACGGACTCGACCTGGGCACCGCGCCCGCGCTCAACACCGGCGCCTCGTGCACCGCCCCGGCCGCGAGCGGCAGCAACGTACGCGGCTCGGCGAACGCGCCCAGGGGCGGCCTGGTGCCCGACCCGGTCCGACCGCCCTCCCTGCCCTCCGGCAGCGCCGCACCGACCGCCGCCGGGGCGGCGCTGCCGGGCGCGCTCGCCCTGGACGACCTGGGCGACGGCGCCCCGACGGACCTCGCGGCCCTGCTCGATCCGACCGGCGAGGTCGCCCGATGAGGCCCGCCTGGATCATCGCGGCCGCGGGGCTCGCCCTGGCGCTGGGGTTCTGCGGCACCGGCGCGTGGACCTACGCGCAGGCCCGCGGCGACGACGGGCTCGCCTACGGTCGGGAGCGTGACGCGGCGCTCTCCGACGGGCGGCGCGCCGTCGCCGTGCTCAACACGCTCGACGCCTCCTCGCAGCAGCGGGCACGGGCGGGCATCCGGGCCTGGCGCGCGGCGTCGACCGGCCCGCTCCGGGACGAGCTGGGCCGCACCGAGCCCCGCACCGGCGCGTCGGCCCGGGGCACGGTCACCGAGGCCGCCGTCACCGCGCTGGACCCGCGCGCCGGCACGGCCAAGCTCATCGCGGCCGTACGCGTCGAGGTCACGCCGGCCGGGTCCAAGACGTCGACCACGGACCGCAAACGCCTGGAAGCAGTGCTCGCCCGCACGGCCGCGGGGGAGTGGAAGGTCCAGGCCCTGAGCGCGGTACCGCTCGCCCGGACGGCCACCGAGGAGGCCACCCGATGACACGACTGCTACCCAACGAGACGAAGGGCACGGCGAGGCAAGCACCGCGGGACGCGGAGTCCGAGGAACCGCGGGATGCGGAGGCGGCAGTGGGACAGGGAGCGGTGGCGAAAGCGCCGCTGGGGGCTGAGGCGGCAGTGGGGCAGGGGGTGGTGGTGGAAGCGCTGAGGGACGCGGAGTCCGAGGAACCGCGGGATGCGGAGGCGGCAGTGGGACAGGGGGAGGAGGCGGACGTGCCGCTGGGGGCTGATGCGGGAACGGGGCAGGGCGTGGTGGCGGAAGTGTTGCGGGAGGGGGAGGCGGCGGAAGCGGAGGACGGGCGGGGCCAGGCTCCCGCGGCGGTATCCGAGGACGGCGCGGGTCGGGTGCCCGCGGCGGAGTCGGGGGACGGGTCGGGGCAAACGTCCGAGGCGGCGTCGGAGGGCGGGGTGGAGCCGGGCGAGGGGGAGGTTTCCGGGCGGTGGCGTCCGGGGGTTCGGGTGTGGCGCGTCGCGGTCGCCGTACTCGCCGTGGTCCTCGTCCTCGCCGGCAGCGGCTTCTTCTACGGCGCCCACCAGTTGACGTCCACCGCGTCGGCCCGGAACCGCGCGCTGACCGACACCGAGGCAACCACCCGTGTCGCGGGAGACGTCGGCAACGCCCTCGCCCGCGTCTTCTCCTACACCCCCGACGGCCTCGACGCCGCAGAGCGCTCCGCACGCTCCGTCCTCGACGGCCGGGCCGCCCGCCAGTACACCGAACTCCTCGGCCGGATCCGTGCCGAACTGGCCAAGCAGCGGGTCACCCTGAGTACCCAGGCCGTACGCGTCGGAGTGATCGAACTCAACGGCCACAGCGCCCGGTTGCTGGTCTTCCTCGACCAGGTCTCCCGCCGCGACAAGGCCGCGCCCGCCTCGGCGGCGGCCCAACTCAGCATCACCGCACGGCGGGAGCACGACCAGTGGCGGATCGTCGACATCACCACCCGCTGAACGAGCGCGGGAGACGGGAGCACCCCATGAAACGCGCGGTCCGCGCCCTCACCGGAGCCCGGACGCTGCCGGCCCTGGCCCTCGCACTCGTCCTGACCGCGGGCGGTTTCGCGGCGTGGACGGGCTGGGACTGGTACGCCGCGGCGCACGACGACTCGGCCGGGTACGCCGCGCAGCGCGACGCGGCACTCGCCGCCGGTGAACAGGCCGTGCAGAACCTGAACACGCTCGACCACCGCGACGTCGAGCACGGCCTCGATCTGTGGGAGTCCTCGACGACCGGTGACCTCCACAACCAACTCGCCGACGGACGCAAGGAGTTCGCAGCCCAGGTGCGGACGGCGAAGACGGTGACCACGGCCCGGGTGCTGTCCGGCGCCGTCACCGAACTCGACGACCGCGCCGGCCGCGCCCGGGTCCTCGTCGCCCTGCGGGTGACCGTGAAGGCGTCCGGCGCACAGAGCACCGACAAGGACAGCCGCCTGCTCGGCGAACTCACCCGGACCGGCGGCCGGTGGAAGCTCAGCGCCCTGGGCCAGGCACCCGTGGGCGGCACATCAGCCGGCTGACCCGGACCCGTGCCGCGCGTCGGCCGGCCGCACGAGAGGACGACACATCCGATGGCGACGACCCGTCACCACATCAACCGCGAGCGCCGGCGTCAGGCCCGCGAGGCCCGGCCCCCGGCACCCGCGTCCGGGCCCGGAGCCGGTCCGGGCGGGCCGGCCGACGAGGCCCTGCCCGCCGCGGCCACACCGGGCCCGTCCCGCTCCGGGCTCGCGGTGCTGCCCGAACGCGCCGCGCCGCCCGTGTCCCCCCGCCGCCCCGCACTCACCGAGGCCGCGAAACCGGACGGGGCTGGCGGGCCGGACGGGGCGGACCGGGCGGGCAGGCGGGACCCGGCGGGTGCGGGAGACGCGGGGCATGCGGCGGGTGCGGGAGACGCCGGAGATGCCGGGGGCGCCGCAGACGCTGGGGATACGGAGGATGCGGCGGGTACAGGAAACGCCGTGGGCGTAGGGGCCCCGAGCGGAGGCCGGAGACGGGTCCGCCGTCCGTCCCGCGGCGTCGGCCTGTCCCTGCTGTGCCTGCTGACCCTCGTCCTCGGCGGCTTCGCCGGCTGGGCGCACGCCCGCGCCCAGACCCTTCGCGACGACCCGGCCCTGCGCAACACCGCGCTGAGCGACCCCGCCCGCACCAGCGAGATCAAGGGGCAGACGGCGAAGGCGGTCGCCGCGCTCTTCTCCTACGACCACGCCGACCCCGCCGCCTTCGAAAAGGCCACGAAGGGCCTGCTCACCGGGAAGGCCGTGGCCCAGCACGAGGCCCTGCTCGCCGACGTCCGGGCCCGAGCCGACCAGCAGAAGGCGGTGATCACCACCACCGTCACCGACAGCGCGGTCGAACGCATCGACGGCGACCGGGCCCGCGTCCTGGTCTACGCCGACCAGAGCAGCGTCAGCACCGCCGGGGGCAAGAGCGCGGCGGACACCGAAGCCAAGCAGGCCGCGGACGGCGGCAGTTACGCCGGGGCCATGCTCGCGGTCGACGTGGTACGCCGCGACGGGCGCTGGCTGGTCTCCGGCATCGACACCTTCGGCCGCTGAGGGCGCCGGCCCCGCCGCCCCGGGGCGCCGGCACCGGTATCCGGCCCATCGACAAGGGAGCGACAGCCATGCCCGCACGCCGTGTACGCCGTCCGCAGGCCCGGACCCTACGGGGCCTGCGGGCCACCGCCGTCGCCGTCGCGGCCGTGGCGGTCCTCACCGCCTCACAGGCGCCCGGTCTCGTGTCGAGCGCCGACGGGAGTCCCGGCCGACGGGCCGCCGACGACGCGCCCACCCCGGCCACGGGCACCCCCTACGCCGATCTCGCCCCGCCAGGCGACGGCTCGTACCACACCGAACTGCCACCCCTGACGAGGCGTCAAATGCCCTACAGTGCCGGGGAGATCACCCGGATCAACGACGAGTCCGGCATCCCTGCGACCGTCCTGCGCGCCTACCGCGCGGCCGAGAGGGCCGTCGCCCGTACGGACCCGGGCTGCCGGCTGCCCTGGGAGCTGCTCGCCGCGATCGGCAAGGTGGAGTCGGGCCATGCGCGCGGCGGCGCCGTCGACCGGGCCGGCACGACCCTCGGCCGGATCACCGGCCCGGCCCTCGACGGACGGGGCTTCGCCCTGATCCGGGACACCGACGGCGGCGTCCACGACGGCGACCCGGTGTACGACCGGGCGGTGGGGCCGATGCAGTTCCTGCCCTCGACCTGGGCCCGCTGGGGCGTCGACGGCAACGGCGACGGCCGCGCCGCCCCCGGCAATGTCTTCGACGCGGCCCTGGCGGCCGGGCACTATCTGTGCGCGGGGGACCGGGACCTGGCACGGGCCGCCGACCTGGACCGGGCGATCCTCAGCTACAACTACTCGCGTACCTATCTGAACCTGGTCCGGCAGTGGCTCGACTTCTACCGGCGGGGCGTGCACGGCGTGCCCGACGGTGAGGGTGTCGTCCCGCGGTCCCCGGGCGCCGGCAGCGACACTCAGGCGACCGGGCCCGTGGACGGCGAGGGCGACGGCACCGACGGCGGCGGGATCGTCATCGGCCCCGACCCGGGCGGCCCCACCCCCACCCCCACGCGCTCGCCGAGCCCGTCCCCCTCCGCGACGGCCACGACGGGCCCGGAGCCGTCCAACTCGCCCGGGGAGCCGCCCGCGCCGGACCCGTCCGGCTCCCCGACCGGGGACTCCTCGGCCACACCGGACCCCACCGCAACCGCGACACCCTCCCCGGACCCGACAGACCCGACGGACCCGACGCCCGAGCCGTCCTGCCCCGATTCCTCACCGAGTCCGTCCCCCGCCAGCCCTGGCCCCACGGATGACACCCCCGCCTGCGCACCGCCGACACCGACGACATGAGCACACGGCACCGCGGACCGCGGGACCGAACCGGACCCGCCGGGGCGTTCGGGAAACCCCCGGCGTCCCTTCCGGTGCCCGCGGCGGCCGACGTCGCCGCGGCCACCGTACGGACAGGGCCGCTCGGACGATGACGAGGGCGTCGGCGCGGTCCATGCCGAGGGAGCCGCCCGCGCGGCCGTACGCCGCCGCGGCCCCGGCCGCGCGTGTCCGGCTCCGGTCGCCGCCGGAGGCGACATACGTCCCCGCATGGCCGCGGACCTCCAGGAGTTGGGCGGCCTCCAGCGCCCGGTAGCCGCGGACCGACCGGGGCAACCGGGCCGCACGTCAGCGAGCCCGCTCTTGCGTGTTCCCGCTCGTCGCGTGCCGGTGGCGGAGCGCGCGTGCGACGACCGCGGGCGCGGCGAGCGCCGCGCTGACCCACGCGGCGGCGCGGTAGTCGCCGGTCGCCCCGGTCACGGCCCCGGCGAGCAACGGACCGAGGAACGACGGAACCGGACCAGACACACGGAGCAGGTGTCCGGTCACCGGCAGCGAATCGGCCGAGGAGCGTTTCGCTCGTCAGCGGATCGCAGGCCGCCAGGTGACCGGCGGCTCCGCTCTGTCCGACTCAGGGCTTGTCACGCGGGGCACGCTACCCGTGGCACCGTCGGTCATCAACCGGATTACCGAGGGCACCGGTCCGCGGCCGACCGCCCACCGGACCGCGGCGACGGCCACCTCGCCGCGCTCGCCGCCCGCTTCGCCTCAGCGGATTCCGAAGCAGGTGGCCGACGCCAACGCCGGCCCCGGCAGGTTCTTGCCGCAGGCGTTCCGCGCCGAGGTGGCCCGCGCGGAACGCCCGCGGCAGGTGGGTCAGGCCGTTTCGAGCGTTGCCCATCCTTCGGCGTCGGCGGACTGCTTCAGCGTCGCCACCGCCCGCAGCAGCTTTGCCCCGGCGTCGGTGCCGGCCGGGACCGTGACGGTGAACTCGCGCGTGACCTCCGTATGCGGGGCGAGCCCGCTGAACCCGGCCGCCGCCGGGGTGACGCTCAGCGGCTCGGGGGCCGCGAGTCGCAGGCTGCCCGAGACGGGTGCGGCGCTCTCGTTGCGAAAGCCCACCTTGACCGTGACGCTGCTCCCGGCGGCGGGGCGCGCATCGCTCGGTGTCAGGGTCGGCGGCACGGGCGGCTGCCGGTCGCCCCTGGTGTAGACGCGCAGGTAGTCGACGCCCGTCACGGCGTCCGTCGGGCCGGAGGGATCGGTCTCGATCCGTATGGTGTGCCGGCCGTTCGCCAGGCCGCCGATCCGGGCGAGCAGTTCGTAGTACGTGTCCGTGGCGCCCTGCTGGGAAATCGGGCCGCCCCGGGCGATGCCGTCGACCAGTATCCGAAGGCGCCCGCCGTTCGGCCCGCGCCAGCCGTAGACGTCGACGCCGGTGCCGGTGAACGTGTACTCGGCCCAGTTTCCGGTGCCGGTGCCGCTGAGGTGGGTGGCGTTGTATGAGGAGTCGACGACGGGATACGCCAGGTCGAAGACCATTTTCGTGGTCCAGCCATGGCAGGTCCAGCCGGGCGTGACGGCGTTCTTGTGCGGGCCGGCGTCGACGACTGTGCCGTTGTCGACGGGTTCGGGCGCCGGTTGCGCGGCGTCCACGACGGTGCGGAAGCCGATCGTCGCCGCCCGGTCCCGGCCGGGGGCCATCAGCAGGTACTTGCTCTGGTGGTCGAGCCGTTGGGCGGTCTTGTCGGAGGGGAAGTAGTAGTTGGTGATACTCGAGGCGACGATCTGGTAGTAGCTGCCGCCGCGCAGCACGGCGGACCGGGTGTGGTCGTCGGTGAACTCGTCCGTCCACTGCCATACGTTGCCGACCATGTCGAGGACGCCGAACGGGCTTGCTCCGCCCGGGTGGGCGTCGACATCGTCCGGGGCCCGCATCTCGTGCCGGCCATGGAACGGCTCCGGTACGCGCGTGGTGTCGTAGGCGCTGCCCCACGGATAGGTGCGATTGTCCAGGCCCTGCGCGGCGTACTGCCACTCATAACTGTGCGGCAGCCGCCTGCCGGCCCAGCGGGCATACGCACGGGCGTCCTCGATCGAGACGTAGATGACGGGCTTCTTGGCCCAGCCGGCCTTGTGCTTCGGGTGGTGCTCGAAGCTCCAGTCCCAGTGCTTGAGGAAGTTCTGGTCATCCGCCGGCCGGTAACCGGTGGCGTCCATAAAACGCTGGAACTGCTCGTTCGTCACCGGTGTTCGGTCCATGTAGAACGGTGCCAGGTTGAGGGTCAGCTGGTGGTAGCGGTCGGGCTCCGGCTCGCCGGGGAACTGGACGCCGACGCCGCGCACGAGACCCGCGGCTCCCCGCCAGGACCAGCCCTCCAACTCGGCGCCACGGACGGCGAAGCGGTAGTTGGCGCCGGGGATGTACACCATGCCGGGCGGGGCCTTACGGGCCCGGGCCGTGCTCTTGATCTTCGTCATGGTCTGCGGCAGGAACGTGTTCGCCGCGGAGAAGTCCGACAGCGGGCGCCTGGCGTGCCGGTGCATTGACAGCAGGAAGTCGCCGAAGTCTTGGGGCAGCTGGGCCGGCGTGCCGGCGAGCACCGCGCCGAAGCCCTTGGCCTCGATCGGGAACGACAGCACGGCGCGACCACCGGAGATCTCCGGCTTCAGCTCGCAGCCGTTCCAGAGGTCGTAGTAGCGGATTCCCGGTCGGTGCGCGACCTCCAGCTGCGCACCGGTGCGCGGTGCGGTGTCGCGGTTGATGAGCGTCCACAGTGTTCGGGTGCCGCGTTCGGCCGGCCACTTGCTCGCGTACACCCTGCTCTGCCGCGTCGGGGTGTGCGGCTCCCACTCCGCGCTGACCAGTAGCTCCGGGAACTCTCTCTCGATCGTGGCGACGCGGCGGACCGCCTCGTTGTCGCGTTCGGTCATGCCGTTCCAGATGCCCCAGATGTTCTCCCAGCTCTCCAGGCCGGTGCCGTTGAAGAACGCGGACTGCAGCAGCTTCTTCACCGCGCTGCGACGTGCCGGTTCGGGCTTCGGCAGCTCAGCGGGCGGCTACGGCCTCGCTGCGCAGCAGCAACATCGCCGCGGGATACCCGGCGCAGACGCCGAGGCCGAGCAGGCCGCGGGCGCCGATCAGTACGCCGAGGCTAGGCCGTGTCCGGTCGATCAATCGGGTTGATCAGCGCCGGATCCAGATAGAGATGGCCGCGACGGTGACGGTGCCGAGGTAGATGTAGGCGCGCTTGTCGTATCGGGTCGCCACGGCCCTGAACTGCTTCAACTTGTTGATCGCGCGCTCGACGGTGTTTCTCTTGCGGTACAACTCCTGGTCGAACCCAGGGGGTCGGCCGCCTGCCGAGCCTCGCCTGATCCGGTGGTTGCGGTGATCGGTTTTCTCCGGGATGCAGTGTCGGATCTTCCGTCGCCGCAGTTCACGGCGGGTTGCCCGGTTGCTGTATGCCTTGTCGGCGCTGACGCTGTCAGGGCGGGTGCGAGGCCGTCCCGGCCCGATGCGCGGCACCCGGATCTTGTCCATCACCGGCTTGAACTGGGTGCAGTCGGCACACTGGCCTGCTGTGATGACGATCGACAGAGGGCGGCACCTGCCGTCGGCGCACAGGTGGATCTTCGTGGTGAAGCCGCCCCGGGACCGCCCCAGCGCCTCTCCCGACGCGCCGCCGCCTCCCTGAGGCCGAAAGGTCAGCGGGGCTTCTTGCCCCGGTTTGGCGCCCGTTGTCCCCCCTTTGGGGAATCAAGGGGTGGCGGTGGATCCCTGCGGGCCCCGGCGGCGTGCTGATGCGCCCTCACCGCGCTGGAGTCCACCGCCGCTGCCCAGTCGATCTCGCCCTCACTGTCCGCGACCGCCAGCACCTGCTGGAACAGCCGCTCCCAGGTGCCGTCCCCCGACCACTTGCGGTGCCGCTCGTACACGGTCTTCCACGGCCCGTAGCATTCCGGCAGGTCACGCCATGGCACACCCGTCCGCTCCCGGTACAGGATGCCGTCGATCACCTGCCGGTGATCACGCCACCGGCCGCAACGGCCGTTACTCACAGGCAGGAACGGCTCCAGCCGCTCCCACTCCTCATCGCTCAGACCACCCCGACCTTCCATGTCCAGGACAACGGAAGCAAGAGCGATAAGTCTCATGATCGGCCGGACACGGCCTAGGGCGCCCCCTCCCGGTGTACCTCATAGCCGTAGCCCTTGTCCGGGTTCGTGTCGAAGTACAGGGTCGGGCTGTCGCCCACCTTCTCGACCTGGAGAAGTGTGGACTCCGTGTCCGAGAAGGAGCCGGCGGCGTCGAAGAAAACCTCGATGGCGCCGCTGCGGTCGTCGTCACCCATGAGGCTCCACTCACCCCGCCCGTAGAGCCTTCCGTTTCCGGGCGGGGGTCGATGAAGCTGAACTCGATGGCACTACGCGGAATGCCCGACATCGACTCGGTCATGAAGGAGCGGCTCGCGCTGATCGGTTCCTGGGCCGCCCTGGTGGCCGGGTTCACCGGGGAGCACGTCGGCGAGCCACGCCTGATCATCACACTTGTCGGATCGCCCCTGCTGCACGTGGACTTCAAGTTCGTACGGGCCGGCGACTTCGCCGAGCGCGTCGAGGATCCGGATGTCCTGTGGGACCGGGACGGCCACCTGGCCGACGCGCTCGCCAAGCATCCGCCGACGCTCCCGTCGCTCGAACTCCAGTGGATCGAGGACCGGTTCTGGATCTGGGTGCACTACGGTGCGACGAAACTCGGCCGCGGTGAACTGTTCGAGGTCATCGGCTTCCTCACCTATCTGCGTGAGGCCGTGCTGGGTCCGCCGGCCGCCCGCCGGGTGGGCGCGCCGCCACGCGGCGTGCGCCACCTCGAATCCATCGCACCCGAGGAGGCACGCGACCTTCGGGCGACCGTGTGCGGTTACGACCGGCACGACGCCGGTCGGGCGTTCCTCGCGGGCGTCGAGCTGTACCGGCGGTGGCGCGACGACGCCGGAGCGGCGGTCCGACGCCACCGCGATGCCGAAAGGCTCGCGGTGCAGTATCTCCACGACGTCATCGATCGGACGGAGTGACCGAGTTGCGAGCCGGGCACCGCTTGGGGCGTGCTCTTCCGGGCAGCAGCCGCCCGCCGAGGAGCACGGCGCAGGCACCGACGGTCACGAGCCCGCCGGCGAGAAAGGTGCCCCGCACGTCGGCAAGCGGAAGGGCCAGTGCCCCCTGTCGGTCCCGCCGTAACCGAATTCATCCGGGAGGCGAGCCGAAGGGTTCGGGCATGGGCTTCGGGATCACCGCGGTGATCGGCTGCCGAGCGGTCATGCCACCTCAGCCGGCCGGGACGGTGAGGGTCCTGCTCCAGCCGTCGACGGTGGTGGCGTCGCCCTGCGGGCAAGGACCCGTTCGACGAGCATCCGGTGGAGTTCCGGATCCGGGCCGGAGCAGCCGTCGGCGAGGAAGGTCAGCCGGAAGTCCAGGTCGGCGACCCGGCAGGCGGTGGCGAGGACGACTCCGCCGGTCGCGGTGCCTGCGAGGACGAGGTGCCCGATGCCCTGGGCGGCGGGGGCCTGACGCAGGACGCTTCCGGGGAAGGCGCTGACGCGGTTCTTGGTGACGACGGAATCGCCGGGCAACGGCGCGGCATCGGGATGTATCTCGGCGCCGGGGTCGCTCGCGGTGAACGCGGCCGGGGGCAGCGCGACGAAGGTCCCGTTGCGCGGGCCGACTTCGGGTGCCACGGACGCAGACCGAGCCTGAGGTGCACGACCGGACGCCGCCACCGCGTGCCGCGTCGAGCGCGGAGGCCACGCGGGGCAGACAGCCGGGGTCCGTGATGTGGGCGAGGCGGCCGCACTGGACGTCCACGACGAGGAGTGCGGTGTCGGACATGGGGCGGGGTCCTTCCACCTTCGGTGGTCGATGCTGTGGCTACGACGGCCTCGGCGGGGAGGCGGGCCTTCGGGGCCATGGCCGGGCCGGCGGTCCCGACACGGGCGGCGGGGCCGGTGGGCAGGAGGTGGTCGGGGGCGGGTGACTGCTGTGGATGCTGCGTAGGCCACCGGCGAGTACACCCCTCGACGGCCGGGCAGGGCGCGGGACTCGGGGGGGCCGAGGTCGTTCTTCGACAGGACGTTGCAACTCCCTGCGCTGCGGCTGCTCCTGCCAGGCGATCGCCGACACGACCTGCTCGGCCGCCACGATCCGCGACCGCCGCGTCGAGAGAGTCGGCTGCGGCGTCTTCGCACGGCTCAAGCAGATCGTGCTGGAGTCCTACGACCGGATCGTCGGCCTCGTCCCGGACCAGATCGCCATCGACGGCTCGGTCAGCAAGGCACCCGCAGGCGGCGAGGCGGCAGGACGTTCCCCGGTCGACCGCGGCCAACAGGGCCTGAAGGGGGTGGCATCGCTTGTTCGTGGTGCAGTCGATCACGGCCACGACTCCGAGAAGACTTGAGCCCTGCTCGATGCGTGCGGCCCGCACGGTCGAGTCGCGTGCAGCACAGGAGGACACCGCGCGAGGTCCGTTGCGGCCATACGGGGCCGCGCAGCGGACGGCTGGGACCGACTCGGGAAGTCGGGTGTTCGTCCGGGTTCCAAGGACACCGGTTCCCGGCCGCCGGTCAGAAACGTGTTGCCGACATCTTGACCTTGCTCGAACCAGCGGCTTACGGTTCCCGCGTCCACGGTGATTGAAACGATTCAATCACCCGTTTCAACCCCGATTCGACCCCCGATCCACACTCCCCGATCCACACCCGCCGATCCACACCCGCCGATCCACCCCCCGATCCAATCCCCTGGTCGCCATCACCACCAGGAACCAACTCCCTTTGGGGCGCAGTCATGCATGAACACTTCTCGCAGCGTGGCGGGATCTCACGCCGCACGGTCCTGACCACGGGACTGGCCGCCGGCACCGCGGCGGCCCTCTGGACCGCGGCCCCCGGCGCACTCGCGTCCCCGGCCACCGGGAGCGGCCCCGGCGGCGACTGGTTCGCCGACCCCGCACGGTCGGTGCGCCCCAGATTCCGGTGGTGGTGGCCCGACGGCCTGGTGGACCCCGACGAGATCGCCCGCGAGATCGACCAGATCGCCGACGCCGGCTTCGGCGGGGTCGAGATCGCCGCGGTCCACCACAGCATCAAGGACAAGTCGGTGCTGGACACCGCTCGTCACGGGTGGGGCAGCAGACCGTGGCGGGACGGCGTCGAGGCCGCGCTGCGCCGCGCCGCGCGACGCGGCGTCACCGTCGACCTCACCCTCGGCCCGAGCTGGCCCGTCGCCGTGCCCGGCGTCCGTCCCGACGATGCGGCGGCGGCCAAGGAACTCGCCCACGGCCGGGTCGACCTGACCGCGGGAGCCACCTACCGCGGCCCGGTGCCGCCACCGCTGCGCGAGGCCGCCGCCGGTGTCACCCGGCAGCGGCTCCACGCCGTGCAGGCCGCCCGGGTGGCACCCGCCAACTCCACGCGCAAGGAGACCGGGCTCGACCTCGCCGGCGTCCGCGACCTCACCGCCACCGTCACGGACGGCACGCTGACCTGGACGGCACCCGAGGACGGCGACTGGGTGCTGGTCTCGTACTGGCAGCGGGGTTCGGGGCAGCAGCCCGAGTCCGGCCCGCACTCCGATCCGGCCGCGTTCGCCGTGGACCACCTCTCCGCGGACGGGACCGCCGCCGTCACCGAGTACTGGACGCGGCAGGTGCTGACGCCGACCCTGCGGCGGCTGCTGAAGGCGGCGGGCGGGACCTTCTTCGAGGACTCCGTGGAACTGGAGACCGACGGGCTGACCTGGACGCCACTGCTGCCGGACGCCTTCGAGAAGCACACCGGCCGGCCGCTGCTGCCGTATCTGCCGGCGCTGGTCCTCGACAAGGGCAACCAGGTGTTCGCCTTCGAGGCCGAAGTGACCCGGCAGATCAGGCACGACTTCTGGGAGACGGTCTCCGACCTGTTCAACCGCCGTCATCTGCGGGCCCTGCGGGACTGGGCGCACTCACTGGGCATGGAGCTGCGCTCCCAGCCGTACGGCCTGCAGACCGACGCCATCGCGTCGGCCGCCGTCCTCGACGTCCCCGAGGGCGAGTCGCTGGGCTTCAAGAACCTGGACGACTACCGCTGCCTGGCGGGCGGCCGGGACATGGCGGGGCACACGGTGCTGTCCTGCGAGGCGGGCGCCTACAACGGGTCCGCGTACAGCACGACATGGGACAGGTTCCTGCGCACCATGGGCGGCGCCTACGCGGCCGGCGTCAACCAGACCGTGGTGCACGGCTTCTCCTACGCCACCGCGCCGCAGGTGAGCTGGCCCGGCTTCGCCGCGTTCAGCCCGTACAACGGGACGCCCGGCTACGGCGAGTCCTGGGGGCCGCGGCAGCCCACCTGGCGGCACATCGACGACATCTCCGGGTATCTCGCCCGGGTGCACGGGGTCCTGCGGTCCGGCACCGCCCGGGCGGACGTCGCCGTCTTCCGGCAGACCGGCTACACCGCCACCGGCATCGGCGCGTCCTGGCTCACCTCGACCGGCGTACCGCTCGGCTGGACCCACCAGTTCCTCAGCGGCCCGCTGCTGGATCTGCCCTCGGCCACCGTGTCCGGCGGCCGGCTGGCGCCCGACGGACCCGCGTACAAGGCGCTGTTCGTCGAGGGCGACTTCTTCTACGGCTCGACCCCCACGCTCGCGGAGCCGCACGCCCGCAAGCTGCTCGAACTGGCCCGGGCCGGCCTCCCGATCGTCCTGCTCGGAGCCTTCGACCGGGCCCTCACCCCGGGCGTACCCGCCCTGGGCGAGACGGACCGGCTCCGCGGGATCCTGGCCCGGCTGCTCGCCCTGCCCCATGTGCTCCAGGTCGCCGACAAGACGGCGGTCGGCGACGCCCTCGCCCGGCTCGGCGTGACACCCGACGTGCGCCACGCCACCTCGTCCACGCTCCTGAACGCGCACCGGGCCACCCCGGACGCGGACTACTACTACCTGTGCAACGGCAAGCACGCCGAGACGGTCAAGCCGCCCGTGGCGGCCGTCGACCACGAGGTGACCCTGCGCGGCACGCGGCGCGGCGCCACCGTGCCGTATCTCCTCGACCCCTGGACCGGCGAGGGCGTGCGACTCGCCCGGTACACCCAGGACGGCGACGACTTCACCCTGCGGGTCACGCTCCAGCCGGGGCAGGCGATGATCGTGGCGCTCGGGCGGCCCGGCCTGTTCGGCGACCGCAACGGGGCCCGCCCGCACGCCCTGGCCACGGACGCCGACGCGGTGCTGTTCACCCGGCGCGGGCTGACGGTGCGGGCCACCACCGCGGGCACATACACGACCCGGCTGTCCCGGGGGCGTACGGTCACCACGGTCATCCCCTCCGTGCCCGCGCCGATCACCCCGGACCGCTGGCAGTTGGACGTCGAGGACTGGCTGCCCGGAGCCGAGGCGACACGGACCGAACGGGTGCGCCGCACGCTGACGCTCGACACCCTGCTGCCCTGGTCGCAGATCACCGAACTGGCGGACTCCGCCGGGGTGGGTCGGTATCGCACCACGGTCGTGCTGCCGGCCGACTGGGACGCGTCCCACGGCGCGCTGCTGGAACTCGGGCAGGTCAGCGACACGTTCCGGGTGACCGTCAACGGCACCCGGACGGCACCGGTGGACCGTCTGCACCCGGTCGCCGATGTCGGGGCCCTGCTGCGGCGCGGTGCGAACGTCATCGAGATCGAGGTGGCGACACCGCTCATCAACCGGCTGAGGGTGGTTCAGCCGTCCGTGTTCGGCGGCGTCGCCCGGCAGGCCCACGGCCTTGTGGGGCCCGTCCGACTCGTGCCGCACATGCAGGCGATCGTGGCCTGACTCCGGCGGGCGCACCCGGACACACCCGGCGGCATATGTCGCCGCCGGGTGCGCTCGCGTGTTCCGGCGGGACACACACCTGGTTGTGCTCTCGCCTGGATTGAACGATTCAACTCCCTTGTCGGCGTGGGCAGGTGATCGGCCCGTCACCACACCCGCGGCTTCGTGGCCGAGCCCGAAGTGCCCGCCTCACCTTGCATTTTTCCCTCCTCAATTACCAAAGGCTGCAAGGGACCTGGACTCGTCCTGTGAGAAACCTTGACGCCGACGGTGGTCACACCTAGCGTCTCCGGCGAATGAAATAGAACGTTTCAAGAACCTCCCGCCGGACCTGCCCGAGCCGCCCCGCCCGTCCGGTGCCCTGTCTGTCCGTCCGAAGGGAATCCGGCACGTGCCCGCACCGCGCGACACCTCAAGCCCGTCCCGTCGCCAGATCCTGTTCGCCGCGTCGGCCGCGGCCGGCGCCACCGCCCTGTCGTCCACCGCCGCGTGGGCTCCTTCGGCCGCGGCCGCCACCCGGCCGCCGGCCGAGGCGTCCGGCGCCGAACCGGTGCTGGCCCCCTTCGCGCTCGGCGCGGTCCGGCTGCTCGACAGCCCGTTCCTGGACAACATGCGCCGGACCTGCGCCTATCTGCTCTTCGTCGACGTCGACCGGCTGCTGCACACCTTCCGGCTGAACGTGGGGCTGCCGTCCGCGGCCCAGCCGTGCGGAGGGTGGGAGGCCCCGGACGTCCAACTGCGCGGTCACACCACCGGCCATCTGCTCAGCGCCCTGGCGCAGGCCCACGCGGGCACCGGCGACCGGGCCTACGCGGACAAGGCGGACGGCCTGGTGCGCGCGCTGGCCGAGTGCCAGAAGGCCGCCGAGTCGGCCGGATTCCACCGCGGCTACCTCTCCGCCTTCCCCGAGTCCGTCTTCGACCAGCTGGAGGCGGGCGGCAAGCCCTGGGCGCCGTACTACACCGTCCACAAGATCATGGCCGGGCTGCTCGACCAGTACCGGCTCAGCGGCAACCGGCAGGCGCTGACAGTTCTGCTGGAGATGGCGGACTGGGTGGACGCGCGCACCGCACCCCTGTCCCACGAGCGGATGCAGACGGTGCTCAAGGTGGAGTTCGGCGGCATGAACGACGTCCTCGACCAACTCCATCTGCTCACCGGCGACCCGGCACATCTGCGCACCGCACGGCGCTTCGACCACGAGGAGCTGTACGCTCCGCTCGCGGCGGGCCGCGACGAACTCGCCGGACGCCACGCCAACACCGAGATAGCCAAGGTGGTCGGCGCGGTGCCGGCCTTCGAGACCACGGGGGACCGCCGCTACCTGGACATCGCCGACACCTTCTGGACGATGGTCGTACGGGACCATTCGTACGCCATCGGGGGCAACTCCAACCAGGAACTCTTCGGCCCGCCGGGCGAGATCGTCAGCCGGCTGTCGGAGGTGACCTGCGAGAACTGCAACAGCTACAACATGCTCAAGCTGGGCCGGCGGCTCTTCTGGCACCGGCCCTCGCGCGCCGCCTACATGGACCACTACGAGTGGACGCTGCACAACCAGATGCTCGGCGAGCAGGACCCCGACTCCGCACACGGCTTCGTGACCTACTACACCGGGCTGTGGGCCGGTTCGCGGCGGCAGCCCAAGGGCGGGCTCGGCGCGGCTCCCGGCAGCTACAGCGGTGACTACGACAACTTCTCCTGCGACCACGGAACCGGCCTGGAGACACACACCAAGTTCGCCGACAGCATCTACTTCCGCTCCCGTGACACCCGCGACGCCGAGCTGTACGTCAACCTGTTCATCCCCTCCGAAGTGCGTTGGCACGAAGCAGGAGTGTCGCTCCGTCAGGAGACCCGGCACCCGGACTCGGACCGTGTCCGGATCACCGTCACCGGGGGAGCGGCGCGCTTCGCGCTGAAGATCCGCATCCCCGCCTGGGTGGCGGACGGTGGCAGACCTGCCCGGCTCAAGGTGAACGGCCGGCACGTCGGTGCGGCGCCGCGGCCGGGGACGTACGCGACCGTCCGACGTCACTGGCGCACCGGAGACAGCGTCGAACTCGTGCTGCCCCGCACCCCCGTCTGGCGTCCGGCTCCCGACAACCCGCAGGTGACATCGGTGTCGTACGGGCCGCTCGTCCTGGCGGGGGAGTACGGCGACACCCCGCTCGCCGTGCCGCCCACCATCCGCCCGGACACGCTGCGCCGCGTGCCCGGTGAGTCCACCGCGTTCACCGCGGTGGCCGACGGCCGGCCGGTGTCCCTGCGGCCGTTCCACGAGGTGCACCACCAGCGGTACAACGTGTACTGGTCGGTGACACCGAGGCAGGGCCGCGAACGGGACGTGGCGCGCTACCCGTTGGACGAGGGGAGGGGTACCTCGGCCGCCGACCGTACCGGCACGTTCGCCGATGCCCTGCTCGCCGGGGGCGCCTCCTGGATCCGGGACGGCGCTACCGACGCCGTGGCGCTGGACGGGGTGAGCGGCCATGTCGCCCTGCCGGACGGCCTGCTGACGGGTCTGACGGAGCTGACGGTCAGCGTGCGCGTACGCGTTGACGCGCTGGTCGCCTCCGCCCGTGTCTTCGACTTCGGATTCCACAAGGAGACCTATCTGTTCCTCGCCGCGACCACCGGCGCCGGACGCGCCCGCGCCGCGCTGAAGATCGCGGGCATGGCCGCGGAGGACGTCGTCGACGCGGCGGGCTCGCTCCCGGTCGGCCGCTGGACCCATGTGGCCCTCACACTCGGCGGCGGCACCGGCGTCCTCTACCTCGACGGCGGCGAAGCCGGCCGCAACCCGGCCATGGCCGCGGGGCCGCTGCTGCTCGGCGCGACCAGCCGCAACTTCCTCGGCCGTTCGCAGAACACCGTCCATCCCCACCTCCGGGGTGCGGTGCGCGATCTGCGGCTGCACAACCGGGCCCTGACCGCCGCCGAGGTGGCGCGACTCGCCGCCGGCTGACCGGCCTTCAGTCCCGCAACCCGCAACCCGCAACCCGCAACCCGCAACCCGCAACCCGCAACCCGCAACCCGCACCCGCACCCGCACCCGCACCCGACCCCGGCACCTTCGCCGTACCCGGCCGTACCCCGCAGGAGTGCACACATGCCCGAACACGACCTGTCCAGACGCCGTTTCGTCGCCGCCGCCTCGGCCGGTACCGCGCTCGCGGCGGGGCTGCCCGGCCTCGCCCACGGCGCCGACGCCGCACAGCCCCGGGACGGCGGCGGCCCCTCTGGGCACCCGGCACGGCACTTCGCCGATCCCCCCAAGGACAGCCGCCCCACCGTCTACTGGTATTGGAACGGGCCCGTCACCACCGACCTGGTCGACCGTCAACTCGCCGACCTGCGGTCCAAAGGGATGTACGAAGTCGTTCTGTTCCCGTTCGACAACACCGAGATGCAACCCGCGTTCTTCACCGAGGAATGGTTCGACATCGTCGGACACGTCCTGCGCACGGCGGAGCGCACCGGCATGCGGGTGTGGCTGTTCAACGACGACCACTTCCCGTCCGGCCGGGCCGGCGAGTACGTCGTCAAGGGCGGAACCGTCGGCTTGCGCACCTATGAGCCCCGTCCCGATCTGCGGCTCAAGGCACTGTGGCGGTCGACCACCGTGGTGAGCGGACCCGCCCGCGTCGATCTGCACCGCACCACGGGCGTGGGCGTGGAGGCCGGCCGCCTGGTCGCCGACGCCGCTCTCCTCGACGGCGCCGCCGTGCTCCGCGACAGCGAACGCTGGGGCGACTACACCCTCACCGCGGACGGCAAGGCCGACCACACGGCCGCCGGGGTCGTGGTGCGGGCCGCGCAGGACGGCCTCGACGGCTACGCGGTCACCTTCGACCAGGCCGGTGTCGTCACCGTGCTGCGCCTCGCCCGCGGCGCCGAACCCGTCGAACTGCTGCGCAGCAGCAGGACCGACGGCTTCAACAAGACCAAGTTCCACACCCTCGCCGTCACCGTCCGCGGAGCGCGCCTGTCCGTCACCCTGGACGGCAAGGACAAGGGCGGCGTCGAGGACGCCGGGCACCCCGCCGGAGGCGCGGGTGTGCGGGCGGTCGGCGACCAGCGCGGCCTGTGGGACACCCTCGCCGTCACGGCGGACGACGGCACCACGCTGTACCGGTCGGCCTTCGAGGACCCGGCCGCCGCCGGTGACTTCCCCGAGCGTGCTTCGCTCGCCGCACGGGCCGTCGCCGCCGCGGCCCGGCCCGCCGGGTCCGCGGACGCCGCCGAGTCCGTCGACCTGACGGCGCGGCTCGCCGGCGGCCACACCTGGCAGGTGCCCGCGGGCCGTTGGCAGCTCGACCTGTTCGGCGGGCTGCCCCTCGTCGACGACTCCCAGGGCTACAGCCGCAGTTACCTCGATCTGCTCGACGACGAACCCGTGGACCTCTTCCTGGACATCGTGCCGGGCGAGTACCACCGGCGCTTCGCCCGCTACTTCGGCACCGTCGTCCCCGGCTTCTGGGACGACGAGCCGTTCTTCGGCTCCGCCGAGGCCCACTTCAAACGGCTGCCGTGGTCGCCCGCCCTGGACGAGGCGCTGCGCGCCGTGGGCGCCGCACCCGGCACGGCCTACGCCAGCGCCTTCGACGACCTGGGACGTGCGGGACGCATCGCCCGGGGCCGCTACTGGCAGGCCGTCTCCAACCGCTTCGCCCAGTACTTCCGCAAGCAGGCACAGTGGTACGAGCGGCGCGGTGTCGCCCTCATCACCAACCCGCTGTACGACGAGACGGCCCCCGCCAAGCGCATCCCCTCCACCGGCGACCTGCACAAGGTCAACCAGTGGGCGCATGTGCCGGGCGGTGACATCATCACCGCCGAATACGTCGCGGGGCAGCCCACCATGATTCCCCGCAACCCGGCCTCCGCCGCCCACCAGGCGGGCCGCGAACGGGCGTTGCTGGAGATGTTCGGCAACATGGGCTGGCAGGTCACGCCCGGCTTCGTGCACGCGACCGTCGGGGCCCAGGCCGCCCGCGGTATCAACCTGACCGTGCTGCACGCCCTGTGGACCGACGAGACACGGGTGTACTTCCCGCCGCCGTTCGGCCCGCGCGCCCCCTGGTGGTGGGCCATGCGGCCGCTCGCCGAGTGGATCGGCCGGGTCATGGAGGCCGGGCGCGGCACGTCCGGCGCGCGTACCGACCTGCTGCAACCCCAGCGTGCCGCCGAGCAGTTGGCCGGCACGGCCCGGCAGGGCGAGGTCGACGGCGCGTTCGCCGACGCCGCCTACGCGCTGGAACGCGCCCAGGTCGACTTCGATCTGCTCCACGAGGGCGCCTTCGGCGACGATCCTGACCTGCGGTACCGGGCCGACGTCCGCGGCGGCCGGCTCGCCGTGGGCGCGGCACGCTACGACCTGGTGGTCCTTCCGCGGTCACCGACCCTGGACGCGGCCGGTGTGCGCACCCTGCGGGAGTTCGTGCGCTCCGGTGGCACCGCCGTCGCCGTGGGCCCGTTTCCCGAGGACGACGCGGACGGCAACGACCGCACCCTCGCCCGTGCCCTGTCCGACCTGTTCGGGGACGCGCTGCCGGGCACCCGTGCCCTGGGCGCCGGGCGTGCCGTACGCGTGGCCGATGTGTCCGGTCTGCGTGCCGTCGCCCACCGGGCCGGGGCGGCGGCGGCCGTGCTCGACCCCCCGCGCGACGCGATCCGGGTGCTGCGCGTGCACCGTGGCACGGACACCGTGTTCCTCCTCAACAACGAGAGCGGTGAGCCCGTCGAGACCGTGGCGGCCCTCCCGGCCGGCGGAGTGCCCGAGCTGTGGGACCCGGCGACGGGTGACACCGGGCCCGCACCGGTGTACCGGAGCACCGGGCTCGGACTGCATGTGCCGCTCGGCTTCGAGCCGTACCAGACCCGGATCGTCGTGGTCCGCCGCACCGGCCCCACCCCGCCGCACCTGACGCAGGCCACACTGCCCGTGCTCGATGTCGACACCGACGGCCACACCCTGCGGGTGACGGCGGAGGCCACCGCGCCCGGCGTCCACCGGCTCACCGGCACCCACGGCGGCCACACCTACCACGGCACGGTACGCGTCGACGACCCGCTCGCACCGGTCACCCTGGACGACGACTGGACCCTCATCCTGGAACGCGACGGCGCCACCCCCGTCACCGGCCCCCTCGGCAGCTGGACCGACGTCGACCGGCTGTTCTCCGGCAGCGGCACCTACCGCACCACCGTCGACGTCAGGCCCTCGCTGCTCGCCGGGCGGCGGGTGCTGCTCGACCTCGGGGACGTACACGATGTGGCGGCCGTGACCGTCAACGGCACGGACCTCGGGCCGCTGCTGTGGGCGCCCTTCGTCGTCGACGTCACCGGCCTGCTCACCCCGGGACGCAACCGGCTCGCCGTGCGTGTCTCCAACACGCTGTCCAACGAGCGCAACAAACCCCTGCCGTCCGGGCTGCTCGGCCCGGTCACGCTGCGCTTCGGGCGCCGCGTCACCGCCCGGCTCACCCGCGTCTGACCCGTCCGGCCCCCGACGCCACCCGTAGGAGCACCATGCACAGATCCCGCGTCCCCCGCGTCCCCCGCGTCCCCCGCGTCCCCGGCGGCCACCGGCGCCGCCTGTCCCTGCTGATCGCCGCGCTCACGGCCTTCGCGACCGTGTCGGCCGGCGCCGTGAGCGCCGACGCCACCACGAGCGGCGGCGCGCTCACCGCGAGCCGACTGCGCACCCAGCACCTCGATCGGGCCCTCGGCATCGACGACACCACTCCCTCGCTCAGCTGGCGGACCGCCGCCCGCGGCGCGAACGTCCTCCAGTCCGCCTACCGGGTGCAGGCCGCCACCAGCCCAAAACGGCTGCGCGCGGGCCGCCCCGACCTGTGGGACTCCGGGAAGGTCCGCTCGGCCACCCCGGAGACCACCTACGCCGGACGGGAACTCGGCTCCCGCACCCGCGTGTACTGGCGGGTCATGCTGTGGCCGCGGCACGGGGCCCGGGGATCCGCCTGGAGTGAGACCGCCGTCTTCGAGACCGGACTGACCCGGCAGTCCGACTGGAACGCCGACTGGATCACCCACCCCGACTGGCAGCTGAGCAAGCGCACCGTCCAGCCGGTCGTGGTCGACGTGCCCCGAACCACCGCCCGTTACCTGCGCCTGGACGTCACCCGGCTCGGCCTGCCGCTCGCGGAGGACTTCCCCGCCCGCACCTGGCGCCTGCAACTCGGCGAGATCGACGTCCGCGACTCCGTCACCTCCACCACGGGCCTCGCCAAGGGCGCGGCGGTCACCGCCTCGGAGAGCAACACCGTCCGCAAGACCTGGGAACCCGCCCTGGCCGTCGACGGGCTGCCCAACAGCGCACTGCAGACCGCGGCCGGATACTCCAGCGCCGCGCACCCCGGCCCCGACGTCGCCGACACCCCCCTCACCCTCACCCTGGACCTGAAGACCGCGAAGACCTTCGACCAGGTGGCGCTCTACCCGCGCGCCGACGTCCTCACCGACGACGGCCGCGTCCCCGGCTTCCCCGTCGACTACGCGCTCGCCGGCGCGGACGAGCCGTCCGGACCGTTCACCGCGCTCGCCCGGGTCACCGGCCGGCGCCCGCCCGAGCCCTATCTGCCGTCCGGACTGCCGCTGCTCGCCGACGACTTCACCCTCCCGCGCGCGGTGCGCAGCGCCCGCCTCTACATCGCGGGACTCGGTGTCTACGACACCACGATCAACGGCGAACCGGTCGGCGACGCCGTACTGGAACCCGCCAACACCGACTACGCCGACCGCGTCCAGTACGCCACCTACGACGTCACCGACCGGCTGCGGACCGGCGCCAACACCATCGGTGTGGCCCTCGGCAACGGCATGTCCAACGTCGTCAGCACCGCCGACCGCTACCGCAAGCTGTACGGCAACCTCAGCGACCCCAAGCTGATCGCCCGGCTCGAAGTGACCCTGGCCGACGGCAGCGTCCGCACCGTCACCAGCGGCGACGACTGGCGCACCACGCTCGGACCCACTACCTCGTCCAACTGGTACGGAGGCGAGGACTACGACGCGCGCCGGGAGATCCCGCACTGGGACGAGCCGCGCGGTAACCGGCACGACTGGCGCCGCGTCGTGACCGTGTCGGGACCCGGCGGCGCGGAGCGGCCGGCCCGGCTCAGCGCAAGGGAGACCGAACCGATCCGGGTCGTGGAGACCCTCAAGGGCAAGGAAGTCGACGGCGCCGACGGCAGCCGCGTCTTCGACCTCGGACGCAATATCGCCGGCTGGCCGGAGATCACCGTCAGCGCACCCGCCGGAACCGAGATCCGCGTCTACCCCGCCGAGAGCCTCAAGGCCGGCCACGCCTTCCAGTCCATCAGCAACGTCGGCGCCCCGCTGTGGGACAGCTACACCGCACGCGGCAGCCGCGCCGAGACCTGGCACCCGCGGTTCGGCTACCACGGCTTCCGCTATCTGGAACTCAAGGGCGTTCCCCAGGGCGCCACGGTCACCGTACGGGGCAAGGTGCTGCGCACCGACAACGCGTCCGCCGGCACCTTCACCACCTCCGACCCGCTCGTCAACGACATCCACGGGCTGATCCGACGGGCGATCGAGGGCAACATGATGAGCGTCCTCACCGACTGCCCCAGCCGGGAGAAACTCGGCTGGCTGGAACAGGACCAGCTGGTCTTCCCCGCGCTCGCCGGGAACTACGACATGCAGGCCCACCTCCGCAAGATCGTCCGGGACATGGCCGACGCACAGACCGCGGACGGGCTGGTGCCCAGCACCGTGCCGGAGTACACGAACCTGCCCGGCGCCTACCGCAACGACGCCAACTGGGGCGGCGCCTTCGTGCTCGTGCCCTGGCAGCTGTACACCACCTACGGCGACCGGGACACGCTGAGCACCTACTACCCGCGCATGCGGCAGTACGCGGCCTTCCTGGAGAACCAGGTCTCGGGCGGCATCCTGGACTACGGCCTCGGCGACTGGTTCACCCCCGACCGCACCTTCCCGCGCGCGGTGGCCGGTACCTACGGCTACTGGCGGGTCGTGGACACCCTCGGCCGGATCGCCACCGTCCTCGGCGACCGGGCCGCGGCCGAGGAGTACCGGGCGAAGGCCGACGCGAGCGCGAAGGCGCTCGCCGCCACGTACTACGACACCGCCACCGGAACCTTCGGGGGCGGCGGGCAGGGCGCCGAGGCCCTGGCACTCGACATGGGCGCCTACCCGGCGGGGGAGCGGGACCGCCTGCTCGCCCACTTCACGGCCTCCGTACAGGACGCGGGACACCATCTGGTGCTCGGCGAGATCTCGCTGCCGGCCGCCTTCCGCGTGCTGTCCGCGGCGGGCCGGGACGACATCGTGCTGCGGATCGCCACGCAGACGACCAGCCCCAGCTACGGCTACCAGGTCCGCGCCGGGAACACGACGCTGGGCGAATCCTGGGACGGCGGCCCCGGCCAGTCGCAGAACCACTTCATGCTCGGCGCCATCGACGGGTGGTTCATCGGCCGGGTCGCGGGCATCGCGCAGACGGCCGACTCGGTCGGCTACGCGAAGCTGCTCATCGACCCCGCGGTCGAGGGCGGCATGACGTCCGCCTCCGGCTCGTACACCACCCCGTACGGTGTGGCACGCACCGACTGGCGGCGGGACTCAGGCCGCTTCCGGCTGACCGTGGACGTGCCCGCGGGCAGCACGGCGGAGATCCACGTCCCGGCGGACGCGGGTCACGCCGACGCTCCCGGCGGCGCACGCCTGCTGCGCACCGAGGGCTCGGAGGTGGTGTACGAGGTGGGGTCGGGCCGTTGGACCTTCCACTCGACGCCGACCCGGTCGTGACCCGGCTTCACGGCGGGCGCCGCCCGGCCGCCCCACGGGACACGAGTCGCCGAGCGCAGCGCGTGGACCTAGCGTGTGAGGCGTACGGACGCTCTCCCATGACCGGGAAACCCGCCGGCCTCGCGGGCCGCGGCGGCGCCGGCCCCAGGAGGAGGAGAACCATGGCCAAGGGCGACGACATCAACATGGAGAAGACGGTCCAGGAGTGGACGGACCGCCTGGTCAGCGAACAGGGCACGGCGATGGACCGGGAGCACGCCCGCCAGTTCGTCAGCGGCGTCTACCACTCGGCCCAGGAGGACCTGCTCAACCGCAATGCCCAGGCGGAGTACGAACGGGAGGAGTGACTCCCGGGCCTTGCGCGGGGCGGTTCCGGGTGTTTTCCGGCGCCCGGGGCCGCCCCTGCCCGTCTCCTCGTCGAGGGCGCGTGCGGCCTGCGCCGGGGGCCGCTCAGTCCAGCGGGATCTCGGCCGTCCGGGAGGGCACGGCGTCGAGGGCGGCGAGCGTCGCGTCGTCCAGGTCGTCCAGTCGGACTGTCCCCGCCGCGATGTTCTCCTCCAGGTGCCCGGTGTCCGCGGTGCCGGGGATGAGAAGGACGTTCTCGGCGTGCCGCAGCAGCCAGGCAAGGCCGACCTGGGACGGAGTGCGGCCGAGGGATTGCGCGGCGGCGCGCACGGCCGGCTCGTCGGTCACCTTCGGCATGCCGGGGAACGCGCCGCCGAGCGGGAAGAACGGAACCCAGGCGATGCCCTCGGCGGCGCACAGCCGGAGCATGTCCTCATCGACGCGGCTGACCAGGCTGTAGGCGTTCTGCACACAGACGATGCCCGCCGGGAGGGCCCGGCGCAGCACGTCGTACGTCACGCCGCTCAGGCCGATCGCGCCGATCTTGCCCTCGTCGCGCAGCCCGGTCAGCACCGCGAGCTGGTCGTCGGGGTCGACCGCCTGGTCGCCCTCGGCCCGCAGCCCCGGGCCGGCGTCCAGGCGCCGCAGGTTCACGACCGGGATCCGGTCGACGCCGAGCGCGGTGAGGTTGGCCTCCACGCTCGCCCGCAGCTGCTCGGGCCGCTGCGCGGGCCGCAGCGGCAGGGGGCCGTTAGGGTCGGGGTCGGCACCGACCTTGCTGACGACGACGACCTCGTCCTGCGGGCGGATCGCCTCGCGGATCAGGTCGTTGACGAATCCGTTGCCGTAGAACTGGGCGGTGTCGATGTGGTCGACGCCCAGCTCGACGGCGCGGCGCAGCAGCGCGATGCCGGCCTTGCGGTCGCCGTGCAGGCGCTCCAGCTGCATGGCGCCGTATCCGATGCGGGCGACGGTGCGGCCGGCCAGCGGGCCGGGGCCGCCGGGACGCGGAGCGCCGCCGGCGGTGACGTCGGTGGAAGGGGTGTCGGCAGAGGTCATGGGAGAACCGTCCCCGTGCGATGATGGATGAAGCGGAGGACCCTCCGCTTGTTTGACCGTAACACAACCGGAGGTCCCTCCGCTTTGACTCCGCAGAAACCGGCGCCCACGGGCGCCCGAGCCGAACCGCCGGCCGGTGCCGCACGGCCCGCCCGCGCCGACGCGCGCCGCAACCGCGACAAGCTCATCGACGCCGCCCGTGCCGCCTTCGCGGCCAGCGACGACACCGTCGCGCTGGAAGCGATCGCGCGTGCGGCCGGCGTCGGCATCGGCACGCTCTACCGCAACTTCCCCACCCGCGAGGCACTGGTCGAAGCCGTCTACGCCGCCGAACTCGACGACGTGACCACCAGCGCACCCGCGCTGCTCGACGCGTTCCCGCCCGAAGTCGCCCTGCGCGCCTGGCTGGACCGCTACGCGGCGTTCGTCGTCACGAAGCGCGGCATGCTCGACACGCTCCGCGCCGGCTGGGCCTCGGGACGCATCGCGACCTCCACCACGAGGGAACGCATCACCGGCGCTCTCGACACGCTCCTGAAGGCCGGGGCGCGCACGGGCGCGCTCCGCGCGGACGTGGCCCCCGAGGACGCCACGCTGATGCTCCTCGGCGTCTTCCTGGCCACAGCGAACGACGCCACCCCCGACCAGACCGCCCGCCTGCTCGACCTGCTGACCGACGCCCTCAGCGCCCGCAAGGGGCGCGGGACGGTATAGCCATGCCGCTCCGCCGCGCGAGCGCGACCGGCCGCGATGGCTCCGCCGCCGCCACGGTGGCCGCCTTATGTCGCTCCGCGGAGAACGTCTTGTAGGGGCCGGCCGTCAGGCGGCGAGCAGTCCGCCGTCCACGACCAGTTCCGTGCCGGTGATGAACTCGGCCTCGTCCGAGGCGAGATAGAGCGCCGCCGCGGCGACCTCCAGGGGGGTGCCGAGCCGGCCCATCGGCTGCCGTGCGACGAGTTCGGCGAGCGAGCGCTCCGGGTCGTCGGACGCGTCGAGCAGCCGTCCCACCCAGGGCGAGTCGACGGTTCCGGGGCAGACGCTGTTGCAGCGCACTCCGGTTCCGGCGTACTGCACGGCCACCTGGCGGGTGAAGGCGACGACGGCGCCCTTGCTGGCGCAGTAGGCCGCACGGTCCTTCAGGCCGACCAGCCCGGCCACCGACGCGGTGTTGACGATGGCGCCGTGCCGCTGGGCCAGCATGTGCGGCAGCGCGAACTTGGTGCCGAGGAAGACCCCGCGGCTGTTGACCGCGAAGGTGTGCTCCCACTCCTCCACGGTGCAGCTGACGGGGTCCGTGGTCGAGGACGCGCCCGCGTTGTTGCACAGGACGTGCAGCGCGCCGGTCTCGGTCACCGCCCGGGAGACCGCCGCCGCGAAGGAGTCGGGTTCGGTCACGTCCACCGTCACCGCGACACTCCCGTCCGGCACACCGGAGGGGTCGAGGTCCGCCGCGTACACGGTCGCCCCCTCGTCGAGGAACCTGCGGGTCATCGCGAGGCCGATGCCGGAGCCCGCGCCGGTGACGAGCACCGTCCGTCCGTCGAATCTGCGCATGTGTCACGTTCCTTTCCGGGCCCAGGATGTCCGGTGCCCGCCGTGGTGCTCATTCGGTGAAGTAGCCCGGGTGCTCGGCGCGCAGCGCCGGGCCACGCTCCAGCACGCGCCTGGCGTGCCGGCTGATCAGGGTGCGGCCGGCGGTCGCGTCGGCGTTCTCCAACGCGTCCACGATCAGCCGGTGTTCGTCGATCACTTCCCGCATCGCGGCGGCGTCGGGCAGCGCGAGCCGGCGCAGCCGGTCGAGTTGCAGCTTCATCCGCTGCACGGCCTGCCAGGCTCCGGGGTAGCCGCTGAGCGAGAAGATCTCGCCGTGCAGTGCCTCGTCGGCGGCGAAGAACGCGTCGTAGTCCTCGGTGCGGTAGCTGTGTTCCTGGCGGTCGAGCAGTTCGCGCAGCGCGGTGACGTCGGGTGCCGGGTCGGCGCACGCCGTCTCGAAGGCCGCGACCTCCAGGCTCTCGCGGACGAAGCGTGCCTCTTCCACGTCGCGCAGCCGGATCAGCCCCACCCGGGTGCCCACCTGGGGCACCACATGGACCAGTCCGGCGTCGACGAGGCGGGCCAGGGCCTCGCGGACCGGAGTGCGGCTGACGTGCAGGCGGTTGGCGAGGTCCGTCTCCGACAGGGAGGCCCCGGGGACGAGCCGTAGTTCGCGGATCGCCGAGACCAGTTCGTCGTGGACGAGGTCCGACGTGCGGGTGCGCGTCCGGTTCCGGGTGACCGGTGACAGCCGGAGATCACCGCCGGCCGATGACCGCTCCGAACTGCGTGCTGCCTCAGGGGAATTCACGGCAGGATCGTCGCACCCCGCTAGCTTGTATGCAAGTATCCCGGCGGCCGGAGCCGTACGACCGGAGAGCCGACTCCGTGAAGCCGCAGCGGGCCACCGGGTCGGCCGGCCGAAACAGCGGCGCCCGCCCCGCGGCGGTGCGGGGGCGGGCGCCTCGGGCCGGCGGCCGGTCGGTCAGCGGGTGGTCAGGGTGACGTCGAAGACGTGCATCACGCCCCGGTCCGTGCCCTGCGGGAGGACGACGGACGCGACATGTTTGCCCGGGTCGAGCGCCGTCGGCACGGTGGCGAACACCTTCGCCTGGGCGCTGTCCGAGCCCCCGGAGACGTTGTTGCGCCCGTTGGTGGTGACCAGCGGGGTGTTGCCGAACTGGTAGGCGGTGCCCGGGGTCCAGTCGGTGAACCGGACCGGCACCTGCGTGCTGCTGCCGTCGGTGTACTCGACGACCGCGGTGCCCTGCGACGGGCCGTTGGCGGCCAGGCCGAGGAAGCTGACGGCGGTCGCCGGGGCGCCGTGCAGCTCGATCCGCTGGCCGTGCGGGATCCAGTTGTCGGGCTCGCCCGGCGCGGCCTCAGGCCAGGTGAAGACGGCGCCGGTGTCGCCCAGCGGCAGACGCGCGCCCGGGGTGGCACCGGCCGCCGCGAGCTGCTCGCGCGAGAGCGAGTTGTCGCTCAGATCCAGCGAGCCCAGGTCGCCCCGGCCCGCCGGAGTGGTCCCGATGTTGTTGCGGTCGTCACCGCCGTCCGTGTACGACGGCGGCACGTCGCCCGCGCCGGTACCCCAGGTGCCGGGGGTCCCCGCCATGGTGAACTTCAGGGTGCCGCCCTTGCGGGCGAAGTCCTCGCCCACCCAGGAGCGGCTGGTACGGTGCCCGTTCACCTTGAGGCCGTCGACGTACGGGCGGCCGTGGGCGACGCCGTCCGCGGCGATGGTGATGGTGCGTCCCGTGCCGGCGCTCCTCACCTTGATGTGCTCGAACATCGGGGCGGAGACCACCAGGTTGGCGGTGCCGTAGATCGAGGGGTAGACACCCAGGTTCGCCCACACGTACCAGGCGCTCAGCGAGCCGAGGTCGTCGTTGCCCGGCAGCCCGGACGGCGAGGTGTCGTACATCTCGGTGGTCGCGCGGCGCAGCACATCGGCCGTCCTGTCGGGCCGTCCCAGCCAGTTGTAGACGTACGGCATGGAGAAGCTGGGCTGGTTGCTGAGGTAGGCGCCGGTGACGTTGTACACGCCGGCGTCCAGGTTCTCGGTGTGCTCGTCCAGTTCGGCGGTGGTCTTCGCGACCCCGCCGCGCTTCTCGATCAGCGTGCCGACGTTCTGCGGCACCAGCCAGCCGTACTGGTAGCCGGTGGCCTGGTCGAACTGGTCGCCCCGCTCACCGAGGTCGAAGCCCTGGTCGAAGCCGGTGCGGCCGCGGGGCCGGATCTGCTGGGTCCGGCTGTCGAAGACGTTCTGCCAGTTCTGCGCGCGCGCCATGAACGTCCGGTAGGCGTCGTGGTCGCCGAGCCGCCCGGCGAGCTGGGCGATGCCGAAGTCGTCGATCGCGTACTCCAGCGTCGTGGAGGTCGCCGAGTTGCCCTTGCGGTTCTCGATGAACCCGGTGCTGAAGTACTGGTAGCCGGCTGCCCGCTTGGTGGTGGTGGCGGGCAGCGACTGGGTGGCGACCATGGAGGCCAGCGCGGCGGCCCGCTCGTAGTGGGTGCTGCCGAAGGCGTCCACCGAGGCGAGCAGCGACTGCAGCGAGTCCCCGCTCATCTTCTGCTGCGACTGGTTCAGATGCGGCCAGTTGGGCCAGCTGCCGGTCTGCCGCACCATGTCCACGATGGACTGGTTGATGTCGTCGCCGACCTTGGGGAACAGCAGCGCGACCAGCTGGGCCTGACCGCGGTAGGTGTCCCAGCCCGAGAAGGTGACGTACTGGTGGTGTCCCCGGGCCACTCGGTGGATCTCGCCGTCGTAGCCGGTCCACCGGCCGTCAACGTCCTCGAACACGTTGGGGTGCAGCAGTGCGTGGTACAGGGCGGTGTAGAACTTCACCCGCTGGTCCCTGCCGCCGCCGTCCACCGTCACGGTGTTCAGCGCCTCGCGCCAGGTCTTGGCCGCCCGACCGCGGACCTTGTCGAAGCCGGACGAGCCGACCTCGGTGTCCCGGTTCAGGGCGGCGCCTGCGACGCCGACATAGCTCAGCCCGCTCTTCGCGGTCACCTTGGCGCCCTTGTCGAAGACCAGATAGGCGCCGGCGCCGTGCTTGGTGTCGGTGCCCTGCGCGGTGGTGGACCCGGGGGTGACGGTGCCGCCCTGCCAGGTGCCGAAGGAGCGGATCGGCTTGTCGAAGGTGGTCGAGAAGTACGCGCGGTAGTGGCTGCCCACATCGCAGATGGAGGCGGCGTCGACCCACCCGCTCACCGTGTTGCCCTCGATGGTGACCTGGCTGCCGAAGATGCGGTTGTTGGAGCCCGCGACATCGATCAGCAGGGTGGAGCCGGTCGCGCCGGTGAAGTCGTAGCGGCTGACCGCGGCCCGGGTGCCGGCCGTCAGCTCGGTCCTGACATCGTTATCAGTGCGCACCGAGTAGTAGCCGGGCTCGGCCTTCTCGGCGGTGTGACTGAACGGCAGGTAGTAGTCGGTGATGCGCGTCGCCGGGCTGGTGGGCAGCGCGCCGCCGGGCAGTTCGCCGGTGTACGGCAGTACGGGGAAGTCGAACGCGCCGAACCGGCCCTCGCAGCCGGTGCCGGACAGCCGGGTCATGCCGAAGCCGCGGATCCGGTCCGCGGTGTACTCGTATCCGCCCTTCTGGTCGCCGTCGCTCGTCCGGTAGGTGGTGGGGCTGGACTGCACCATGCCGAACGGCACGGTGGCGCCGGGATAGGTGTCGCCGTAGGCGCTGTTGCCCTTGTTCTGGCCGGTGTCCAGCCGGGTGCCGATGAACTGGTCGACCGCGTCGAAGGGGTCGATGGTGCTGTTGGACGCCGCTGCCGTGCCGGGCAGCAGGCCCGACAGGACGGTGCCCAACGCGAGGGCGCCGGCCAGGAGTCGGCGCCGTCCGGCGCCGGGCCGCGGCGCACGCCGCGAAACGGATCTCCACATGGGTGTTCTGGTCCTCTACAGCCGTTGGCAGGGACCCGCGAGCGAGGGCTCGCGGGTCAGGGGGCTCCATGGGTATCGACCAGAGCACATATAGACACCGGACAAGGCCAGTTCGTGAACACCGCTGGAACCGTCCCGTACACGGTTCGGGCGGACCCCGCCCGCGCCACCGGCGCTCATGGCGCTCCACAGGTGCGCAGGTGGTCGAACGGCGCTGTCGCGCGGTGTGGCTCAGAGGCAGCACGGCGTGGACGAGTTGCTGATCGTACGAGTTTCACGGACTGCCGCGACAAGGGCCGCTCGGGCAGGGGCGCCCCGACCGCGACATGTGCACGGCCCGGCCGCTCAGGCAGAGGCCGACCACTCGGGCACGTAGTCCTCCGGCGGCGGTCCCGGAGGCTCGGGGTCGGGAGGGTCGGGGGGCGGGGGGAACAGGAGGTCTTCCAGGGCCTGCATGGCGAACATCAGGAGCAGCAGTGCGACGGGGATGAGCAGGGCGAGCAGGATCACGTGACCTCCCAGAGGAGTAGTGATCAGCCTGTGGCGTGTCCGTGGCACGAACGGTTTCAGCCTGCGTCCGGATGGGTGACCGCGCACTCAGTGCGGACGGACCCTGAGCCGTTCGGGTGAAAGACGGCTGCCCGGGTGCGCCCTGAGGTGCGGTGGGCGACCCTGACGCCCTTGGAACGGCCGGGCCGTCACCCGGTTGCGCGGACTAGCGCCGACACGCCGGGCCGACGACCGGAATGCACGCCACGCCGCGCGCCGATCGCGGCCTCGCGATGGGGCGCACGGGGTCGGGTACGGCAGCACCTGGGGCCGTACCCGAGCCGCCTGTCCTGCCCGCCGTGCCGGGACGTGAGGTGGCCGGTGCGGTCGAGTCGCTCGGCGAGGGGGTCGCCGAGCGGTGTCGCGGGCGACGCGTGGTGGCCCATCTCGGGTTCGCGCCCGGCGGCTACGCGGAACTCGCCGTCGTCGGCGTCGACCCGGTGCATGAGATAGCCGGAGAGCCTGGACTTCGCCGGGGTCGTCGCCATGATCGGTACGGGCCGTACGGCGATGGGGGTCCTGCGGTTCGCCGAGCCGGGCCCGGACTCGGTGGTCGTGGTCCCCGCGGCGGCGGGCGGCACCGGCACGCCGCTGGTGCAGTACGCGCGCCCCGCCGGTGCGACGGGCGCCGCGAGGTACGCGGCCGCCCTGCCGAACCAGGACCCCCGCCCCGTCGGTGCGACAGGAGCGGCCAGATCGTCCGTGTGGGCGGTGTCTCACGGTGCGCCCCCTTTCGTTGCTCCGACACCAAGGACGACCTCGTCGGCAGCAGCGAGGAGCGGTTCGTCACCCCGGTCGGGCCTCCGGCCGGGCGGTCGGGTGGGTTCAGCCGGGTTCCTGTGGGCTCCGAGTCGGGCGTCGGGCCGGGCGGTCGGGTGGGTTCAGCCGGGTTCCTGTGGGCTCCGAGTCGGGCGTCGGGCCGGGCGGTCGGGTGGGTTCAGCCGGGTTCTTCGGGTCCCCGCTGGTTGCCCACCCGGGGGGCGGGTCCTGCGGGGCGCGGCACCCGGTCCCGGACCCAGGCCCGCAGCAGCGGCGAGTGCAGGGCCGGCACCCACAGGTCGGCCCGCTCGGCGTCCGCTTCACTCGGCCGGGGCCCCACCCCGAGCACCCGCAGCCCGGCCCGCCGTGCGGACTCGACGCCCGTCAGGGAGTCCTCGACCGCCAGCGTGTCCTGCGGCCGGGCGCCGCACAGCCGTGCCGCCGTCGCGTACACGTCGGGCCAGGGCTTGGGCCGCACGATCCCCGGCGTACCGGCCGCCGGGTCCGTGCCGGGCGTGTCCGGAGGCATGCCGGACGGTACGACGATGTGCCGGAAGTGACGGCGCAGCCGCGCTCGGGAGAGGCATTCCTCCACGACCTCCAGAGGGCAGTTGCTGGCCACCGCGAGCGGCAGCCGGCCGGACAGCGACCGCACGAACTCGGCGGCACCCGGCATGGTCGCGGGATCGCCGGCGACGAGTTCCAGGAAGTTCGCCAGCAGCGCCTGCGTCAGGTCGTCGGTCAGCTCGGGCTTGTGCGCCTCCTCGGCCATCAGACGGCCGCAGTCGGTGTAGTGCACGCCCTTGGCCCGCTCCGCGAACCCGGGCGACGGCCGCAGGCCGAAGGCGCGCAAGGCCCTCATCCGGGCGTCCTGCCAGTGGCGTTCGGTGTTCATCAGGGTGCCGTCGCAGTCGAAGACGACGGCTTCGGGGGACCAGTCGAGAAGGGAAGATGCCTGGGTGGTCACGGTGGCTCCTGCGGGAGGGGCGGCCCTGCTCGTGGCGGACCGCGGTTCGGGCGAATGCTGCGGTTCCCCGTGCCGGACGCGCGCAGAGCGGGCGCCTCCATCGGTGTCGTCGTACGGATGAAACGGCCCGGACTCGGGTCATTTAGTCGCAAAGGGGAAACATCGCGGTCGCTACGCTATTTTCGGCTCGGAGCCTCACGCAATCACTACTTCGAGTGCTCGACAGTGGTCGGAGTGAGGGTGTAAGCGGGCTTGCGCGCAGGGCACTCGGCCGCCGTTTCCGCGTCCCGTCAACGCTGCATAAATGCTGCCGAGTTGATGCATATGCGGGAGGCAATGCGGAATAGGTGCGGCCAGGCCGTAAAAAGTCGCGTCGCCGCCAGGAGCCGCGCCGAATCGGGCCCGAAATCACCCGCGAGCGTTCACCTTCGAAAGAATTGAGCATTTACCGCACAGGGTCGGCGATAATTCCACCCGGCGTGCGCGGGCGCATTACATTCTCCGTCGTCAGGGCAATGCTGAGCGAAAGTGGACAGCACATTGCAGGAACGGGCCAGGGCAACCCGCAGATCACTCCTGGAGGCAGCTGCCTGCCTCTTCGCCGAACAGGGATACGCCGGTACCAGCGTCAACGACATAAGTGCCAGGTCCGGGCGGACCAGCGGCTCCGTCTATTTCCACTACGCCAGCAAGGAGGGGATCGCCCTCGCCGTCGTCCAGGACCGGTTCGCCACCTGGTCGGGCCTCGCCGCGCGGTACACGGACCGCGCCGTACCGCCCCTGGAACGCCTCGTCACCCTCAGCTACGAGATCGCCCGGGCCCTCGCCGAGGACACCCTCACACGCGCGGGCGCACGCCTGTGGGCCGAGCGCGACACCATCGACGCCCCGCTGCCCGACCCCTTCGCCCAGTGGACCGCCGCCGCCACCCGCCTCCTTGCCCAGGCCCGGGCCGCCGGCCACCTCGCGCACGACGTACGCCCCGCCGCCACCGCCCGCACCCTGGTCCGGGCCTTCTTCGGCCTGTGCACTCTCACCGAGGCCCTGGAGGGCCCGCACACGGTCACCGAACGCCTCACCGACTGGTGGCATCTGACCCTGCTCTCCCTCCAGCGGGACTCGGACCCGGCGCAAGTGGTCAAAAAGGCGCGCGCGGCGGCGACGCGCCAGGCGGCGCGGAAGCCGGCGGATTCCGTGCGCCCGGCGGGTTCCTCGGGTCCGGCGCAGGTGCGGGCGGCACGGGACTAGGGCGTATTTCGAAAGTAGCGTCGTCCGCCCGGAGGGCCAGACGGGACTTTCGAGACACGCCCTAGGAGGTCGTGAACCGCTGGTCCGGCGGTCGCCGTGTCCCACCGCGCGGCCGTGCCGGTCGCCGGGGCGCGGGCGTCGAGTGGCTCGCCCGTCACGGGGCGCGGAGCATGGGACTGAAGGGGACGCGCCGGTGCCGCACACCGCAGAGCGCCGGACGCACCCGGCCGCAGTGCGGCCCCGGGAGAAGGAGGCGTGCGAGCGCATGGCGGACAATCCGGTCGGGGCCGATGCGTCGCTCAGCTCGACGGCCACCGGCGACATGCCGAGCCGCCGCAGACTCCAGGCGCTGGAACTGCTGCTGACCGAGCAGCGGTTCAGGATCGCGCGCTATGTGGAGGCGTACTCCGCCGCTCCCGGTGTCAGACGGCGGCTGTGCTCCCGCGGGCTGCCGCCGCCCACCCCCGGCATCGACTCACCGGTCCGGGAACTGCTGGACGCCCTTCCCGTGCCCACCACGCTCGTCCTCCCGGTGCCCGACGAAGCGGGCGGGCCGCCGGAGTTCTACGACGTGGGGCAGAACCAGGCCGCACGCGCGTACATGGCAGGCCGGCTGCCGCCCGGGACCCTTGCGTCGTGGACCGGGCCGGTGCCGCTGTTCGAACGCTTCCCCACCCTCACCGACACGGCCGTGCCACACCTGCTCACCGAGGCCCACCGCAGCGGTCGGGTGCAGGGCCCCGAGCCCGCCGAGTGGCCGCTGCCCGGGCCCGGCTTTCTGGTGATCCGGGTGAGCAGCGAGGTACGGGTGATCCCCTGCGCGGATCTGCTGCTGCTCACCTGGGAACACGGGCACGAATCCCTGACGGCGCAGGAGGCCCAGCGCCTGGTGCGGGTCGGATGGGCCGAGTGGAATCTCGGCGACGGCAGCGCGGACGCGTCGTCCGGGCTGCCCGGCGTCCTGGGGCTGCCCGCCGGGCAGCCGCTTCCCGGCCTCGTCGAACTGGGCCGCATGGTGACACCGGACGGCCTGGAGGCGCTGTACCGGTCCGTCCACGACATCCTGCTGGGCTCGCAGATCGCGGACTGCGATCTGCCCCTGTCCGGTCCCGGCGAGAGGATCGTCCGCTTCGTCGCGGAGCCGGTACGCCTGGCGCAGGGCCCGGTGTGGGCCGTACGCGCGGTGCTGCACGATGTGACCGACGACCGCACCAGCCGGGCCCTGGCCGCGCAGGCGAGCCGGGAGGCCCGCACCCAGCGGGAGCGGGCGGACGCGGTCGCCGAGGTGGCCGAGCGCCTGCGGGACGCCGTACTGCCGGGCTTCCCGGCGGAACTGGCCCGGCGCGGGATCGAGGCGGCCGCCGTCTACCGCCCCGAGGCACGCGCGGCGCGGGTGGGCGGCGACTGGTACAAGACCCGCATCCTGCCGAACGGCAAGGTGCTGATCGCGCTCGGTGACGCCCGCGGTCATGGCCTCGACGCCGTCACCCTGATGGCGAAACTGCGCTACGCGCTGGGCGGCCTCGCCTACACCGGCGAGCTGGTGGAGCGGCTGACCGGCTGGCTGAACGCGGTCGCCTGTGACGACGGGGCGGAGTCCACGGCCACCGCGGTCATCGCCCTGTACCGTCCCGACCTCGGACTGCTGCGCTGGACGTGCGCGGGGCATCCGCTGCCGGTCCTGGTACGCGGCCGGCACGCCTGCCTGCTCGACCCTCCGCCGGGCGGTCCCGGACTGCCGCTGGGCGTGCTGCCCGGGGAGGTCTACACGGCGGCCGGCACCTTCCTGCGGCCCGGTGACGTGGTGCTGCTGTACTCGGACGGGCTGATCGAGCGCCGCGGCTCCGACCTCGACCGGGACTGCTCCCGGCTGCTCGGGGTGGTCGAGGCGTACGCCGACGACGGCATCCCGCCCGGCGGCGAGGCGCTGGACGCCTTCGTCCGGGAACTGGTCGGGGCACTGACCGGGCCGCACACGGCGGACGACGCCACGGTGCTCGCCTTCCGTCTCGTGCACGACCGCACCGACTGACGCCCGGCCGACGGCGGTGGCCGTCACCGGACCGTGCACGTCGGCGCGATGTCGACGGTGCACGGCGCCACTTGACGGGCCGTCATATCCGATCCACCGTGGGCTGGTCGCTCTTGCGCCGCGTGGTGACCGGGTGCGGATGTCACCGAGGATTCCCCGGCAGGTCCCTGACGCCTCACGCCACCGTCCCCCCGCGGGACTGTGATGGTGGCCGAGCGCGGTGACGGCATGCCGGCCGGCACCGCAGGAGCCGTACGTCAGGAGAGGCATGTCCGTCACAGCCGAGACGCCGGGACGCGGGGCGCGCCGCGGAAAACAGGGAGTCGGACGAGGCATCGCGCTCGGGACCGCGCTGGCCCTGATCGCCTTCGTCCCGCCGGCCGCCGCGAGCGCGCGGGCCGCCGCCCCGGTCACCAGCACGATCACCTGGACCACCCAGCAGGTGGCGCCCGGTGTCCAGGTCCGCAGCGGGGTGCTGCGCGACCCCGACGCCGCCGGCGTGTGGACGGTCACCGTCCAGGCACCGGCCGTCAACCGGCTCACCGGCGCCGCCGCCTGGGCTCCGCTCGGGGACCGCGACTGGGCCGACACCACCGCCGCGCGGCTGCGCGCGGCCGGATTCGAACCGCGGCTGGAACGGGTGGTGTGGGACCCGTACTCCGACACCCCGCGCGGCACGATGGGCTGGCAGGTCAGGGTCGGCCGGTATGCCACCCAGGCCGCGGCGGGCGCGCTCAACTCCTCGGTGACGGCGGCCGGTTTCCGCACCTCCGTCGAGTGGACGGGCTACGACGGACGGCAGAGCGCCGACGCGGAACGCATCCATGTCGCCGTCGTCGACCCGGACCGGCTGCGGGGCACCGTCGCGGTCAGCGACGGCGGTGACGTCGCCGACCGCGAGAAGACCTCCGCGGTGGCCGCCCGGCTCGGCTCCCTGGTCGGCGTCAACGGCGGGTTCTTCATCACCTCGGACGCGGACGGTGTCCAGGGCACGATGGCGGGGCTGTCCGCCGTACACGGCCGACTGGAGTCGATGGCCGTCGGCTCACGCGCGGCACTGATCCTCGGCGACGGCGGACGGCGCCCGCGCGTCGCGGACCTGTCCACCACCGTCACCGTGCGCGCCGGCGCCGCCACTCACGCGGTGCAGGGCATCAACCGGGTGCCGGGCAAGCTGCGCAACTGCGGCCGTCCCGGCGCCGTGCCCACCGAGCTGCCCCGGCACGACACCACTTGCACGCTCGCGGACGACCTGGTGAAGTTCACCCCCACCTTCCGGGCCCCCCTGCCCACGGGCACCGGCGTACAGGTGGTGCTGGACGAGCGCGGGGTCGTCGTCCGGCGCGGTGACCGGGACGGTGCCGTGCCCGCGAAGGGCTCCGTCCTGCAAGGCACCGGAGCGGCGGCCGCCTGGCTCACCGAGCACGCCGACGTCGCCCGGCGTCTGACGCTGCGCGAGGTCGTCCGGGACGCCTCGGGACGCCAGGTCAGGCTCGGGCCCGACGACAGCGTCGTCAGCGCGGCGCCCACCCTGGTCGAGGACGGCCGTGTGCACATCGACGCCGCCACCGAGGGCACCCTGGACCCGCTCGACCTCTCCTTCGGGTTCGCCTGGTCGAACGTGCGCCAGCCCCGCACCCTGGCCGGCGTCGACCGCCGGGGCCGGCTGCTGCTGGTGACCGTGGACGGTCGTCAGCCCGGCGTCAGCGAGGGCTTCACGCTCGCCGAGGCCGCCGGCTTCATGCGCTCCCTCGGCGCCGTGCAGGCACTCAACCTCGACGGCGGAGGCTCCACCGCGATGGCGGTCGACGGCGCCCTCGTCAACACCACGTCCGACGCGAGCGGTGAGCGCGCCGTCGGGGACACGGTCCAGGTCCTGCCGCGCACGGGCAGGGGCTGACCCCGAGCCACCCCGGGCGGCACTTCGCCGGCGGCCGCGACCGAGCCGGCCGACGGGGTGCCGCCCCGCCGTTCTGTCAGCGGAGCCTGTCACAGGCGTGTGCTTGGATGCCCGGCATGACCGACTCACCAGACTCACCCAGCATATGGATCACCGCCGTTCCGCCGTTCGGCCCGGAGGAGACCGGCGTGCTCCTCTCCGTCGATGTGACGTCCGAGGACCCCGGGGAGCGCATGGTCTCCGTACTCCTGAACCGGGGGCACGAGGGCGAGGAGGGCGTCTTCTATCTGCTGCCGTTCGATCTGTCGGCCCGCTACGAACGCGGCGGCGACCGGCTGGCGGTCAGTATCCGGGCCTCCCGGCAGGTGCTCGCCGCCGATCTGGCCGACAGCACCGACACCCTGCACGAGCACCTGGCCGCCCTCGCCGCCGACCCGGCGGACGACGACCAGGTCATTCTGCTGCGCCGCGAGATCGTCACCGACTTCGCACCCCCCGAACGGGACGGTGTGAAACAGCCGGTGCTCCTCATCGACCACGTGGGCCCGGCCACCCTCGCGGAACTGTTCGCCCAGTTCCACGAGGGCGAGGCCGGCTTCGCGGTCCTGAAGGCCGACTGACACCGACCGGCGCCCACTGACACCGACCGGCGCCCACTGACACCGGCTGACACCGACCGACGGCGGCTGTCACCGACCGGCCGGTGGCCGTCTCAGGCCGTGGCCAGGGCGGACGCCTCGGCCGCTATCAGAGCGGCGCGGTCACCGGACAGCCCCGCCCTGCCGGCGTGCCGCTCGGCCCACGTGGCGAGCTGCCTGTAGTCGGCGCGGCCGAGCATGCCGGTCAGCGTGGCGACGGCGTGATCCTCGGCGCCCGAGGTCAGGATCAGATGGGCAAGACCGGTCCGGGACGCCTCGACGGTGAAGACCGACGTGGCCGTGGCGGTGCCGCCGGGACCGGTGGCCTCGGCGCGCAGGGTGTGCTCACCGGCGGCGAGCCCGGAAAGATCCAGGGGCTTGCCGGCGCCGACGGGGCCGCCGTCCAGGGTGAGGGTGACCTTGTCGGCGCCGGTGGACTGCACCGCGACGACCGGGGTCTGCGCGCGGTCGAGCCGGGCGCCTGCGGCCGGCGAGGTGACGCTCAGGGCCGGTGCGCCCGGGGTCTCGTTCCTGCGCTGCAGCCAGGCGGCGTTCCAACCGGCCAGCTCCGCCGGACGGTTGGTGATGATGCCGTCCACTCCGGCGGCCTCCAGCGCCTGCCAGCGGGCCGCGCTGTCCACCGTCCAGACGTTCACCGCGACCCCGGCCGCGTGCAGGTCCCGCACCACGCCGGGCTTCTTGGACAGGGCGCCGTCCGACGGGTTGTAGGCCGAGAGGTGCAGTTCCTCCGCGACGGCCACCGGGTCGGCGTCCAGGGAGTCCCGCAGCAGACCCAGCGGCAGTTCGGGCGCCAGCTCGTGGGTGTACCGCAACGCGCTGACCTCAAAGCTCTGCACGAACACCCGGCCGGTCATGCCGTGGTCGCGGATGGTCCTGACGATCGTGGCCACCTCGTCCCGGGTGTGGGCGCCCTTGATCTCCAGCAGCAGATCGCCGCCGCGGCTCTTCAGATCCGCCAACTGGGCGGCCAGCGTGGGGATGCGGGTGCCCTTGTAGGCGGGCGCGAACCACGAACCGGCGTCCAGCGCGTCCAGTTGAGCGGACGTCAGGTCCCGGATGCCGCCGGTGCCGTCCGTGGTGCGGTCCACCGTGCCGTCGTGCAGCACATACGGGACGCCGTCCTTGCTCGGCTGGACGTCGTTCTCGATGTACTCGGCCCCGCCGCGCCGGGCGATCTCGTCGGAGACCAGGGTGTTCTCCGGGGCGGCGGAGGAGGCGCCGCGGTGCGCGATCACGGTCAGCGGGGAACCCGCGGGACGGAGGTGGCTCTCGACGGGCAGTTCGGTCACCTTCAGATCGTCGAAGGAGACGGTGGCGCCGTTGACCACCAGGGCCTCGACGCCGTGCGCCGAACGGGCGAGCCTCGTGGTCCGCATGGCCTCGGTGCCGTTGAAGTACCAGCGGGCCTTGGCGCCGTGCACCTCGACGGCGATCCGTACGTCGCGGCCGGTGCTGGCGGCCGAAGGCGCGGCGGTGGTGTCGGTGACGTTCCAGGCGCCCGCGGTGGTGCGCTGGGCGAACTCCAGGCCGTTGGCGGCGGTCGTGCCGCTGCGCATGGTGGCGATCTGCCAGGGCACGGCGCCGTCGGCGGGGACGTCGAGGTTCATCGCGGTCCAGCGGGCGGAGTCGTTCACGGACTCGAACCGTGCGGTCGCCTCGATGCGGAAGTCGCCCAGGTGTTCGCCGAACGTGATGCGGCTCTGCTGGTTGGCGTTGGCCGAAGTGCCATACAACCGGCCGCCCTTGACCTGCCAGGTGCCCTCCACGGCGGTGAACCCCGCGGGCAGGGCGGTGCCGGAGAAGTCCTCGGCCACCACGGTCCGGTTCGCCGGTGCGGCGGCGCCGGACGCGGTCGGGTCGGCGCCCGCGGGGGTGACCACGACCCCGAGGACGAGTGCGGCGGAGCTGAGCATCGCCGCCGAGAAGGTGCTGAGCGATCTGTTCGACATGAGCGGAACGTACGGTTGGTTGCTCAACTTCCGCTGACGCACAGGGGAATTCCGTTCAGCGGCCGGGTAGATGATGGCTGCGGCCGCCCGCCGTCGACCGCCCGCCGCACCGTCGCGGCCGAGCGCGGTTCGCCGCGCTCCTTCGGCGGCCGTCAGCGGAGCGGGTCGGTCGTCTCGCGCGGGGCGGCCAGGGGCCGCGACGCCGTCGGCACACGCAAGGGCGCTCCCGCCGGCGCAACAGGGCCGTCGAGGTGCGGGGGCCCCGGTGGTGCGGAAGCATGATGACGGTGGGGAGGCATCGCGTCCCGCGGCAGGGCGGCGCGTTTGTGCCTTCGGGCGGGGGAGCAGGAGCCGTACCGGCGACCCGAGCGGAACACAGGTGCGATGGTGAAGCGGTCGACGCGCCGGCTCACACGGTGGCGTTCCGGTACACGTCCTCGGTGTTCGGGCGCGGCGCGGGCCGGTGCCGCGCGGCCGGGCCCTCGGCGAAGCCCCGCAGAAGGTTCTCCGTGGTACGGGTGACGAAGTCGCGGGTGCGGGCGTCCATGCCGTGGTCGCGGCCACCATCGGGGGTGCCCGCCATGAGACCTTCCACCCAGCGCATGGTGCCCGAGGCGAAGACGCCCGCACCGCCGGCGGCCGTGTAATAGGCGGAATCGCTGTGGCTGGGGCGGCCGTTGCACACGAGCGGGGAGTGGGCCGTGATCTCCAGGGGCGCCGGGACCGAAGGCCCGGGTGTGACCCGGTCGTACTCGACGCCGACGACGTGCGCGAACGCGTCGCCGGGACGCACACCGGTGCCCTCGTACAGCCAGTGGCCGGCGGCATGCACGACGTACGGCGCGTCGGTGGGGTAGCCCTCGTACAGCACTCCGGTCAGGGACGACTCGGGGTCGGCCGCCGGGGCGAGACGGAAGTCGGTGGTCGCCAGGGCGGGGTGGGTCGCGTAGTACGGGTCGCTGCGCACGGAGGACTTGTAGCAGACCACCGTGCGGTCGGCCGCGGTGTCGCCCTGTTCGAGGCGGACGCGCCGGAAACAGGTGTTGGCGCCGAGGAAGGCGATGTTGGTGCCGGAGTCCCGGGCCCGGGTGAGACGGTCCCGCTGCTGCGGGGTCCAGTACTCGTCGTGGCCCAGCGTGATCACCGCCGTCGCGCCGTGCAGGACCGCCGGGTCGTGGTGCACATCGGTGCCGGTGGTGTAGGCGAGCGGGATGCCGAGCCGCTCGGCCAGCACCACCGCCGCGCGCTCGTACACGAGGAACTTCTCCGCGCCGTCACCGTCGTAGGGGCGGTCGAAGCTGACGGCCAGGGAGCGGGTGGCGTACGCGCCCGAGGAGCCGTTGTAGAGGCTGTAGCCGCCCCACCTGTTGTACGCCTGCCAGGTGGCGGGGGCGTGCATGAGGACGGTACGGCCGGTGCCCTCGGTGGAGCGGACGATCAGCGGGATGTAGCGCTGGTGACCGGTGTCCGCGTCGAGCCGCAGCAGGTACGCGCCTTCCGGCCAGTCGGCCGTGTCACAGGCGAGGGTGCGGGGCCAGGCGGCGCGCACCGTGCGTGTGTCGGGCAGGAAGCGGGGCCCGGGGCGGGCACGGCCCGGCACGCGCCCGGACGACCAGACGAGCCGCGCCTGGGCACCGCCGTACCAGCCGATCCGGAAGGCCGAGACACGGAAGGACGAGGCGGTCGTCGACACATGCAGTCCGCACTCCTCACCGGGCGTCACGCTGGACCGGTCCGCGTACCCGGCGATGGCGGTGTCGGGGCCCCGGGACCGGATGCGCCAATCGGATGTGCCCGGGCGGTCCCGCTCCGCTTCGGCCCGGTGCGCGGCGGGTGTGGGGCGTGGCGTGGGGGCGGACGGCGTGCAGGTGGCGGCCGTCATGGAGGACAGCCCGATTCCCGCGCACACACCGAGGAAGCGTCTGCGGTCAGGACCGGCTGCGGGAGGTGTCCGCTCGTTCGCGCCGGCCGTGCCGTGCCCGCGGTCTCCGCCGTGCCCGCGGGGCCTGCCGTGTGTGTCGTGTCTGTCGTGTCTGTCGGAGTGCACAGCTCCTCCCGCCGGTCGGCTCGCGCTGCCAGGCCTATGGCCAGGCTGACACGGGACACTCGCGCGCGCGTCCCGTAGGCTACGGACAATGCGGCCGGGCCGACCGCGCCGACGGGACACTCGCGCGCGCGTCCCGTAGCGGCACCACCGGCGTTCCGGGACGGTCTCACCGCAGCCCCGACGGACCGGGGCGCCGGCCGGGCCAGAGGTGATGGCCGGGGAGCCTATGATCGTCATGGGAACACGTCAACGCCCCTGTGCGTCCGATGTGTTACCGCTGCGACCGGTCGGCTCCCGGGGCGGCGCCGGGCCAACACCCCGATCCGCGCGGTGAGTCGGTTGATCGTGCGGCACGGAGGCTCCGCTCACGAGGGCCGCCACCGGACGCCGACGCCGCGGGCAGCCCCGCGGGGTGGACGAATCGGAGCCCGCTCCCTCACCCGCCGAGAGGGCACCGGCCCCGCGCCCGGCCGCCGGGGCGGCACCCAAGACCAACGGGCCGTCGCCGCCGATCACCGCCGGGGCGGTGGTGGCGGATTGGGGTAAGGTGCATCACGTTCGGTTTGGTTTTCACCAAAGGAGCGGTCCCATGGCACGGCAGGAGCGTGCAGTTCGGACCCGCCGTGCTGTTATCGAGGCCGCCGCCTCGGTCTTCGCCGAGCGTGGCTACGCCACGGCGACCATCGCGGAGATCCTGGAACGGGCCGGGGTGACCAAGGGCGCCCTGTACTTCCACTTCGACTCCAAGGAAGCACTGGCACGCGGTGTGATCGAGGCGCGGATCACCCGCGACCACCACGTGCCGCGCGAACTGAAGTTGCAGGAGTGGGTGGACACCGGTATGACGCTGGCGCACCAGGTCCCCCGGGACGTCATCCTGCGGGCAGGCATCCGGCTCTCCGGCGACCTACAGGGGCGCACCGTGTTCGGCAGTACCTGGCCGGCCTGGATCGAGCAGTCCACCGCGCTGCTGGCGCAGGCCCGGGAGCGGGGCGAGGTGCTGCCGCACGTCGAGCCCGCGCAGACCGCCGAGTGCTTCTTCGGGGCCTGGCTGGGCACACAGGCGTTCTCCGAGGCCGCCGCCCGCTGGAGCGACCTCGGTGAGCGGGTCTCCGTCCTGTACAACCACATGCTGCCGGCCATCGCCACCCCCGCGGCGCTGGTCAGGCTGGACACCGCGCCCGACCGCGGCGCCCGCGTCGTACGCGAGGCCGAGGCGGAACACGCCCGCCGGGCCGCCCTGGTGACCACCGAGGTCTGACACCCCCATCGGGCACTTGGGCGGTCCGCCCTGCCGTTTGGCATACCGCACGTGCTGTTTCTTACTTGCTGTCTCCTGCTCGATGTGCAGACCACGGCCCGGTGCCAGGCCGTGGGGCCGGGCGGCCGTCAGCCGGGTATGCCCGCCGCGCGCGTCACCGCGGCAGCCGCCAGACGGCGGAAGGGCCGGTGTGCCAACGGCGCCCACGGACCGCCTCCCACCTGCCCGGTGCCCTGCCCGTCGTGTTCCCCCACGCCCGCCATGCCGCCGCCCGCTCCTTTACCCCGCACCCCCACCCGGGGGCGTACCGGGGGCGAGCGGGGCCGGGACGGAGCACGGCGGGCCGCTTCCGCCCGGCCGCTTCCGCCTGGCTGTGTTCGCCCCGTTGCCTCTGCCCGGTTGCTGCCCGGCCGCCGTCGCCCCGCCGCCTCCGTGCGGCCGCCTCCGCCCGGCTGTCTGCTCCCGGTCGCCTCCGTACGGCTGCCCCCGTGGGGTTACCTCCGTGTGGTTACCTCCGTGCGGCGAGGAACGGCAGCGCCACGTCGGTCACTTCGTCGGGCACCTCCTCGGCCGGGTCGTGGCCCGCCGCGAAGACATGACCGGTGACGTCGTGGGCCATGAGCCACACCTGGGGCTCGGTGCTCCTCGATGAACGCCGCGCCGCCCAGCGCCAGTGGCCGGAGCCGTTCGGTTCGCGGTGATCAGCGGGCGGGCGGCGTCGGGCCGTCAGGACGGCCCGACGC